>JAHCID010000006.1 GCA_026129405.1 bacterium
ACGGCCGCCCGCGGCGGACGCGCCGGCCATCGCATGCCGCCCGGCTCACGGGCGGACGGCGCGGGCGATCGAGGCGTGGACGGCGCGCCGGCGCGAGCCGGCGGGCGCTTCGTGGAGCGGACGCACATCGTTGCGAGATCGCGTATCCCCTGCCGCGCGTCCCGGTCTTGCCACTTGGTGCCAGAGGCGAGCGGTCAGCGTGGCGCCTGTGCGCGCAGCGCCGCAGCGACGTCGGCACTCACCCTGGCGAGTGCGCGGCTGTGCGCCGCCGCGAGCGCGTCGAAGCCCGGCCCCGTCACGTCCTCGCGCGCCACCGTGCGTCCGACGCGCGGCGTGCCGCCGCTCACGGGCTGCACCGACCACACCGCGTCGACCAGCGCCGATCCCCCCGGCACCGAGACGAACTGCTGCACGTCGATCGTCACGCGGTAGGTCGCCGCGAAGCTCGGGATCGGTCCCGGCACCACCCGATCCGTGGCCAGCAGCACCGCGAGGTCCGCGGCCACGACGCGGGCGATGTTGTCGTCGAGCGGCGCCGCCCAGCGGTTGAACTCGTCGAGCTGGAGCCGGTTCGGCGAGACCTCGACGACGAACTGCGGGCGGTCGACCGCCGCCGGCACCGTCACCGGGCCCACCGTCACGGCCCAGGGTACCGCGGGCGACCCGTCGGCCGTGGCGGTCGCGCTGAGGGTGTAGAAGCGCGCGCTCGCCGAGGCGCATCCCGTCGCACACGCCGCCAGGAGCGCGCACATCCCCATACGCCTGATGATCGCCGTCATCACCTACTTGGCCTCCCCGCTCTTGCCGCGCAGGAGCGATTCCGGATGTCGTTCGAGGTAGTCGGTGAGCACGCGCAGCGAGCGCATGGCGCGGCTCATCTCCTGCAGCATGCCGCTCAGCTCGACCCGGAGCGCCGAGTCCGGGGCGACCAGCGTGCCCGCGTCCGCGAGCGCCTTGTCCGCGGCGGCGAGGGTGCGCCGCGCTTCGGCGAGGGTCGCGTCGAGGGTGCGGAGGACCTCGGTTACGTCCTTGCCGATCGCGTCGATGGGCAGGGCCTCGAGCTTCGTGACCAGCCTCGTGATCTTCGCCTCCAGCGCCGCGATCTCGCCCGCGGTGGTCGGGATGCGCGGCGGCGTCAGGCTCCAGTCGATGCTCGCCTGCGGCGCGTCGGGGAAGAAGTCGAGGGCGACGAAGAGCGCCCCGGTGAGGAGGTTGCCGGTCTGGAGCTGCGCGCGCATGCCGTGCGCGACGAGGCCGTCGACCCGCACCCGGTGCTCCTCGACGCCGCCGGGCGTCGCCTGGCTCGGCGCGGTCACGTGCAGCAGCTCGGGATGGACCTCGACGGTGACGTGCACCGTCAATGCCATCTTCGTCGTGTCGACCTCGGGGCGGACGTCGACCACCTCGCCGATCGGGATGCCCCAGAACTCCACCGGCGCCCCCACCGCGAGCCCGCGGACCGACTGCCTGAACACCAGCTCGTACGTCTGCGACACGCCGCGCGGGGGCTGGAACGCCTGCGTGCGGTCGTCGTAGAGCGTGAACGTGGTCTCCGCCGGTGCGGCCGCCCCCGCCGCGGCGCCCGGCGGCGCCTCGAAGGCGATGCCGCCGACGAGGATCGAGAGCAGCGACTGCGTCTGCACGGTGAGGCCGGCAGCCGTGAGCGAGACGTCGATGCCGGACGCCTGCCAGAAGCGCGTCGCCGTGGTGACGTACCCGTCGTACGGCGCCTGCACGAAGATGCGCACGGTGAGCGCCCGGCCGTCGGCGTCGAGCTCGTACGACGCGACCTCGCCCACCTGGAGGCGCCGGAAGTAGATCGGCGTCCCGTAGTCGAGCGACCCGAGCTGCGAGGTGCGCAGCACGAAGAAGGTGCCGGCGACGTCCTGGCTCACGACGGGCGGGCTCGCGAGCGCCACGAAGGAGCGCTCGCTCCGCGTCGACTTGCCGATCTCCATGCCGACGTAGGCCCCGGAGATCAGCGTCCCGAGGCCCGACACGGTGGCGCCGGAGATGCGCGGGCGCACCACCCAGAAGTGCGTGTCCTCGACCAGGAAGCTCGCCGTCTCTGGCTGCATGCGCGCCGTCGCCACCACTTTGCGATGATCCTTGGCGATACGCAGCGTCGCCAGCGTCCCGACCGTCACGCCGTTGTAGTGGATCTCGGTCTTTCCGGCCTCCATGCCCTCGGCGGAGTCGAAGACGATCGTGATGGTCGGCCCCTCGCCCATGATCTTCGCGACGGCGACCCAGACGCCGACGATCGCCGCCACGATGGGGACGACCCAGACGAGCGACATCCGGGTCCGGCGGCGCGGCACGGCACGCGCTTCCGAGACCGGCGGGAGGGGAGGAGGCGACTCAGGCATGACGGACCTCGTTGGCGCCGGCGGCGTCCCAGATGAGGCGGGGATCGAAGGATTCGACGGCGAGCATGGTGAGCACGACCACGGCGGCGAAGAACACCAGCCCGACCGCGGGCTCGACGGACATGAGGGGCTGGAGCTGCACGAGCGCCGCGGTGAACGTGTCGACGAAGACGTCGACCATCGACCAGCGACCGATGAAGCCGACCATCCGGTAGAGCCGGGTCCGCTGCGCCGGTGACTGCGCCCAGCCGCGGCGCACGGACAGGACCAGGTAGCCGAGGGCGACGATCTTGGCGCTCGGAATCATGATGCTGGCGAACAGCACGATGAGGGACAGCGGCCATCCGGTGGGCGACCAGAGCAGCACGACGCCCTCGAGGATCGTGTCGGAGCTCTCCCCCGCCGCCGTCCGCGTGGTCAGCACGGGCAGCAGGTTGGCCGGCACGTAGCAGATGGCGGCGGCGACGAGGTAGGCGACGGTGCGCTGGAGGCTGTCGGGCTTGCGGAACTCGAGCGCCGTGTCGCAGCGCGGACAGCGCGGCTCCGGCGCGTGTGCCGGCGGTCGGGACACGAGGCCGCAGCCTTCGCAGCGCTGCAGCCCCGCGGCCATCGCGGACGCGACCGCACTGCTCACGGCCGGGCCTCGGCGGTATCCGGCGCGGCCGCGTCCGTCGCCCCGTCCGCCGCCCACCCGACCCGCGCCCACACCTCGCGCGGGTCGAAGAGCGACTGCATCGTCGCCAGCAGCACCACGAGGACGGCGAGCATCCACAGTGCCGGACCGGGCACCACCGTCGCGTAGTCGGCGATCTTGATGAGCGCGACGAGAACGCCGAGCATCATCACCTCGATCATGCTCCAGAGA
The DNA here is from genome assembly GCA_026129405.1 of bacterium. Classification (NCBI taxonomy): domain Bacteria; species bacterium. The sequence continues at coordinate 3,235 of JAHCID010000006.1, forward strand.
ACGGCCGCCGGGTGGTGACGCAGCAGCGTCCCCACCCAGCGCGGCGCCGGCGCGCGTCGCGAGCCGACGAGGATCGCGAGCATGAGCCCGATCTGGAGGGCCGGCGCCACCACCGCCGTGAAGAGGACGAGCACGGCCACGAGCTCCCGCCCGTCGGCCCAGAGCTCGAGGGCGCCGCCGACGACCGTGGTCGAAGCGCGATGCCCGACGGCTTCGAGCCCGAGCATCGGAACCGCGTTGGCGAGCACGTAGAGCACCGCCGCCGCGAGCGCGAGCGGCAGGCAGCGCGCCCGCGACCCGGCCCGCCGCCGCCAGAGCTCGTAGTCGCAGCGCGGGCAGCGCGCCGACGCGCCGTCCTCCAGCACCGGCAGGCGGAGCAGGAGGTCGCAGTCCGGGCAGGCGACGAGGCGGCGGTCGGGCGCGGGATCGCTGTACATGGGCATGCGGAGCCGCCGCACGTCAGCGCCCCCGACCGAAGGTCGGCGCGAAGCCGCCGGTCGGAGCCTCGCGGCAGCGCGAGCAGGATAATGTACCAAGCGGGATTTGGGCTCGTCTTGCCATGTCACGCCACCGCGAGCACTAATGCGCCCCGTGCCGCGACCCCCGATCATGCCGATGGGCCGGGTCGCGCTGATCCGCAACGAGGTCTATCGACCGTTCCTGCGGTTCCTCACCGCGGCTGGGGTGCCCGTCCAGCGGCATCTCGAGCGCACCGGCGTGCCGTTGCGCGCCTTCGAGCGACGCGAGGCGCTCCTCCCGCTGCACCAGGTACGGACCTTCCTCCGCGACGTCGCCCGCGCCGAAGGCATCGAGCACCTCGGCCTCGAGGCCGCTCACGCCGCCGCCCTCGAGGACCTCGGCGCCTTCGGCGCCATGATCCGGCGCGCTCCGACGGTGCGCATGCTGCTGGAGAGCCTCCTCCTCGCCGTGCCCTCCTACAACTCCGGGGCGCGCTGGTGGATCGAGCACCGCGGCGACAGCGTGACCCTCTGCCACGTCTTCCTCGGCACCCGCGACGACCCCTACGCCCAGGCCGAGCAGTTCGCACTGGCGACCGCCCTGAAGGCGCTGCGCCTGGCGGGTGGTCCGCGCTGGCGCCCTCTGGCGACGCAGCTCGCCGTCGGCCCGTCGGGCGCCCGGGTGGCGCAGCATGCGCTCCTCGTCGACACGCCCCTGCGGCTCGATCCGCGGGTGAGCGCGATCACCTTCGAGCCGGCCCTGCTCGCCCGCCCACTCGCCCCGCCCACCCGCGTCACTCCGAGTGCGCTCACGCCGTGGGGCGAAGAGTCACCTGCCAGCCGCTTCGCCGACCTCGTCGGGCAGGCGATCGAGAGCCTGTCCGCCGGCGGGGCCTGGCCGAGCATCGCCGCGGTGGCCCGCGCGCTGGGGCTCAGCGTGCGCACGCTGCAACGGTGGCTCGCCGGCGACGGCCAGAGCTTCGACGACCTCATCGAGCGCAGCCGCCTCCAGTCGGCGCGCGATCTGCTCGAGCACACCGACGCCCGCGTGCTCGATATCGCGCTCGACCTCGGCTACTCGGACCATGCCCATTTCACGCGCGCGTTCCGTCGCTGGACCGGTGTCTCCCCGCTCGAGTACCGGCGCGCGTACGCGTCGCGTCTCGCGGTCTGACGGCGACGCTCCGCTCCGTCTCGCTCCATCGCCGCACGACACATTGCCCGCGCGACCGCTCGCACGTCTTGCCCGCGCATGCCAGGCGCCGGTGATGGCAGGAAATGGCAAGGCGGCTCCGGCCGCGCGCTGCTAGCGGAGATGCATGCGGCCGCTTCTGCCACCCGCCCTCGCGCTGCTGCTTGCCGCGGCGCCCCACGTGCTCGCGCAGGACGCTGCGCAGGCGACGGCGACGCACCCCGCACCGCCCGCGATCGTGGCGGTCGTCGAGCCGAAGGCCCTCGATCTCCTCAGGGCCATGAGCGCCACGCTCGCGGCGGCGCGCACCCTGCGCTTCACCGCAGTCGCCAGCTGGGAGAGCCCGAGCCTCCCGGGCCCCGCGCTCGTCTACTTCACGAAATCCGAGGTGACGCTCCAGCGTCCCGACAAGCTGCGCATCGTCTCGCCCGGCGACGGACCGCCGTTCGAGTTCTATTACGACGGCAAGACGATGATGGCGTACGCGCCCGCCGAGGACCTGCTCGCCGTGGCCGACGCGCCGCCGACGATCGACGCGACGCTGAAGGCGGCGTTCGACGCCGCCTCGATCTACTTCCCCTTCACCGACGTCCTGGTCGCCGATCCCTACGCCGACATGGCGCAGGGGCTGCAATGGGCCTTCGTGGTCGGCCGCTCGCAGCTGGTCGGGGGCGTCCCCACCGACATCGTGGCGATCGCGAACGACGACGTCTTCGTCCAGCTCTGGATCGGCGTCAAGGACCATCTGCCGCGCCTCGGCCGGGCCGTCTTCCGTCGCGATCCCTCGCGCCTGCGCCAGGAGGTCGCGTTCGCCGACTGGCGGCGCGGCGAGGCGGTCCCCGGCGACAGCTTCACGACGGCGAAGGCCGCGAGCGCGAAGCGCATCGCCTTCGCGCGTCCGGACGTCCGCCTGCCGGACGGCGCGCCCGCGCCGAAGCCGACGTCCCCCCGCTGACCGCACCGCTCTCGAGGAGACTCGCCATGCGCACCATCCTGTCCGCCCTGCTGGTCACCGCCCTCTGCGCCCAGCCCGCCACCGCGTGGGTCCACGCCGGCCGCTACGGCACCGCGTCCGGCGGCGGCGGCTCCTGGCACGCCCAGGGCTGGCGCGGCGGCCACGCCTCCGGGGGCGACGGCTCCTGGAACGCCTCCGGCTGGCGCGGCGGCACGGCGTCGGGCGGCGGCGGCTCCTGGCACGCGACCGGCGCGTACGGCGGCCACGCCTCCGGCGGCGACGGCTACTGGCACGGCACCAGCGCCAACGGCACGACGGCGTACGGCGGCTACAACCGCTACTACGGCGGCAGCTACTACGGCGGCTACCACCCGCCCACGGTGGTGAACCACTACTACGCCAGCGGCTGCGGCAGCTGCGGCGGCTGGTCCGCCGCGGGCGCCGCCGCCGTCGGGCTCGCGGCCGGCACCGTCCTCGGAGCGGCCGGGGCCAGCGCGGCGAGCGCCAACGCGTACGCCGCCGGCGTCGCCGCCGGCAGCGCCTACTCGCTCGGCGCGATCTACGCCGCCCTGCCGGCGGGCTGCGTCTACACCCCGGTCGGCGGCGTCACCTACTACTCCTGCGGCAGCGCCTGGATGCAGCCCTCGTTCGGCGCCAACGGCGTCTACTACCGGGTCGTCGCGGCGCCCTGACGCCGGACCCGTCTTGACCGGGCTCCGGAGCGGGTGTTGCCTCGACCTCGCAACTCTCCGACGGGAGGTATCGACGTGCCGGAGCGCATCGAGATCGGCTACCAGGCCTTCGCGGCCGACGGCGGCGAGGAGTTCGGCGCCGTACGCAGCGTCGACGAGGATGCCGTCGTGGTGTGGATCGAGAACAGCGGCGACGTCAGCCTGCCGCGCGCCGCGGTGACGGCGGTGCACGCGCAGAAGGTCGTCTTCGACTGCCGCAAGCTGCCGCCCGACGTGCGCGCCGCGATCGGGCACGCGCACGACGCCGAGGAGCCGGGGCTCTAAGCGCTGGGCCGGGCTCGGCGCCGCGGCCCCGCCGGCGCGGGCAGCGCGCGGCGCACCAGCGCATCGGCCTCCGCCGCCTCGACCCCGAGGCCGCGCAGCACGAGCGCCGCCACCGCCGCCGGATGCTCCGGTCCGGCCCGGCCCTCGAGGACGCTGCGCATGCCCGCGAGCACGGCGCCCTGGATGAGATCGAGCGCCGCGACCTCGCTGCGGTAGCGGAAACGGCCGCGCCGCTTGCCGGCGCGGAGATCGGCGGCGACGCTCGCGACCGCCTCGCGCGGCAGCGTCTCCGTGCTGGCCCACACGCGTAGCATCGCCCTGGCCGAGCTCGCATCGTCGAGCGCCCGCCCCAGGAAGCGGCGGCAGCCGATCGCCATGCGCTCGGCGGGGTCGGCGACGTCGCGGTAGCTGGCGGTGATCTCGACGTGGACCTGGCCGACCAGGCTGCCCGCCACCGCCTCGGCCACCTCCTCGCGCGTGCGGAAGTAGTTGTAGAAGGTCCCGTTCGCGACCCCTGCCGCCGCCGCGATCTCGTGGATCGCCGTTCCGCCGACGCCCTTCTCGGCGAACACGCGCGCCGCCGCCTCGAGGAGCAGCGCGCGGGTCCGCGCGCGGATGCCGGGACGCTGCGCCGGGGCGGGCCGGGGTCGCGTGGCCATGCGCCCTTCTAGCCCAGGAGTGAGCGTGTCGCCATGGTTTGACATTTTTCTCAGTTTGCGCGACCTCTGCCGTCCGTGCCGCCCGTCGCACCAACGCTCCCGGCCGAGGTCGACGTCGTCGTCGTGGGCCTCGGCCCCGTCGGCGCGACGCTGGCTCTCCTGCTCGGCCGTCACGGCGTGCGCACGCTCGTCGCCGACAAGGCGCTCGACGTCTTCCCGCAGCCGCGCGCCATCGCGCTCGACAACGAGGCGCTGCGCATCCTCCAGCTCGCCGGCCTCGGCGAGGGGTCGTTCGCCACCCTCGCGATTCCCGAGGTGCGGCTGCGCTCGCCGTGGATCGGCGAGTTCGCGCGCGTCGAGACGGCGGGTGTGCTCGACGGCCATCCGAAGCTCGTCATGTTCCACCAGCCCGAGCTGGAGCAGGTGCTGCGCACCCGCCTCGCCGCCGAGGCGTCGGTCACGACCGCCCTCGGGCAGGAGCTCACGGGGCTCACCATCGACACCGACGGCGTGCGCGCCACGCTGCGCGGCCACGACGGCGCCGCCGCCACCGTCGCCGGGCGCTTCCTCGTCGGCGCCGACGGGGCCGCCTCGCCGGTGCGCGGCTTCCTCGGCCTCGGCTTCGACGGCACCAGCTATCCCGAGGACTGGCTCATCGTCGACGCGCGCCACACGCCGCGGCCGATCGACCATACCGAGTTCCTGTGCGACCCGCGCCGTCCGACACCGCACATGCCGGCGCCCGGGGGCCGCGAGCGCTGGGAGTTCATGCTCCAGCCCGGCGAGTCGCCCGAGGAAATGGAGCGGCCCGAGCGCGTGCGCGAGCTGCTCGCGCCCTGGGGCAGGCCCGAGGAGATGGAGATCGAGCGCACGGCGGTCTATCGCTTCCACGCCCGCGTGGTCGAAACGTTCCAGAGGGGCCCGGTCTTCCTCGCCGGCGACGCCGCCCACATCACGCCGCCCTTCGCCGGCCAGGGCCTCTGCGCCGGCCTGCGCGACGCCGCCAACCTCGCCTGGAAGCTCGCCTGGGTGCTCGGCGGGACGGCCGACGCGACGATCCTCGCGAGCTACGACGAGGAGCGCCGCCCGCACGCCAAGGCCATGATCGCGCTCGCGCAGCGGCTCGGACACCTGATCGCGCCGCGCAACACCGCCGTCGCGCTCGCCCTGCACGGCGCGCTGCGCACGGCGCGCCTCCTCGCGCCGGTGCGGACGCTCTTCGACGGCCTGGCGATGAAGCCGCAGCCGCGTTTCCGCCGCGGCCTCTTCGCCGCCGGCGACGGGCCGCACCGCGGCGGGCTCTTCCCGCAGGCGTGGGTGCAGCACGCCGACGGCCGCGGTGGCTGGAGCGACGACGCCCTCGGCCCCGGCCTCACGCTGGTCGGCCTCGGCGTCGACCCGGCGCTCCACCTCGGCGACGCCGCGCCCGCCTGGGCGCGGCTCGGCGGCCGCTGCGTCCAGCTCTGCCACCGCGGCCAGCGCCTCCATCGCACCCTGGCCCCGCACGTGTGGGAGGACGTCTCCGGCACCATCGTGCCGCGCGCGGCACCCGTCGGCCGAGCCTTCGTGGTCCGTCCCGACCGCGCCGTGCTCCACGACGGCCCCGCGACCGACGCCGCCCGGCTCGTGCGCGAGAGCCGCGACCTCCTCGAAGGACGACGCCCATGAGCACGCTCGCCACTGCCCAGCCGGCCCGCCATCCCGACCCGACGGTGCGCGCGCGCGCCCTCGCCTGGGTCGCGTTCACGCGCCCCGACCTCGCGCAGGCGGAGCGCTTCCTCGTCGACTTCGGCCTTCGGGTGGTGACGCGCACGCCCGAGCTGCTCGTGCTGCGCGGGACCGGCCCGGAGGCGTTCTGCTACCTCGTCCAGCGGGGAACGACGCCGCGCTTCGCCGGCTTCGCGCTCGAGGTCGGGTCGCGCGCCGACCTCGAGCGCCTCGCGGCGCTGCCGGACGCCGGCCCGATCGAGGCCCTCGCCACCCCGGGCGGCGGCGCACGCGTGCGGCTCGTCGATCCCTCCGGCTTCGCCGTCGACGCCGTCCACGGGCGTGCCCGCGCGACGCCGCTGCCGCGTCGTCCCGCGCTGCCGATCAACACGCCGGACGCGCGCCCGCGCGTGAACGCCGGGCAGCGCCCGCCGGTGGCGCCGCCCGAGGTCGTGCGCCTCGGCCACGTCGTGCTGGAGCTGGCCGACTGGCAGGCGACCTGCGCCTGGTACACGCGCCACTTCGGCCTGATTCCGAGCGACGTGCAGGTGCTCCCCGACGGCTCGCCCGCGGTCGCCTTCCTGCGCCTCGACCTCGGCGACACGCCGGCCGACCACCACACCCTCGCCCTCGCCCAAGGGCTCGTGCCGCGCTACTCGCACAGCGCCTACGAGGTGTGCGACACCGACGCCGTGGCGATGGGCGGGCGCGTGCTGCGTGAGCGCGGCTGGACGCACGCCTGGGGCGTCGGCCGCCACATCCTCGGCAGCCAGGTCTTCGACTACTGGGAGGACGCCTGCGGCGACAAGCACGAGCACTACGGCGACGGCGACGTCTTCACCGCCGACCAGCCGATGGGCGTCCATGCCGTCGGCCGTGACGCCATGGCGCAGTGGGGCCCGCCGATGCCGGCGAGCTTCGTGCGCCCGCCGCTGTCGGCCGGGCTGCTCGTCGACGTCGCCCGCAACCTGTGGCGCAGCCCCGACCTGAGCCTCGGCAAGCTGGTCGCGATGGCGCGCGGCCTCGGCTGAGCGCGAAGGAGATCCGATGGCCGTTCCCGTCGTCCGCTACGAGCACGAGGCCGCGATCCGTTGGGGCGTGATCGCCGCCGGACGGATCACGCCGATCCCCGGCGACTTCCCCACCACGGGCGACCTCGTCCGCCGGGTGACGCCGGCCGCGCTGCGCGCGCTCGGCGGCGACGGCATCGACGCGGCCACGGTGCGTCTCCTGGCGCCGGTCACGCGCAACCAGCGCTTCGTGTGCCAGGGCGCGAACTACCGCCAGCACATGATCGACTCGGGCGTCGATCCCGACGCCAAGACCTTCAACATGATCTTCACGAAGGCGCCGAGCTGCATCGTCCCGGCGGACAGCGACGTCGTACGGCCGAAGACGGTACGCTTCCTCGACTGGGAGATCGAGCTCGGGCTCGTGCTCCGCCGCGACGTGACCGCGCCGGTGACCGTCACCGACGCGACCCTGCACGAGTTCGTCGCCGGCGCGGTCATCGTCAACGACTACTCCGCGCGCGACGTGCAGATCCCGCAGATGCAGTTCTACAAGGGGAAGAGCTTCCGCACCTTCGGCCCCGTCGGGCCGTGGCTCTGCCTGCTGGAGCCGGCGGACGTGCCGTTGCTGCGCGACCTCCGCCTCAGACTCACCGTGAACGGCGAGGTCCGCCAACAGGACACGACGGCCAACCTGGTCTACGGCCCGGCCGAGACGCTCACCGAGCTGGCGGGCGTCCACGACCTCTACGCCGGCGACCTCCTCGCCACCGGCACGCCGGCGGGCTGCGCGCTCGCGATCCCGCCGCCGCTCGTGCAGCGCTTCGTCGGCCTCCTACCCGAGGCGACGAAATGGAGCCTCTTCCTCGCCGCGCAGGCGCGTCGCCCCTACCTCCAGCCCGGCGACGTCGTCGAGGCCCGCATCGCGAGCGCGGACGGCCGGCTCGACCTCGGCGTGCAGCAGAACCGCATCGTCGCCGAGGATTGAGCCGTGGGCCGGCGCTGGCCCGGCGCGCGCGGCCTGGCTAAGGGAGGACCATGACCCTGAACGACCTCCTCGCCACCTCCGGCGTCACGCCGGTACAGGTCCAGCAGCACCTCGCCGCCCTCTCGGGCGAGGAGCGCGTCCGCCAGGCGACCACCCTCGACCGCCGGCACCAGAAGACGCTGTGGGATCTCTCGGCGGGCACCGAGCCGATCCGCCTCGAGGAGGTCGTCGCGCCGGAGCGGCCGCCGCTCGATCCGGTCCCCTTCGAGGGCCAGAACAACCAGCCGCTCTACCGGCCTTTCCGCAAGGTCTTCTACCGCACGCCGAGCGGCGCGATCGGCGGCTACAACGAGAGCGGCGCCGCCTGGTTCGCAGGCCCCGGCTACTATCTCCTGAAGCGCGACGACTCGGGCACCTACGTCGACTACACCGAGCTGCCGAGCGACAAGCCCGCCGCCTGGCCCGCGATCCGCCCGAACGACACCGGCATCACGCAGTTCATCTACGGGCACATGAAGGACTACCTGCGCCGCGTGTACGGCCGCGTCCTCATCGGCCGCGCCTTCCGCAAGGGCAAGGCGACGCCGAACTACTTCGTGCTCGCGCGCCCCGAGGTCTGAGCGACGCCGGCGCCGGGGCGCGGTCAGCCGCCCGTCGTCATACGGGCCATGAACTCCGCCGGCGCGGCGAGCGCCGCCCGCGCCCGTGCCGCCGCGGCCGCGTCGAGGGCGACGACCAGCAGCGCATCGCAGGCGTCGGTGTAGGCCGCCGACGGCCGCGCCTCGGCGAGCGCGAACAGGAGCGCCTCGTCGAGCGTGCCGCCCTCGGCCGCCGTCATGACGACCGTCTCCTCGGCCTGCGAGCGCTCCGCGATCAGCACGGCGTCGCGGAAGAGCGCGTGGGCGCGCTCGGCGCCGGGGCCCCAGACGACGAGCCAGATCGCGCCGGCGTCGAGCAGGGTGCGCGCGAGCGCGTGCAGGGCGGCGTCGGGCAGCGCATGCGTGGGACCGGCGACGATGGCGATCGCGTGACGCGCCGGCAGGCGCACCGCCGCCGGCCACGTCGCCGGATCGCCCGGGGCGAGGAGCCAGAGGTCGCGGCCCGACGCCTCGTCCCAGCCGAGCCGCTCCGCCGCCGCCATGCCTCCGCCCTACGCCCATCCGCGCGGCGGCGCGAGCCGCCCGCGGTTTGACAGTCGCGGGGCATCCCGGACGCTGGGACGCGGCGCTCGGGAGGCGTCGGACGCATGTGGAAGGGGCTTGGAGCGCTCGTCACGGCGGTCGTGCTCGGCGCGGGGACGGCGGCGGCGCAGACGCCGCCGGCGAAGCCGATCACGGTCTTCGTCGCGCGCAAGATCGTCACCATGGACCCGGGCTGGCCGACGGCGACCGCCGTCGCCGTGCGCGACGGCCGCATCCTCTCCGTCGGCTCGCTCGGCGACCTGCGCCCATGGCTCGTCGGCTCGGCGCACACGATCGACCGCAGGTTCGCGAACAAGGTTCTCGTGCCCGGCTTCGTCGAGGCACACGGCCATCCGCTCCTCGGCGCGACGGCCCTCACCCGGCCGCTGCTCTCGTACCTGCCCGTCCCGAATCCCTACGGCCCCGACTTCCCCGGCGTGAAGACGCCCGACGCCGCCATGAAGAAGCTGCGCGAGTACGTGGCCCAGGCGAACTCGCCCGACGAGACGGTGCTCACGTGGGGCTACGACGTCGTCGCGATGGGCGGGAAGCACCTCGACAAGACCGCGCTCGACGCGATCAGCGCGACGCAGCCGATCCTCGTGTGGGACGCGTCGGAGCACTTCGTCTTCGCGAACTCCGCGGCCTTGCAGAAGTTCGGCGTGACGAAGGCCGACACGACCACGACCGGCATCGCCGCCGGTCCCGACGGCGAGCCCAACGGGCAGTTCCTCGGCACGGCCGCCGCCGCGCGCATCCTCGATCCGGCGCTCGCGCCGCTCCTCGCGCCCGACGTCGCGCTGGCGAACATCAAGTTCCTCATGGACCTGAGCCGCCGGAACGGCATCACGACGACGTCCGAGCTGGCCTTCGGCATCACGAACCTCGCCGCGGAGGAGGACCTCTTCCCGCGGTACTTCAACGACCCGGCCACGCCGGTCCGCTGCGTCGTCGTGAGCGACGCCGTCTCGATGACCGCCGCGAAGGGCGACCAGGCGATCCCGTACGTGCAGTCGCTGCCCGACCGGAACACGGACACGCTCGTCTTCCGCGGCGTCAAGTTCTTCGCCGACGACTCGTTCCTGAGCCTCGGCATGGAGATCCGGAACCCCGGCTACATCGACGGCCGCAGCGGCTTCTTCAACACGCCGCCGGATCGGATGGTGGAGCGCTTCCTCCCCTGGTGGCGCGCCGGCTTCCACATCCACGTGCACACCAACGGCAACGCCGGGAACCAGGCGACGGTCGACGCCCTCGCCGGCCTCATGGCGGTCCAGCCGCGCGCGGACCACCGCTACACGCTCGAGCACTTCGGCATCTCGACGCCCGAGCAGGTGCGCCGCATCCGCGCCCTCGGCGGCGTCGTCAGCGTGAACCCGTTCTACCTCTACGCGCGCGCCGAGCTGACGGCGCCCTACATCGGCAGCGACCGCGCCTACACGGCCGCGCGCCTTCGCACGCTCGTCGACGCGGGGGTGCCGACGTCGCTCCACACCGACACGCCGGTCGCCCCGCCGGTGCCGCTCGAGTCCGTGTGGATCGCGGTGAACCGCCGCGGGCTCTCGGGCGCCGTGCGCGGGCCGGACGAGCGCATCACGCTCGAGCAGGCGTTGCGCATGGTGACGATCGACGCGGCGTACACGCTGGGCGTCGAGGATCGCGTCGGCAGCATCGCCGCGGGCAAGCTCGCCGACTTCGCCGTGCTCGATCAGGACCCCTTTGAGGTCGCCCCGGAGCAGCTGCGCAACGTGCGGGTGTGGGGGACCGTGCTCGGCGGGCGCGTCCTGCCGGCGAGCGAGATCCGCCGCTGAGCCGCCTGCACGTTCTCCATCGTGGTTGAAGAAGCTGCCGTCGCGCGCCGGCGCAACGGGGACGTGCATAGCTCCTGCGCTGGCACGCGTGATGCACGCTCTTCCGGCCTTTAGGAGGACCGCATGCCGGAGAAGAAGACGATCGCGCGCGCGCGCCGCGACGCCCGCGAGGGCAAGGCGCCGAGCACCCAGGCCGGCGAGTTCGTGCGCGAGGAGATCAAGCACGTCCGCGAGGGCAAGCACGGCGCGCGCTCGGCGACGCAGGCCATCGCGATCGGGCTGTCGAAGGCCCGCCGCGCCGGCATCGACCTCCGCCGCCCGGCGAGGGGACGTCCCGCGCGACGAAGCGCAAGGCGGCCCAGGACGAGAAGGCCGCGCGCCGCGGCCGCAAGACGTCGGCCAAGCGGTCGCGCGCGACGAAGAAGGCGCTGCAGCGCGAGGGCACGCAGGCGGCTTCGAAGAAGGCGCTCTCGCGCCAGGTGGAGAACTCGGCGCGGAAGCGCGGCGCGAAGGCGCGCTCGGTCGCGGCGCGGAAGGGGGTCGCGACGAAGGGGCCGCGCGGGCGCTCGGCGGCGGCGAAGAAGGCGGCCCGCACGCGCGCGGCGCGCGGGTGATCTCGTCCGGAGGGTTGCTCCAGCCATCAGCGTCGATCGTTGGCGCCACGCGGTGATCGGCACACGTGGACGCAGGCCACGACGATCACCGCCTCGTCGGACACGGCGCAGCAGGAGGCGGCGCGTGTCGCGATGGAGGACACGGCACGTGCATGGGCTCGCGACGACTCCTTCCTCGGCGTGCGGGGGCACTCGAGGACCGCACCGGCCGTGCAGTCGGGATCGTCGTCGGGAACCCGCAGCACCACGCGTGCGGTATACGCAACGCGGCCCCGGGAGCGCCGCCGTCTCGCCGTCCGACATCAGAGTCGGCATAGGGAGGACAGGAGAACACCCCCGGAACGTTCAGCGGGCCCGCACGGATCGGACGTTCCTCCCAGTCCGGCGATTCCTCCACACGCCCCGTACCCCAGCTTGCGCGGACGTCCCCATCGTGGCGTCTCCGCCCACTCCACCGCCCACCGGCTTGCGCGGCCACCGCGCGCGCCGACATGTCCGCGGTGCGCCGCAGTTCCGTTCGCCGCGCACGGCGCCGAACCGTCCGGCATCCCCGGCGCGGCCCATCTGGCTCGCCAGCGTCCGGGATCGGCATGATGCGGTCGCGACCATGGACGCGCGCCACTTGGCGGGGTAGTTTCATTCCTCGCATGCCTATTCCGGCCACCGCCGTCGCGTTCGCCGTCGCCGAGCAGCCGCCGGCGTACGGGCAGCGTCAGCCGCGCCTGCTCGATCGCGTGCGCATCGCGCTGCAGACGCGGCACATGAGCCGCCGAACCGAGCAGGCCTACGTCTTCTGGATCCGACGCTACATCCTGTTCCACGGCCGGCGGCACCCGCCGACGCTCGGCGCGGACGAGGTGCCGGCGCTCCTCTCGGCGCTTGCGGTGGAGCGGCGGGTGGCAGCGTCGACGCAGAACCAGGCGCTGAGCGCCCTGCTCTTCCTCTACCGGCACGTGCTCGACGTCGATCTGCCGTGGCTCGACGGCCTCGTCCGCGCGCAGCGGCCGGCGCACGTGCCCGTCGTGCTGAGCCGCCCCGAGGTGGCCGCCGTCCTCGGGCAGCTCGGTGGAAGCCGGTGGCTCATGGCGGCGCTGCTCTACGGGGCCGGCCTCCGCCTGCTCGAGTGCCTGCGACTGCGGGTGAAGGACGTCGACTTCGAGCGTGGAGAGATCGTCGTGCGCAGCGGCAAGGGCGGGCGCGACCGGCGCACGATGCTGCCGGCGGTCGTGCGGGAACCGCTGGCCGCCCACCTCGTACGCGTGCGGCGGCAGCACGGTGACGACCTGGCCCGGGACGCCGGATGGGTGGAGCTACCGCACGCCCTCGACCGGAAGTACGTCAGCGCGGGCCGCTCATGGCCGTGGCAGTGGGTGTTTCCCGCAACGCGTACCTACCGGCACCCCGAGACGGGCAGCGGCGACGGCACCACTTCCACGAGTCAGCCCTCCAGCGCGTCGTACGCGAGGCCGTCCTGGCGGCGGGCATCGCGAAGCCGGCGGGCTGCCACACGTTCCGGCACTCGTTCGCAACGCACCTGCTGGAGGACGGATACGACATCCGCACCGTGCAGGAGCTGCTCGGCCACCGCGACGCCCGGACGACGACAGATATACACGCACGTCCTCAACCGCGGCGGCCTGGGCGTGCGAAGTCCTGTCGATGGACTGGCGCCAGCGCGGTCGGGCGCTGCAGGTCCGGTGCCGATAGGCTGCGAGACGTCGCCGCCTATCCGCGCGAAGTCGGCCACACGTGCGGTCGAGGCCCGCCGGGATATTCGGAGTTTGCCTGTTCCTTCCCGCCCGCCCGGCGCCGCGGATAGGCCGCGAGCGCCGCGTGGGGGCCGGGATTAGGCAGGTCGGTCGAAGGGTTCGTTAGGCGGCTATGAGGATCGCGCGATGAACGTAAAGGACACGCTGGCCGGGCTCGGTGGCCTCCTCATCATGGGGGCTTTCCTCGTCGTGGGTCTCGCAATCGCTGGTGTCTTCATCTTCGGTGCGGCTTGGGCGAGTACGAAGCTCCTGCCGTGGTTCTCCGTTCTGACATGGGTGGCCTTCGGCATCGTCGTCTTCATCCTTCTGCCCCTCGCGATTCCGAAAGCGACTCGCGGATTCTCAAGCGTGGCGCTGTTCGTCGCGTCCTACGTGTTCGGCGCGACACTCTGGATGGAGGGACTTCTGTTCACGCTGGCAATCTGGGGTGTGGGCGCTGTATTCATCGGTCTCTTCCTCGCTGGGGTCGGCGTGGTACCCATCGCGATGCTCGCCACCCTGATCAAGGGAATGTGGGGCCCTCTTATCGAACTCGTGCTGCTCACGATCATGACCTTCGGAACCAGGATCGGTGCCATGTCCCTTGCGGAGAGCCTCGAACAGTGATGCGCCGAATCTGGGTTCCCCAACTCGTAGCTTCCCTGATGCTCCTCTGGGCCCTGAACCCAGAAAACCCGTACGGCTACTACATTCTCCTTCGCTGGGTCTGCTGCGGCATCTTCGCCTACCTCGCCTTCAGGGCGTTCGAGCAAGGGCATCAAGGCTGGATCTGGGTTCTCGGGGTCACGGCCGCCGTGTACAACCCAATCCTCCGAGTACATCTGACGAGGGACATCTGGTCGGTGGTCAACATCGTCACAATCGGTATCGCGGCGGCCTCTGTCTTTGCTCTCAAGCCCAGGGGTGAGAGTGGAAAACCAGACGCCGCCTAACAACAGCATGCAGCGGACGGCGCTGTGCGCCGCCGCTGATGCTGGACGTTAGACAGCTGAAGGAGGACGCATTTTGGCGAGCAGTGATTTCTGGGATCTCGTTCCGCCTGCCTTTGTGGATCCGGTGACAGGACTCAAGCCGGCGAACGAGCGAGAGCTGAGTGCTTGCCTCTGTCTGCTTCACGATCGAGGGGGCGTTCCGTGGGGTCGAGTTCCTCTTCACATGGCCGACCAAAGCCTAGCTGACGTGGGGGCAGACACCCTCTTCTCCGCGGCCGGTACGATGCTGGCAGAGTATCCGCTCTGCGCGCATGACCTTGAAGACATCAAGATCTGGGGGGCGATGCCGGCGGATCTGCTTTACGTCTCAGCAGACAATCGCAGCATCGTCATCATCGAGAACAAGATCGGTAGTCGCTTCACCAGCGGCGGCGCGCACGTAGAGCTGGGTCAGCTAGCCCGACAAGCTGAATACCTGTGTCGGTGGAAAGAGCGTCGCGGTCTCGCATCTGCCAGCCTTGTGCTTCTCACGAGCGCTGAATGCCTCCGGACAATGAACTACTCTCGGGTATTCGAGACGACACTCGCTCACACCGACCGCGGGAGCCGCGTCCAGGGCTATGTGTTGCGGTGGGAGGACATCTTCAATGCCGTCGGATCGTAGTCTAACTGAAGCTTGGAGCCGACGCGCGCGACATGGCCACGTCGTGGTGAGTGTTCATGGGCGCGCGGCTCAACCTTGAGCCGTTAGCTGGACATCACCATGCAACCGAAGGCTCGTCCGATTCTGTCCGCGATAGTAGGCGCCGCCGTGCTTGCGGCGCTCTTGTATGGAACCATCGTTGCGGTGCGGGCGGGTGCTCGGGTTCTGGCATCGCTCGATTCCGACATTGCGGTAGCCATCATTGCGGCCGCCGCCACGGCCTTTGTCTCGGTCCTCTCCATCGTGCTGGCAAAGGCGTACGAGGCCCGTGCGCTCGTCTTGAAAGAGCATCGGGAGAAGAAGACCCCCGTCTACGAAGACCTGATCAAGTTCATGTTCCGAATTCTGATGGGCGCGAAGACTGGCAAGGCGCCAACCGAGAAGGAGATGCTCGACTTCATGTCCGACTTCACCCAACGCGTTATAGTGTGGGGCTCGGATGATGTGCTCGCAGCATGGGTGAAATGGCGTCGGACGGCGGTGAACGCTGAGGCACTCAAGACGAATCCGATGACACTCATGTTGCTCTACGAACAACTGATCCTGACGATTCGCCGCGACCTCGGGCACAAAAATCAGAACCTGCGTACGGGCGATGTACTTGCCCTGTTCGTGAACGATATCGATCAGCAGTTGAAGGGGGGAAAGGCCAGCTAATCTGGCGACGCAGCGGACCGGCTTCGCCGGCCGCTGATCGCCCGTGTCGTTAGGCAGCTCAACGAGACGCTTGATGCGTGAGAACCATGGCTGAACTTGTCGACTACTTCCGCCGGATGTCCCGTAACAATCTGTGGAGCAACCACCGGCTCCATCAGGCCTGTGCACGCCTGTCGTCTACCGTCTACTTCCGCAACTGCGGCGCGTTTTTCCAATCGATTCACGGTACTCTGAATCACATTTTGGTTGTCGATCAGTTCTATCTCGCTGCCCTGCGAGGCGATGCCCCCACAGGAGGCCGGCTAGACGAGCAACCCTGCGTCGACCTACGCACCCTCGTGGCGATCCAGTCAACGAGCGACCGTGCACTCCTGGCGTTCTGCGATTCGCTAACGGACAAGTCCCTCGTGCTCGTCGTTCGTTGGACCGATACGAAAGGTCTTACGTGCGCAGACCCGATTCACATAGTTCTCGCGCATCTCTTCCTTCACCAGATTCACCATAGGGGGCAGGTTCACAATATGCTTTCGGTCGCAGGGGATCGGCCGCCCCAGTTCGACGAGTTCCTCTTGTCCTGCGACGGACCGCTTCGAGATGCCGAGGTCCGTGCTCTTGGTCTCGAAGAGTAGCCGCCTAACAAGGCGATGGAGCCGACCGGCATGCATCCAAGGGATGGGTGCGACCGTCGGTGCACCGGCGGCTCATCGCCAGGTTAGACGCGGACCAGCGTAGGACGCTGCGATGGGGAACGCGGTGTTTCCTTCCACCTGGACGCGGGCGCTGCACCCGGTCCAGTCCCGGAGCGGAACCGCCTCCCCTGCTCAGACCTTGAAGAGGAAGTTCATCACGTCCCCGTCCTGCACCACGTACTCCTTCCCCTCGGCCCGCAGCTTCCCCGCCTCCTTCGCCCCCTGCTCGCCCTTCCCCGCGACGTAGTCCTCGAACCCGATCGTCTGCGCGCGGATGAACCCGCGCTCGAAGTCCGTGTGGATCACGCCCGCCGCCTGCGGCGCCGTGTCCCCGGCGTGGATGGTCCACGCGCGAACCTCCTTCTCGCCGGCGGTGAAGTACGTGCGCAGCCCGAGGAGCTTGTAGCCCGCGCGGATGAGTCGGTTCAGCCCCGGCTCGTCGAGGCCCATGTCGGCGAGGAAGAGCTGCTTCTCCTCGTCGTCGAGACCGGCGATCTCGGCCTCGGTGGCGGCGCAGATGGCGACGACCTCGGCGCCCTGCTCCGCCGCCAGCGCGCGGACGGCGTCGAGGTGCGGGTTCCCCTCGAAGCCGTGCTCGGTGACGTTCGCGGCGTAGAGAACGGGCTTCGCGGTGATGAAGCAGAACGGCTTCAGGGCGGCGCGCTCCTCCTTCGTCAACGGGAGCGCACGGACCGGCTTGCCCTCGTTCAGCTGCGCGATGACGCGCTCGAGGAGCCCGAAGAGGAGCTTCGCGTCCTTGTCGCCGGACTGCGCCTGCTTCTTGTAGCGCAGGACGCCCTTCTCGGCCGTCGCGAGGTCGGCGAGGCCGAGCTCCGTGTCGATGACGGCGATGTCGGAGACGGGGTCGAT
This sequence comes from bacterium, assembly GCA_026129405.1. NCBI lineage: Bacteria > bacterium. The sequence goes on from JAHCID010000006.1 coordinate 20,446, forward strand.
CTTGCCGGCGACGTGGACGACGTTGTCGTCGGCGAAGCAGCGCACGACGTGCACGACGGCGTCGGTCTCGCGGATGTTCGCGAGGAACTGGTTGCCGAGGCCCTCACCCTTCGACGCGCCCGCGACCAGGCCCGCGATGTCGACGAACTCCACCGTCGCCGGGAGGATCCGCTGCGGCGAGACGATCGCCGCCAGCTGCGCCAGCCGCGCGTCGGGCACCTCGACCACGCCGACGTTCGGCTCGATGGTGCAGAAGGGGTAGTTCTCGGCCGCGATGCCGGCCTTGGTGAGGGCGTTGAAGAGCGTCGACTTGCCGACGTTCGGGAGCCCGACGATGCCGCATTGGAGTGCCACGCGCTGTACCTCGCTGATCCGCCGGACGCCGGCGGATCACGCAGCATGCCGGATGCGGCGGCCCGGCGAAACCGGGCCGCCTCCGACGTCAGTGCGCGGCGTTCGCGAGGTCCATCTCCCAGAAGAGGAAGTTCGTCGTCTGGTCGATGATCTGCGTGCGGTTCGCGGCGTACGGGACGTGCCCGGCGCCCGGCCAGGTGGTGAGGAAGACGTCGAGGCCGGCGGCCGAGGCCGCATTCACGGTGTCGACGGCCCACTGGTACGGGACCACGACGTCCGACGTGCCGTGGAAGAGGAGCGCCGGCGCCTCGCCCGGGTTCGGGGTCGTCAGGATGCGCGCCCCGGAGAGCGACACCGCCGCCGCCACCGCCGCGTCCGGCTCCTCGTTGTTCGAGTAGCCGACGTTCAGGGCGGTGATCGCGCCCGCCGACGTCCCCGCGACCGCGATGCGCGTCGCATCGATGCCCCAGGCCGCCGCGTTCGTGCGCAGGAAGCGGATCGCGGTCTGCGCGTCGTCGAGCGCCTCCCCGATGGCGATGAGGCAGACCGCCGTCGGTACCGACGAGGCGCAGCCGCCGGGCTCGAGCCGGTAGCTGATGGACACGTTCAGGTAGCCCTTGCGCGCGAACACCGTCGCCTGGTCGACCAGCTCCGCCGACGTCTTGCTGCCCGAGGAGAAGCTGCCGCCGTGGATCCACACGATCGCCGGCCGCGCCGTCACGCTGTCACCGGTCGGCTCGTAGCGGTCCATGAGCAGCGTCACCGTCTGGCCGGAGTTGTTGACGGCGCTGCCGTAGACGATGTTGCTCGTCACCGTCGCGCCGGCGAAGACGAGGTCGCGGTAGCGCAGCGGCGCCGCACCGGGGGGCACGAGGTTCGGCAGGTCGGGCACCGTGGTCGACGTGGTCGTCGTCGACGTCGTGGTGGTCGTGGTCGTGGTCGGAACGCACGAGGCCTCGCTCGACGGCTTCGTGTACTTGAAGAGCGTCGGCGTCGAGGTGATCTTGCCGCCGTTCGCGAAGGCGACGCTGTACGAGTCGCCGCCGCCGATGGTGAGCAGCACGCAGCCGGTGCCGGTGCCGGGCGGGACCAGGGCCACCGCGGCGTGCTTGCCGTCGATGGCGACGCTGATCTGGAACGTCGTGCCGCGGCGCTTGATCTGCGCCGCCTTGACGGGGCCGTTCTCCCCCTTCGGGTCGCGGTAGCTGAAGCCCTTGGCGGCGTCGCCCGACCAGAACGGCTTGCCGGTGACGGCGCTCGCGCCGGCGGGCAGCGCGTAGGTCGCGGCGCTCGGCGACGGGCCCGTCAGCGTCACGGCGACGGTGGCGCCGGCGGTGACCGGGTTGCCGACGAGGGTGGCGTCGGTGGCGGTCTCCTTTGCCTTCACCGTGACCGCGCGCTTCTCGGGCGCGCCGGGACTCTTGACGGTGAGGGTCTGACCCAGAACCGTCTGATCCGCCGCGTGTACGGGCGGCAGCAGGGACAGGACGAAGGACAGGACGAGCAGCACGCGACCGACCATTGGCATTCCCCCTCGGGCGTTGGAGCGAGGCGCGGACCCTACCATCGACGGCGCAGGCCCGGTCAATGAGATTCTCGCCAAGCAGTCGAGCGGGCCGCGCCGCCCCCCTGACCGATGGCGCCATCGGCGCCGGCCCAACGGTGCACGGCCGGCGCCATCGGCGGCTCGGCGCGCACGGAACGCGTGGCGGGACCTCGGCTCGTCACCCGCCCGCGCGCGCCGCGAGCCGCTCGCCGAGGCGGCTCAGGTGCTGCGCCGCGCCGCCGAGCGTCAGCTCGATCTGGCGGGTGCGGCGGAAGTAGCGGAAGAGCGGATACTCGGTGTCGACGCCGATGCCGCCGTGGAGGTGCTGCGCCGCGTGCGCGACGCGGAAGCCGCCCTCCGCCGCCCAGAACTTGGCGGTGTCGAGCGCGTCGTCGGCGTCGAGCCCGGCGCCGAGGCGCCACGCCGCCTGGCGCGCCGTCAGCATGACCGCCTCGGTGTCGACGTAGGCGTCGGCGGCGCGCTGGGCGACCGCCTGGAAGGTCGCGATCTTCTGTCCGAACTGCTCGCGCTCCGAGACGTGCGCGGCGGTCATGCGCAGCGCCTCGGCGCAGACGCCGGCCTGCATGGCACAGAGGCCCGCCGTCAGCCGGCGGACGATCCACGCCACGATCTCGGTCCCCGCCCCCACCGCGCCGAGGACGTCGCCCGCCGGCACCGGCACGCCGGCGAGCCGCACGCTCGCGAGCACGTCGCGGGCGGTGCTCTCGGCGCGCGCCAGCGTCACCCCGGCGGCGCGCGGGTCGACGAGGAAGACGGCGCTCGCATCGTCAGCCGTGCGTGCCGGCACGAGCAGCAGCCCGGCCACGTGCGCCGCGGGCACGACGCGCTTCTCGCCGTCGAGCCGCCAGCCGTCGCCGTCCCGCCGCGCCGTCGTGCGCGGCGTGCCCGCCGCCAGCTCGTCGCCGTCCTCGGTAAGGGCCGGCGCCAGCACGAGCGAGCCGTCGCACACGCGCGGCAAGAGGCGAGCACGCTGGTCCGTGGTGCCGAAGCGGTCGATCGCCATCGCCCCGCCGACGACGGTGGGCAGATACGGCAGCGGCGCGACGGTGCGTCCCACCTGCTCGAGCACGAGGCAGGCCTCGACGATCCCGAGCCCGCTGCCGCCGACGTCTTCCGCCAGCGGCACGCCGAGCAGCCCGGCCTCGGCGAGGCGCCGCCACTCCGCGTCGGCGACGCGGTCGTCGCTCGCCTCGATCGCGCGCAGGCGCTCGCGGGTCAGCGACTCGCGCAGGATCTGGAGCGCCAGGTCGGCGATGGCGCGCTGGTCGTCGTCGAGCTCGAGGTCCATGACGTCGGTCCCTCAGTGGCGCGGGATGCGCGGCATCCCGAGCCCGAAGAGCGCGATGAGATCGCGCTGCACCTCGTTCGTGCCGCCTCCGAAGGTGAGGAAGAGCGTGCCCTGGTAGGCGCGCTCGAGACGCCCGCGCAGCGGCGCGTGGTCGCTGCCGCGCAGCGCGCCCGCGGCGCCGAACACGCCGAGCAGGAGGCGATACGCCTCGCAGAAGAACTCGCTGCCGAAGACCTTCGTGGCGCTGGCGTCGGCGGGGTTCTGCGTCGGGCTCGTCACCGCCTTCCAGTTGGCGAGGCGCAGGAACTCGAGCTTGGCGTGGACGCGGGCGAGGTCGAGGCGCACCCACTCCTGGTCGATGACGCGGCGGCCGTCGGCCAGCCGCGTCGTCGCCGCCCAGCCGACGGTGTCCTCGTAGACCTTCTCGACCATGCCCGGCGGGGCGATCGCGACGCGCTCGTAGTTGAGCTGGTTCGTGATCAGCTTCCAGCCCTTGTTCGCCTCGCCGATCAGCGCCGTGCCGGGCACACGGACGTTGTCGTAGAAGGTGTTCGTCGTGCCCGAGTCGACCAGGGTGTGGATGATCGAGTGCGAGAAGCCGGGCGCGGTCGTCGGCATGGCGAAGATCGAGATGCCCTTGTGCTTCGGCGCCTCGGGGTCGGTGCGCGCGGCGAGCCAGACGTAGTCGGCGTAGCCGGCGAGGCTGGTGTAGATCTTCTGGCCGCTGATGATCCAGTCGTCGCCGTCTCGCACCGCACGCGTGCGCAGCGACGCGAGGTCGGTGCCCGCCTGCGGCTCGGTGTAGCCGACCGCGAAGTGGAGCTCGCCGCGCAGGATGCGGGGCAGGAAGAACTGCTTCTGCTCCTCGCTGCCGAACGCCATGATCGTGTGCGCGATGGCGTTGATGGTGAGCGCGGGGATCGGCGCCAGCGCGCGCCAGGCCTCGTCGTAGAAGATGAACTGCTCCACCAGCCCGCGGCCCTGGCCGCCGTACTCGCGCGGCCAGCCGATGCCGAGCCAGCCGTCGCGCCCCATCCGGCGCACCGCTTCGAGACAGTGCGGGCCGCCGGTGTCGCCGCGCGCGACCTCGGCTTCGACCGCGGGCGTCATCAGCGCGGCGAAGTAGGCGCGCAGCTCGGCGCGCAGGGCGTCCTGCTCCGGGGTATAGGCGATGTACATCGGCCTCCTCGCTCGTCGGCGCGCGACCTTGCCGCGCCCGAGCGCTCGCGGTCAAACCGTGTGATCCGTCCGCCGGCGGGCAGGTGCGGCGTGCGCGCTCCGACGAGCCGCGGCGCCGCGTGCGTTGCGATCGTGCGCCGTGCCCGTCGCGCGTGTCGTCGGGGGATACTTTACTAGGGTCCGAGCACGACGTATTGCGCCCCGAGACCTGGTCGGAGCAGCGCTGCATGAACGAGCGGAACGACGACACGCGACGCGCACGCTGCCTTTCCCTCGCGATCGGCACGCGCGACGCGGCGACGCCGGCCGGGCGGACGCTGCACGGGCTCCGATCGACGGCCGTCACCTTCGCCTGCCTCGCGGCCACCACCGCCGGCTGCGGCCTGTCGCCGTCGGTGAACGTTCTCGGCTCGTTCTTCCCGGCCTGGCTCATCTCGATCGTCACCGGCCTGCTCCTGTCGCTCGTCGTCTGGCGGATCCTCGTCGCCGCCGGCGTCGCCGCGCGGCTCTCGCCGCCGGCGCTCGTGTATCCCTGCCTGGTCGCGACCTTGATCTTCGCCACCTGGCTGACCCTGTTCGCGAGCTGAGCGGCCGATGCAGACCGCCGGGCGCCTTCTCAGTATCGGCATCGTCGCGGCGGCGGTGCTGCTCGGCATCGTCGTCCTGACGCGGGTCGTGCGCCATCCCAAGACCGACGACGCGACGGTCATGGCCGACGTCGTCAACGTCGTGCCCGAAGTCTCGGGGCGCATCGTCGAGCTGCACGTGGCCGACAACCAGGCCGTGCAGCAGGGCGACCTGCTCTTCGTCATCGACCCGCGGCCGTACGCCCTCGCCGTGGAACGGGCGCGGGCCGAGGTGCAAGCGCTCGACGCGCAGATCGCGCTGACGAAGCGGCACATCGAGGGCCAGGAGTACGCGACCGCGGCCGCGCGGGCCGCCGTGCAGCGTGCGGAGGCGCAGGCGCGCAGCGCGGCCGACACGTACCACCGCCTGCGGCCGCTGGCGCGCGAGCAGTACGTCACGGCCGAGCGTCTCGACGAGGCGCAGGCGGCGATGCGCTCGACCGAGGCGACGCTCGACGAGGCCCGGCGGCGGATGATGCAGGCGGAGAAGGACGTCGGCGACCTCGACGCCCTCATCGCGCAACGCGATGCCGCCGCCGCGGCGCTCGGCAAGGCGGAGCTGGACCTCGGCCACACGCGGGTGGAGGCGCCCTTCGACGCGCTCGTCGTCAACCTGTACACCGCCGTCGGGGCGTTCGTCGGGCCGGGGCCGATTCCCGTCTTCGCCCTCGTCGACCGCCGGCGCTGGTACGTCGTCGCCAACTATCGCGAGTCCGAGCTCGACCGCATCGCCCCGGGCATGGATGCGCGCGTCTATCTCATGTCGGATCCGCGGCGCAGCTACCGCGGCACGGTGCAGGGCATCGGCTGGGCGGTGAACCCGGAGGATCAACGCATCACGCCGGGGATCCCCTCCATCCGGCGCGAGCTCAACTGGGTCCACATCGCGCAGCGCTTCCCGGTACGCATCGCGATCGAGGATCCCCGCCCGGCGGAGGTGTTTCGGGTCGGCGCCTCTGCGGTCGCCATCGTGCTCGGACATCCCGACGACCAGGGGCGGCCCGCGGGGCGCTGATCGACGGCCGGATGGCGATCGCGGAAACCACCCGGCTGCCGACCCAGCCGTCGCGCCTGCTCGAGTTCCTCCGTGCCGAGCTCGCGCCCCTGCCGGGGCGTGGGCTCGGCACCGTGCGCATCGTCGTCGCCTGCGTCGTGACGCTCGTCCTGTGCATGGCGCTCCAGGTTCCGGAGGCGCACCTCGCGGTCTGGGTGGCGCTGCGGACGGCGACCGAGGAGGCGGGCGAGACGCTGCTCTTCGGCGTCCTCGCCCTGCTCGCGCTGACCATCGGGATCGCCGGCTCGCTCCTGCTCCTGATGGTGGCCATGGACCAGGCGTGGCTGCGCTTCTGCGCGATGGCCGCGCTCGCGGCCCTCGGGCTGTTCCTGCGCCGCACCTTCGTGATCGGCGCGCTCGGATTCGTGATCGGCCTCGTGGGCACGCTCATCATGACCGTGCCGGACTTCGTACCCGATCCCGAGCTCGTGGTCCGGGCGAGCCTGTGGCTGTGGCCGGTGTTCGCGCTGGGCATCGCGGCGTCGGTGGCCGTCAATCTGCTCGTGGCGCCCAGCGATCCGGCGGCGCTCCTCGCCGAAGAGCTCCGCCTGCGCGTCGAGGCGGCCGAGCACGCGCTCGCGCGCCGCCTGGGGCGAGCGCCCACGTCCGACCCGACGCCGCTCACGGAGCTGGTCACCGCCGGCATGGCGCGGATGCTGTCGCTCCTGCGCAGCGCCGAGATCGTGCACCCGTCGCTGGCGCGGCGACACGCCGCGCAGAGCGCCCTCGTCACGCTCGCGGACCGCCTCGTCACCGCCGCCGTGGCGCTCGAGCTGACGGCGCCCGACCGCCTCGAGCCCGGCGAGCGCGTCCGGCTCGAGCGGCTCGTCGCCGCGTGCGACGAGCTGCGACGCATGCTCGCCGGCGCGCCCGGTGCCGCACCCGCGACGCGCTCGCTCGACCTGCCGCCCACCGACGCCCCCCCGGGCGGTCCACCCGCCGTCGTCGAGCTGGAGCGCGTCGTCGGCCTCCTCGCGCACACCCTCGCGAGCGACGACGCCTCGCTCGCCGACGCGCCCCCGCCCGAGCCCCGGCGCGCGTTCGTGCCCGACGCCCTGACGAACCCGGAATACCTGCGCTACGCCGCCAAGGGCGCCCTCGCGGTGATGATCTGCTACGTGCTCCAGAGCGCGGTCGACTGGCCCGGCATCCGCACCTGCATCGTGACCTGCATGATCGTCGCGCTCACGAGCCAGGGAGGCACGATCCAGAAGGCGACGCTGCGCCTCGGCGGCGCGCTGGTCGGCGCCCTCCTCGGCTTCCTGTCGATCCTCTTCCTCGTCCCCGAGCTGGAGTCGATCACCTCGCTGGCGCTGCTGGTCGCCGCCGGGACCGTGCTCGCCGCCTGGGTCGACCTCGGGAGCGCGCGCATCTCGTACGCCGGGGTGCAGATCGCGTTCGCGTTCTACGTCTGCGTGATCCAGGGCTTCACGCCGAGCTGGCACTTCGACACCATCCGCGACCGCCTGGTCGGCATCCTGCTCGGCAACGTCGTCATCACGCTGGTGTTCCTCTTCGTGTGGCCGGTCGACGCGACCCGCTCGCTGTGGCGGCAGCTGGCCGCGGCGCTGCGCACGACGGCGCGCCTTGCCACGGTCGAGGACGAAAGCGAGGACCCGGCGGCGGTGGGCCGCGCCACCGGCGCGCTGCGCGCGCAGGCCGATCGCCAGTTCGGTGCCGTCCAGCAGGCGCTGGCGGAGGCGGCGTTCGAGGTGGTCCTTCCGGGCACGGGCGACGCCGCGCTCCGCGACCAGGCCCAGCGCCGCATGACCGAGGCACAAGCGCTCTTCCTCACCCAGCTCGCCGTCGCGCGGCACCGGCCCGACATCGCCCCACGGCGGCTGCCGCCGACGCTGCGCACCGCCGTCCGCAACCTGAACCACGCCATCGCCGCGCGGGTGGACGCGGTGGCCGACCGCCTCGAGGGTGCGACGACCACGCCCCTCCCGGACGTGCGCGCAGCCTTCGACGCGCTCGCGGACGTCGTCGAGCCGCTCCGGGGCCACCGCGCCGATCCGGACCTGGCGGCGGAGGCGCAGGCGCGGCTCGCGCTGTACCGCACGCTCGTGCTGCGCGTCGAGCAGCTCGGCGTGCCGGCACCCGGCGCCGGAGTCGTGCGGTGACGCGGGTCGCGCGGCGGATCGCCACCCTGGCGATGCCGATCCTGTGCGTGGGCTGCGCGGCGTGGAGCCCGCTGCGCGACGCCCCGCCCTCGCCCGACCGTCCCTGGGCGCCGCCCGAGCTGGCGCAGCACGCGGCCGACCTCGTGGCCCGGCAGCAGCTCGCCCCCGCCGAGCCCGTCGAGATCGATCCCGCGAAGACGTACGACCTGCCCGAGCTCGTCGACATCGCCCAACGCGTGCATCCGGCGACGCGGGTCGCCTGGGAGCGGGCGCGTCAGGCAGCCATCGCGGTCGGCATGGCCGCGGGAACCTACTATCCGCTGCTCGCCGTGTCGGCGACCGGCGGTGCGGCTCGGGTCGCGGCGCCCTTCCCCCCGAACCTGATCCCCGGCGGCCTCCCCGACGGCTATCTCACCGCGAAGACCCAGGCGGTGCTCCCGATCGTCTCGCTCGAGTGGCTGCTGCTCGACTTCGGCCGCCGCGGCGCCGCCGTCGACGCAGCCAGGGCCCTCGCGCTGGAGGCGACCATCGGGTTCAACGCCGAGCATCAGCAGATCGTGTTCGCCGTGACCCGCGCCTTCTATGCGCTCACCGCGGTGCGCGGCAAAGTCGCCGCCGCCCGCGCCGCCCTCGCCTCGGCGCAGACGCTGGAGCGCGCTGCCGAGGCGCACCGCGCGCGCGGCGAGGGGACGCTACCGGAGGCGTTGCAGGCGCACGAGGAGGCGGTGCGCGCACAGTACGAGGTCGACGACGCGCTGGCGGCCGAGATCGACGCGCGCATGGCCCTCGCCGAGAGCATGGGCGTCGCGCCCACGACGGCGATCCGGGTGGTCGACCTGTCCACGCAGCCGCTCCCGCCCGGGGTCGCGGAATCGGTCGACGACGCCGTCGACCGCGCCCTCGCCCAGCGACCCGATCTGCTCGCGAGCCTCGCCGCCCTGCAGGCGAAGGAGGCCGAGGTACGCGGTGCCCGCGCCGACTTCTTCCCCAAGCTCGGCGTCCGCGCCGCCACCGGCCGCAACCTCGGCCGGGTCAGCGTCCTCGGCGGGCCCTACGATACGGTCGACGCGCAGCAGTGGGACGCCGGGCTGCGCCTCGAATGGACGCTGTTCGAGGGCTTCGAGCGCCGCAACCGCCTGAGCCTCGCCGAGTCCGCGCGGCGCGCGGCCGCCGACGAGCTCACGCTCGCGCGCGACAAGGCGGTGCGCGAGGTGTGGAAGGCGTACCAGGAGGTGAAGGTGGCGATCGCGCGGCAGCAGGCCGGTGCAGCCCTCCTCGCCGCCTCCGAGAAGAGCTGGAGCGCCGTCCTGTCGTCCTACGATCACGGCCTGGCCACGTATCCCGACCTGCGCGAGGCGGACCGCAACCTCGCCCGCGCGCGTATGCTCGACACGCAGGCGAGAGCGCAGGTGTTCACCGCCGCGGCGGCGCTGGCGTTCAGCACGGGCGATCTGGCGCGCCCGGTCCCGACCGCCGGACGGTGAGCCGGACGGCACGATCGACGGCGGCCGGCGCCAACCGCTTGCGGTGGCCCCGGCGGCCGAGAGCCGCCGGGCGCGTGCCCGGCCCGGTGCGTCGCCCGCGGCGCGCGGGAGGCCGGAGGTCAGTCGAGGTAGCCGAGGGCGCGCAGCTTGTCCTCGAGCCCCGGATCGGCGCCGCCCACGGGCGGCGGCGGTGCGGCCGCGGCGCGCAGCGCCGACAGGCGCTCGCGCATCGCGGCGTCCGCGGCGTCGCCGCTCCAGGCGTTCGCCTGCTCGCCGGGGTCGCGCACCAGATCGTAGATCACGCCGAGGTCGCTTGGCGGGGCCCAGATGAGCTTGCGCTCGGGCGTCCGCAGCGCGTCCAGCTCGACCTCGGAGCCGTCGGGACCGGCGCCGTAGCGCGTCTCCGACCAGGCCTCGCGGTCGCGCGCCAGGTCCGGAGCGAGGACGTTCTTGCCCGGCAGCCCGCGCGGAAGCTCCAGGCCGAGCACCGCGGCGACGGTGGGGAAGAGGTCGATGCCCTGGACCTGCGCCGGCTCGCGGCCCGGCGTCACCCCGGGCCCGAAGACGATCATCGGCACGTGCAGCGACTCGTCGTAGAGATGCTTGCGATGGCCGAGGAGGCCGTGCTCCTGGAACTCCTCGCCGTGGTCGGCGGTGACGACGACGATCGTGTCGCGTAGCACGCCTTCCGCTTCGAGCGCGGCCACCAGCTCGCCCAGCGCGCCGTCCCATGCCGCGATCGCGCCGTGGTAGAGGGTGCGCAGATACGCGACCTCGACCGCGGAGAGCGGCGGGCGCTCGCCCTTGCGGATCTCCTCCGCCAGGCGGCGGATCACGCCGTCACGCACCTGCGGATCGATGCCGGGCGGCGCCGGCGGCCGCGTCCCGGGCACCGGCTGATAGGGCTCGTGCGCCTCCATGTACTGGAGCCAGGCGAAGAACCGCCGGCCGCGATTGCGGCGCAGCCAGTCGAGGAACGGCGCGTTCACCTCGGCGCCGCGGGCCCAGACGACGTCGTCGCCGCGCTCGCGTCGTGGCAGCTCGACGAAGGTCTCGAAGCCGCGCGCGAGATTGTTCTCGCGCGACACGAGCCCGTTGGCGGAGACGCCGATCGTGCTGATGCCCGCGCGCCGGGCCTGGGTGGCGATGGTCGGCAGGCTGTCGGACAGGAAGGCCCAGTCCGCATCGCCGGTGACGCCGGCGGGACGGCCGAAGCGCCACGAGCGTCCCACCACGCCGTGCGAGCGCGGATGCAGGCCGGTGAACAGCGTCGCGACCGAGGGCAGCGTCCACGGCGCCTGCGCCACCGCCTGCTCGAAGACGCGGCCCTGCGCGGCCAGCCGGTCGAGCCGCGGGCTCGGGCTGGGCTGCGCGCCGTAGACGCCGAGGTGGTCGGCGCGCAGCGTGTCCACCAGCAGCACGAGGACGTTGGGTGCGGCGGGGCCGGACGCCTGTCGCGGGATGTGCGCCTCGCGCACCAGCTGCACGCGGCTCCAGCCCGGCGTCCCCGCGAGCGGCCCGCTGCCGTGCCGCGTCGTCGCGAGCGTGAGCGTGAGCGGCTCGGCGACCTCGGCGGGGAGCGGGATGGTGACGTCGAACCAGCGGCGATCGCCGCTCGCGCCGACCGGGTCCACCACCTGGTCGAGCACGGTGCGCTCGTTCAGCGTCGCGACGAAGCGGACGCCCGCCGCCGTCGCCGGCGGTTTCTTCGCCGGCTCCATCCCGAAGCCGATGCGCAGCGCGGCTCCGGGCGTCGGCGGCACGGGGAAGCGCAGCGTCGCCGGCGGCGGCGCCACGATGGCGCGGCGGTAGCCGCGCGACGGCGACGGCTGGAGGCCGCCCGCGGACACCGGCGCCTCGGAATCCTCTGCGACCACCGTGGTCGCGTCGAGGCGATCGGACAGCTGATGCAGGACGTCGGTCACCTGCACCTCCGGCGGCAGCGGCCGCTCGTCGTGCGAGCGCAGGGTGCGCGCCGCGATCGCCAGCGCCGTCGCCGCCCCGACGAGCCCGAGCACCCATCCGAGCTTCCTCCCTCGCGCGCGCGTCTGCATCTGGGACGCGGGAGAGTAGCCAATCTCCCCCGCGAGGACGAGCGACCCCGCGCACGATGCGCGTCTGCCGGCCTGCCTGCCGCGCAGAGCAGCGACGACCGCATCGGTCGCGGCCCGGCGTGTGCCTTGCTATCCTCCGCCGACGCCGTGTCCGTGAGGAACCTGCACACCCGGCTCGCCGGCCCGCTCATGGCCGTGCTGGCCGTCCTCGTCACGCTGGGCGCGATCGAGGCGACGCTGCGCCTGTCGCTCACGGAGCGGGAGCAGGCGACGCTCGGCCGGCCGGGGCTCGACCTCGAGGACAGCGACCGGCTGCGGTGGCGCGATCGCGTCCACACCCAGCATCCCACCGGCATGGCGTTCGACGTCTACGACCCGCTGCTCGGCTGGCGCCCGCGCGCCAACCTGCGGCGCGAGCGCACGGTGGCCGGCGAGCGCATCCTCGTCAGCACCAACGGGGCCGCGCTGCGGGGACCCGTCGAGGTGCCCATGGAGCGCACGCCCGGCACGCCGCGCATCGCGCTCTTCGGCTGCTCGCAGACCTTCGGCGGCCTCATCGACGACACCCGCACCGTCTCCGCGCGTCTCGCCGACCTCGTGCCCGGGGCCGAGGTCCTGAACTTCGCCGTCCACGGCTACGGCACCGACCAGATGCTGCTGCGCTGGGAGAGCGAGGGCGTCCACTGGAAGCCGGACGTCGTCGTGCTCGCGTTCGCGTACTACCACTTGAGCCGCAACGCCGTGGCGTTCCGCTACTTCGAGAAGCCGCGCTTCGCCCTGCGCGACGCGGACGGCGAGCTCGAGCTGATCGGGGTGCCGATCCCGCCCCCGGACGTCGTCGTCGCGCAGCCGGGGCCTGCGCCCCTCCCCGGGCTCGATCACCTGGTCCTGCTGCGCTGGCTGTGGGAGCGCCACCTGCGCCTCGACGAGGACGCCATGTTCACGCCGACCTCCGATCCGTGGCGGCTGACGGCGGCGATCCTCACGCGCTTCGCGGCCTCGGTGCACGCACAGGGCGCGCGCTTCGTCATCGCCAACGTCGGCGACGCGGCGCTCGACGTCGGTGACGCCACGGCGGAGCTCGCCACCACGCTCGGAGCCGAGTGGATCGACGTGCGGCCGCGGCTCGCCGAGCTGCGCTCGGCGGGCGTCGCGCTCCGGGTCCCCGGCGATCCGCACTGGAACGCGCGCGGTCACGACGAGATCGCGCACCACCTCCTGCGCGCGCTGTGCGACGGCGACGCAACGGTGGGCGCGCGCTGCCCGTCGCTTCCGCCCGCCGTCCCGGCCACGGCCGGGACCCGAGCGCGGCGGAGCGGCTCCGGATCCTGACGCGGGCTGGCGTCAGGACGCGCGCGACACGGCGCCCGCTCCCCGGGTCAGCGCTCGCCATCGCAGACGCAGCGCCAGCCGGAGCAGCATCGCACGGCCGCGCCACCGCTCCGCCGGGCTGCGGGCGACGCGGACCAGCGCCGGCCGAAGCATGGCGAGCAGCCGGCGCCGCTGGGACACCACGGCCGCGCGGCTGCGATGGCCGTCGGGCAGCAGCATGCGCAGCAGCCGCAGGGCGAACGCCGCATCGCCGAGGATCGCCGGACGCCGGGTGATCGCCCGCGCGAGGGCGCGGTCGCCGTCGACCTGGGCGTCGGCGGCGTAGAACTCGGCGGCGGCGCGGAGGTCGGCCTGCTCGTACGCCTCGGGCTCGAGCCGCCGCAGCGCCGCGGGCAGCGTCGGGTCGGCGAAGAAGCGCTCCAGGATCTCGAGCGCGACCGCGTGCACCAGGGCCAGCCGTTGATGGCTCTGCCCCGGGTGGAGGCGATAGTCGCACAGCGCCTCGTCGACGCAGACCCAGCGCGCACCCTGCCGGCTCGCCTCGAGGAAGAGGGCCCAGTCCTCGTTGACGCGCCAGCGCTCGTCGAAGCCGCCCGCACGCTCCACCACCTCGCGCCGGAGCACCACCGACACCGGGTGGAAGAGGTTCCCGAGCAGCAGCTGCGGGAGGAGATCGCCTTCGACGCGGGGCCAGCCCCGCTCGGGCAGCTCGTCGCCGTCGGCGTCGATGAAGCGCCATCCGCAGTACGCGGCGCCGGCGTCGGGGCGCGCCGCCAGCAGCTCGACCTGTCGCGCGAGCTTGCGCGGATGGAAGCGGTCGTCGGCGTCGAGCAGCGCGACGTACTCGCCGGTGGACGCGCCGAGCGCCAGGTTGCGTGCCGCCGACGGGCCGCGGTTCTCCTGCGCGAGGCAGCGCACGCGCGGGCCGTAGGCGCGCGCGACGGCGGCGCTCGTGTCGGTCGAGCCGTCGTCCGCGACCAGGATCTCGACGTCGCCGTGGGTCTGCCCGAGCGCGCTGTCGAGCGCCTCCCCGAGGTAGCGGGCGCCGTTGTGACACGGGACGAGGACGCTCACCCGCCCGGGGACGACCGTCATGCGAGGTAGCCGAGCGCGCGCAGGCGCTCGGCGATCTTCTCTTCGTCGTCTCCGGATCGCCAGCCACCGTCCGCGTCGTCGCGGTCGACGGGGACCGGGTCCTGATAGCGGGGTGCGTTCGCGGCCAGGTGCTCCGGGCGCACGACCTCGGTGCAGAGCGGCGCCTCGAAGTCGGTCGGGATCGGCACCCCGAGGGTGTAGAGCACGAGCGGCGCGATCGCCTCGATGGGACGCGACGCGTGCTGCCCGAGCGCCGCGAACGGCGGCCCGGCGAACAGATACAGGCCCTCGGGCCGATGCGTACCCGTGTAGCCCAGCTCGTCGAACGGCCCGAACAGCTCCGGTGTGCGCAGCTCGCGCCGCAGGCTCTCGAAGAGCACGCCGTACGCGTCCGAGCATTCGACGACCAGGTCGGGCGCCTCCTCGACGAACGGCCCGCGGTAGACGTCCTCGCGCCGCCGCACCTGCGCGCACACCGCGCGCCCGTGCTCGTCGCGCAGCTCGGCGAGCCCCCGGCGGATCTCCTCGCGCACCGCCTCGTACTCCGTCCCGGGCTCCACGCAGCCGAGGGGATAGCGTCCACGGACGTTGATCCAGACGCCGGCGGTGCCGGTGAAGATGGTCTCCGCCCACGCCCGGCTGCGGGCGCGGTCGACGAGGATGAAATCGGTCGTGTCGTAGCGGCTCCGCCAGGGCTCGGGGAGCAGGCCGCGCACGACGCGACGGCGCTGCTTCCAGAGCGGACGCCGCCGCAGATGGCCATGGTCGGCCAGCCAGCGGTTCAGGCGGATCGAGCGCTCCGGCTTGAGCCCGAAGCCGTGGTCGGACACCAGGACGATGGTGGTGTCGTCGCCGACGGCGTCGACCAGCCGCCCCACCGCACCATCGAGCTCGGTGAAGACGTTCTCGAGCGCCGCCTGCACCTGCGGCTCGTCCGGCACCGTCGCCGTGCCGGTCGGGTCGAGGTACTCCCAGAAGTAGTGCTGCGCGCGATCGGGTGCGTAGAAGACGACGCACAGCGCGTCCACCGGCCGCGCGTCCAGCAGCCGCAGCGACGCGTCGCCGCGCAGCCGCGTCTGCCGCGCCAGGGCCTCCAGGTAGTCGAGCGAGCGCGTACGATAGTCGGCGTCGGTGCGGCGCAGGTTCTTCGGCGGCGGCACGTCGATCACGTACTCGCCGAGCTCGGCCTCGACCTCGGGCGGGCTCGTGAAGGGCTCGCCCGGCGGCGTCAGCATGCAGCCGACGACGAACCCGTTCGGGATCGGCGTCAACGGATACGACGGCGGCACGTTCACCACCCCGACCCGCAGCCCCGCCGCGGCGGCGACGTTCCACATGGTCGCGGTGCGCAGGTCATGGGCGTTCGCGAGCCCGGTGGCCTCGTAGCGATCCCAGGGCAGCCGCCGGAAGCCGTACACGCCATGGCCGCCCGGGTTCTTCCCGGTCATGAACGTCGCCCACGCCGGCAGCGTCAGCGCCGGCACCGTCGAGCGCAGCCCGCCCCACGTCCCGCGCCCCATGAGCCGGGCGAGCGCGGGCAGCCTGCCGGACTTGGCCCACGGCTCGAACAGGTCCCAGGTGGCCCCGTCGAGACCGATGATCAGGACCCTCGGGGACCCCACGCGCGAGACTATTGCCGTGCGCGCGACGGACCTGCAAGGGCGAGCGGCGCGCCGCGCACGTCATCGCCGAGACCACCCCGGCAGGGACAGCTCGTCGGCGATGGCGTGTCGTCGGCGACGCGACGATGCGTGAGTGGAGGCGGGGGGAATCGAACCCCCGTCCGAAAGTGCGTCCCCGAGCGCGTCTACGTGCGTAGTCGGCGTACCTTGCTGCGTGTCGTCGCTCTTGCTCCCACCGACGGGATCGCCAGCAACCAGCCGGCCTTTGGTCTCGGCCCCCACCCGGCCGACGTGGCGGGGGCCCAGCCCGAGAAGATGACGTCTCGTCCGGCCTTACGGGCGCGGGTCGGGGAGACGTGGTCGCCTAATTAGGCAGCCAGTGCGTAATCGTAGTCGGCAGTTAAGCCGTTCTGTCCTTTTTGACGAGCGGAACAGCACGCCCGGCACGCAACGTTCGCTTCTTCACCCCCGTCGAAACCAGGTCGCCCCCATTGGCGATGTTGCGACTATAGGGACGGTGGTCCGGACGGGCAACCACTCACTCCACGTAGCCGAGCGCGTGCAGCTGCTTGCGGGTCTCCGCGTCGACGTCGCTCGGACGAACGATGCCCGCGGCACCGTCCAACGTCGCCCAGTACGCCTCCGCCACGGCGGCGAGCGTCGGGTGCACCGTGCCGGGTCGGGTCGCGATGTCGACCGTCTCCCCGGGATCGGCTGCGAGGTCGTACAGCTGGTCGGGGCGACGCCGGCGGCGATCGCTCAGCAGCTTGTAGCTGCCGCTCCGCACGGCGAGCTGATCCTCGCACTGGACGACGACCGCGTCCGGCGCCCTGCCTCCCCGGATATCCAGCCCCGGAAGCGGCGGCTCGTCGAACGGCGGGCCGTCGGCGATGCCGGCGAGCGCCGTCAGCGTCGGCGCCATTTGCACGACCGAGACCGGCGCCGCGACGATCGCGGGCGCCGCCGTGTCCTTCGCCGGGCGGACGATGAGCGGCACACGGGTCAGCTCGTCGTAGCCGCGGATGCCGCACCCGTGCCCGCCGGCGCCGTGCTCGAAGAACGCTTCGCCGTGATCGGACGTGACGGCGATGATCGTCCGATCGGCCTGACCGCTCGCCGCGACGGCGTCGAGGAGGCGGCCGAAGAGGGCATCCGTGCGCTCGACCAGCTCGTCGTAATACGCCAGCAGCTTCGGCTGGCGCTCGGCGTCGTACCGCCACACGAGCCCTGCGTCGTCCCCCGGCGGGAAGAAGGGGCATCGATCGTGGGCTTCGTACGTGTGGACGAAGAGGAAGTACGGATGCTCCGCCTGCGTCCGCACCCACTCCTCCGCCCAGCCGAAGACGGTGTCGCCGTCGAAGCGCCGCGGGTCGCACTCGCCGGCCTTCTGGTGCGGCACCTCGAAGCTCTTGAAGACGTCGAAGCCGCGCGAGAACGGGTGCCAGGGTCCGAGCCCGAGGGTGTTCGACATCCATCCGCCGCCCGTCATGGCGCCGGTCAGAT
This sequence comes from bacterium, assembly GCA_026129405.1. NCBI lineage: Bacteria > bacterium. The sequence continues at coordinate 37,727 of JAHCID010000006.1, forward strand.
AGCCTTCGTCGGCGAAGCGCTCGGCCAGCGACGCGACCGGCCCGAGGACGTCCGGCGGCGCAAGGCCGTCCGCCGCCTTGACGCGATCGAGCACGCCCGGGTGGCGCCCCCACAAGAGCGACACGTGCGACGGCAACGTCCAGTGCGACGGACTGTACGCGTGGGTGTAGCGAACGGCCTCCGCGGCGAAGGCGTCGAGCCGCGGCGTGCGCGAGCGGCCTTTGAGCCGCGAGCCGACGTGGTCGGCGCGCAACGTGTCGAGCGAGACGAGGATCACCGACGGCCGCGCAAGCGGCTGCTCCGGCAGGAGCACCGGATCGCCCCAGAGAAGCCGGCGCGGGCTGTCGCCGCTCGCCTCCTCGAGCGTCGCGTACAGCACGAGGCGCGCGTCCTGCGAAATCGTCGGCTCGAGCGGCAGACGTAGATCGCGCCACGCGCCGGAAGTCGCGATCGACTCGCTGAGGAAGGTGGCGGGCGGGACGCCGTCACGCTCGATCCGCACCTCCGCACGCCAGCGTGCGGCGTCGCCCTTCGGCTCGAGGCCGAGCCCGACCCACAGCGTGGGCGCATTGGGCGCATCGGCGAGCGGATACACGATCGAGCTCGCGCCCGGAGGCAGCGTCGGCCGCACCTCCGATCCGAGCCGCACGGCGCGGATCGCCTGCTCGCCGGCCTGCCCATCGAGACGCACGGGCAACTGGCCCACCTGCCCGCCGTGCCGCGTCGGCTCGGGGGGCGACCATCCACAGCTGACCAAAGAGACGAGGAACACGAACCGCAGAACCCGAACCCACACGCTCGAAGTGTGTCTCCCGTCTGCTGCACTCACCACCCGCGTGTGGCGAACAGTCGGAAGCAGGGAATGAACGACCGCGCACCTTGTCGTCCGCCACAGCACATGGGAACGCCGCGGCGCACCCCACGCAGCGGCGGGCGCGCCGGCCCCTCGGCGCTGCCGAGGCGCCGAGGCCCGTTTCCGTTCCGCGCCGGCATCATGGAGCCGCCTCCAGCATCTCGCGGTTCGCTGCCCCGGGCGGCACCATCGGCCACACCTTCTCTTCGTGCAGCACCGGCACACGCACGAGGCTCGGACCAGGGGTCCCGAGCGCGCGGGCGAGCGTGCCGATCGGGTCGTCCGACGCGCCCATGTCCCAGGCCGACACGCCGAAGCCGCGCGCGATCGCGACGAAGTCGGGCTCGCGCCGGAAGCGCGAGGCGTGGAAGCGGCCGCCGTAGAACAGCTCCTGCTGCTGGCGCACGAGCCCCAGGTGACCGTTGTCGAGCACGACCACCGTCACCGACACGCCCTCCTCCGCCGCCGTGCCCAGCTCCTGGAGATTCATCAGCACGCTGCCGTCGCCGGTGAAGCACACCACGCGGCGCTCCGGGCACGCGAGCGCCGCACCGATGGCCGCGGGCACGCCGAAGCCCATCGTCCCGAGGCCTCCCGAGGTGAGCCAGCGCCGCGGACGCGACAGCGGGTAGGCCTGCGCCACCCACATCTGGTGCTGTCCCACGTCGGTCGCGACCAGGTCGTCGGGCTCGAGCAGACCGCCGACGGCGCGGATGAGGCCGTACACCGCGCGCGGATCGTCGGCTCCCGGGGTGGCGAGCGGATGGCGCGTGCGCAGCTCGCTCAGCCGCGCCCGCCAGGCGGGGCGCGGCGCAGGCCGCACGCGCGTCGTCAGCTCCGCGAGCACGGCGCCCACGTCGGCACGGATGCCCACGGTCGGACGCACGAGCTTGCCCAGCTCGCGCGCATCGATGTCGACGTGGACGATGTGCGCGTGCGGCGCGAACTCGGAGAGCTTGCCGGTGGCGCGGTCGTCGAAGCGCACGCCGAGCCCGAGCAGCAGATCGCACTCGTCCAGCACCATGTTCGTGCAGCGCGCCGCGTGCATCCCGACCATACCCAGCCAGAGCGGATGGTCGGGCGGCAACACGCCCAGCCCGTGCAGCGTCGCGGCGACGGGGACGGTCGCACGCTCGGCGAGCATGCGCACGAGGTCGCTCGCACCGGCGGCGACGACGCCGGCGCCGACGAGCATCGTCGGCCGCTCCGCGGCCTCGAGCAGCGCCAGCGCACGGCTCATCGCGTCCTCCGACGCGATCGGCGGCGGGTCGCTCGTCGCCGGCGCCGGCAGCGGCCCCACGTCGATCGATTCGAGCTGCACGTCCTTGGGCACGTCGAGCACGACCGGCCCGCGGCGGCCCGAGGTCGCGAGGCGGAAGGCCTCGGGCACCGCCTCGACCAGCTCGGCCGCAGAGCGCACCTGGCGCACGTGCTTCGTGATCGGCTCGGCGAGACCCGGCGTGTCGATCTCCTGGAACGCGTTCGTCCCGAGCAGCGCCCGCGGCACCTGGCCGGTGATGGCCACCAGCGGGATCGAGTCCATGTGCGCGTCGGCGAGCGCGGTGACGAGGTTCGTCGCCCCCGGACCCGAGCTGGCGAGACACGCCGCCGCGCGCCCGCTCGCCCGCGCCATGCCCTGGGCGATGAAGCCCGCACCCTGCTCGTGCCGTGCGAGGACGTGGCGGATGCCGCTCGTCCGCAGGGCGTCGTAGAGCGGCAGGTTGGCGCCGCCGGGGATGCCGGCGACCGTGGTCACGCCCTGCCGTTCCAGCAGCCGCGTGATGAGTCCCGCGCCCGTCGTCTTCATGAGTCTCCCTCCGTCTGGTCGGGAGCCTCTGCCGATCCGGAGCCGGTGGGCCGCAACGAAAAGCCCCTGCCGGCTTCGCGCCGGCAGGGGCTCTGGTCTCGTCTCTTCCGAGCTCCCCGCTACGACGCGCTGGGCACGACGACCCGCATGACGACGACGAGGACCACGACGAGTCCGGCGACGCGCGTCAGCAGATCGGTGCGAGGAGCCACTGCCGTCCTGTGTACCCGTGCGGCTCGCGGAAACGCAAGCGGTATCTGCGCGGCCCCGATCGTTCGGCTGCGCGCGCAGCCCGGCAGCGCCTCCCGGCCGGGCCGCATGCTTGCCTTCTCACCCCAGCGCCTCACGCGCGCAGGCGCTGCGCGAAGAAGGCGAGGATATCGTCGCGCGCCTGCACCGTCGGCTGGCCGGCCTCGTCGACGAGGTGCAACGTCACGACGCTGTGCGGGTTCTTCATGTGCTTGTTGGGTCCGGCGGCGCTGTCCGGCAGGACCCGCCCCTGGAAGCGATCGCCGAGCGCCGCCTCGTAGGCCGCGAAGCGCTCGGCGCGGCAGAAGGCGTCGCCGGCGAAGCGGTACGCGAGGACCGTCAGGTCCTCGCGCTCCATGCGCGCCTTCACCGCCGCCAGCTCGCCGGGCGCGATGTGCATGCCGCCCTTCTGGAAGATCGGCAGCGACGGCTGCGACAGGACGGGTGCGCGCACCGCGGGCTCGAGCATCATCGACAGCGCGAAGTTGCCGGTGAAGCACATGCCGATCGCGCCGACGCCGCGGCCACCGCAGAGCGGATGCGCGTGTGCCGCGAGCGCCCGCAGCCAGTCGATCACGGGGCTCGAGCGGTTCGCGGCGAGAGCCGCGAATTCGCGGCTGATGCAGGCACGCAGGATCGTCGACGCCCCATAGAGCGGCGAGATCGCCCGCCCCGGCTCGCCGAAGAGGCTGGGCATCCACACCGTGAAGCCGGCGTCGCGCACCCAGCGCGCGAAGCGCGCCACGTAGGGCGAGATGCCGGGCATCTCGGCCATGACGATCACCGCCGGCCCGCTGCCCGCGACGAAGACCGGCCTCTCCACCCCGAGCAGGGACAGCGGGCGCCGTTCGAAGTCGTCGAGCGCGTCGTTGCGTTCGAGATCCGCCATGCGGCCGCCTTAGCACCGGCGACGTCCCCGCGTCACATCGAACGATATTGCGGGTCGGCGCGTTTGGCGCACAATCCCCGCATGCCCGCTTCGGTCGCGCAGCACGGCAGCGAGGAGCTGCCGTCCGTGCGCGTCGACTCCTACAACCTCGAGATCAAGGACGACGACGGCGGCTTTCTCGGCGACCGCGCCAGCCGCGCCGCCTTCGGCGCGAGCCTCGAGAAGTGGCGCGAGCCGCTGCGCCAGCTCGGCGACGACCCGTTCGGCGACCGCGAGACCGACGGCCTCGGCAAGAGGGACCTCGAGGCCATCCTCGTCGGCGACGACGCGGCGGCCGCGGCCGTCGTGCACGGCGCGATCGAGGACTTCGCGCACGAGTTCGCCGGCGTCACCCGCCGCTTCCAGAAGCTGAAGGCGTGGCGGGACACCGAGCGCATCGTCGTCGGCGGCGGCTTCCGCTGGGGCCGCATCGGTGAGCTCGCCATCGCGCGGGCCGGCAGCCTGCTGGCGGCCGAGGGCATCGAGGTCGAGGTGCGGCCCATCCGCAACCATCCCGACGAGGCGGGGCTCATCGGTGCGGTGCACCTGGCGCCGTCGTGGATCTTCGAGGCCCACGACGCCATCCTCGCCGTCGACATCGGCGGCACGAACATCCGCGCCGGCATCGTCGAGACCAACCTCAGGAAGGCCGCCGACGCGTCGAAGGCCTGCGTCTGGAAGTCGGAGCTGTGGCGCCACGGCGACGAGGACGTGAAGCGCGACGAGGCCGTCGCCCGCCTCGTCGCGATGCTCGAGGGCCTGATCCGCCGCACGACGCGCAAGGAGCTCGCCCTCGCCCCGTTCATCGGCATCGGCTGTCCGGGAAAGATCGAGGAGGACGGCTCGATCGACCGCGGCGCGCAGAACCTGCCCGGCAACTGGGAGAGCGCGCGCTTCAACCTGCCCACCTGTCTCTACGAGGCGATCCCGAAGATCGGCGACCACGAGACCGTCGTCGTGCTGCACAACGACGCCGTGGTGCAGGGCCTCAGCGAGGTGCCGTTCATGACCGACGTGCAGCACTGGGGCGTGCTGACGATCGGCACCGGCCTCGGCAACGCCCGCTTCACGAACCGCAGCGACCCCAAGGCGGGCAAGGCCGGGAACGGCAAGCCCGCCGGCGCGCGGCGCTGACGCCGCCTACCGCGCGACGATCAGCTGCTGCCCACAGTCGACGCAGTACACCGACTGCCGGCGGCGGGCGGCGGCGTGCCGCTCCGCGGTGCAGTCGGGCGCGGCGACCTGTGGGTTCACCACCACCCCGCACTGGGGGCAGTGCCCCACGGGTGCGCCGGCCCGGCGGTGGTTCATGTTGTCGCAGGCGATCGGCCGCCGGGGGCGTCCGGGCGGACGGTCGATCACGACGGCTTGCCGCGCTCCGGGGCGCGCGTCACCCCGGACGTGTCGACCATGAGGAAGGTCGCGCGCGTGACCGCGACCACGGCGTGGCAGCGCGGGCAGGTCGGGCTCATCGAGCTTCCTGCGACGCCGTGCAGATACGACAGGGCGGCCCCGCAGTGGGGACAGGGTCCGAACCAGGCAGTGGACATGGCGCACTCCTCATGACGTCGCTGCCGGGCGCCGTCGGCAGACGCCGGCCCGGCATCGCGGCCTGGTCCTGGCGGCCACCGCGCGGAGGCCAACATCCGCGCGCTGGAGGGCTCGCTCGTGACGCCCGGGACCGCGATGAGCCTCCGGGTCGCAGAGCCAACCTGCGATGCACGCTACGCGCCGCGACCGGGGCTGGTCAAACGGCGACCGTCGTGGGGATTTCACTGGCGCGGCGAGCGCCCATGCGGGACAAGGCTCCGCGATGCTCCCGCCGCCCCGCACCCGCCCGCGCCTGCGCGGCGTTCTCCACCAGTATGCCTTCTTCGCCTCGCTGTTCGCGGGCACGCTGCTGGTCGCGATCGCGCCCAGCCCGCGCGCGCGTACGGCCGCGCTCGTGTACGGCGCCAGCCTGTCGGCGCTGCTCGGGGTGAGCACGCTCTTCCACCGCGTCACCTGGACGACGCCCGGCGCGCGCCGCTGGATGGGACGGCTCGACCACACCATGATCGCCGTCCTCATCGCCGGCACGTTCACCCCGTTCGCGATGCTCGCCCTGCCCGACCACCTCGGGCCGACGCTGCTGCTCGTGGTGTGGATCGGCGCCGCGGTCGGCACGCTGCTGCACGTGCTCTGGGCCGACATTCCGAAGTGGCTGAGCGCCCTCTCCTACGTCGTGCTCGGCTGGGTCGGCGTCGTCGCGACGCCGACGCTGCTCGCCGCCGGGTGGACCATCCCGATCCTGCTTCTGATCGGCGGGCTGCTCTACTCCCTCGGCGCGGCGGTCTACGCGCTCCGCCGCCCCGATCCCGTGCCGGCCGTCTTCGGCTACCACGAGGTCTTCCACGCTCTCGTGGTCGTGGCGGCCGGCGTACACTGGGCCGCGGTGGTGCTCGCCGTCGCCTGAGCGCGCCGTCGCTCAGCCGCGGCGGCGCCCGGCGGCCAGCGCGCGGTCGATCTCGCGCTTCTCGGAGCGCTCGCGGATCGCCTCGCGCTTGTCGTGCATCTTCTTGCCGCGGCCGAGGCCCATCTCGACCTTGGCGCGGCCCTTCACCCAATAGAGCCGCAGCGGGATCAGCGTCAGGCCCTTCTCCTGCAGCTGGGCGCGCAGCTTGTCGAGCTCGCGCCGGTGGAGCAGCAGCTTGCGCTCGCGCTCGGGCGCGTGCCCGAACTGGCTCGACGGGCCGTAGGGCGAGATGTGCGCGGCGAACAGGAACAGCTCGTCGCCGACGAAGCGCGCGTAGGCGTCCTTCAGCTGGACCCGGCCCTCCCGCAGCGACTTCACCTCGCTGCCGCGGAGGGCCAGGCCCGCCTCGACCTTCTCGTCGATGTGGTACTCGTGGAAGGCCCGCCGATTGACGGTGATGTCGCGATCGTGGGCCTTGTCCGCCATCTACGCCGCCACCACCTGCGGGCCGGGAATCTCGGCCCGCTTCGCGCGCATGCGGTTCTGCTCGTCGACGAAGACGACCTTCGGCTCGTGCCTGCGGGCCGCGTCCTCGTCGAGCCAGGTGAACGCGGCGATGATGACGAGGTCGCCCTTGTTCACCATGTGCGCGGCGGCGCCGTTGACGCAGATGACGCCGGAGTCGCGCTCGCCCTCGACCACGTAGGTCTCGAAGCGGTTGCCGTTGGTGACGTTCCACACGCAGACCGCCTCGTTCGGGAGCAGGTCCGTCAGGTCCATGAGCGTGCGGTCGATGGTGATGGAGCCCTCGTAGTGCAGCTCCGCCTGGGTCACGGTGGCGCGGTGGATCTTGGCGCGCATCATCTTGCGAGTGGCCTTGGTCATGGGTTGGTCCCCCCGAGGATTCGATTGTCGATCAGCCGCACGCCGCCCACCCACACTGCCAGGGCGAGCAACGCCGGGCCCCGCACCTCCGCCACACCGTCGAGCGTCTCCGGATCGCGCAGCTCGGCGTACTCGAGCCGCGCCTGCGGCTCGGCCGCGATCACCCGCGCCGCCCGGTCGACGACCGCCGCCGCCCGGGTCTCGCCCACGCGCACGGCTTCCACCGCGGCGCCCAGCGCCCGCGGCACACAGCGCGCCGCGATCCGGGCCTCGGGCGCGAGCCGCTGGTTGCGGCTGGAGAGGGCGAGGCCGTCGGCTTCCCGAACGGTCGGCACGCCCACGACGTCGATGCCGAAGTCGAGGTCGGCCGTCATGCGACGGACGACCGCGAGCTGCTGGAAGTCCTTCTCGCCGAACACCGCCACGTGCGGGCGGACGGCGTGGAACAGCTTCGTGACCACGGTGGTCACGCCGCGGAAATGCCCCGGCCGCTGGGCCCCGCAGAGCGGCTCGGTGAGATGCGACACGTCGACCGCGGTGTGGAACCCCTCGGGGTACATGGCGCCCGCGGACGGTGCGTAGATCGCGTCGACGCCGGCCTCGCGGCAGCGGGCCGCATCGGCGTCGAGGGTACGCGGATACTTCTCGAAGTCGTCGCGTCGATCGAACTGGATCGGGTTCACGAAGATCGAGACGACCACCTCGTCGGCGCGTGCCCGACCCTGGCGCATGAGCTCCAGGTGTCCGTCGTGGAGCGCGCCCATGGTCGGGACCAGCGCGATCCGCCGGCCCGCCGCGCGCGCGGCGTCGGCCCAGGCCTGCATGGCCCGGGGCTCGTCGATGATGCGCATGGCGCTCAGCTACCCGTCGCCGCCGTGACGGGCTTCAGGGCGTGGAAGGCGTGCGCGTCGGTGGGGAAGACGCCGCCCTTCACCTCGCCGACGTAGGCCCGCGCCGCCTCGACGATGGTCGTGCCCAGATCGGCGTACGCCTTGGCGAACTTCGGCGCCCGCTCGGTGAGGCCGAGCAGGTCGTGGAGGACGAGCACCTGGCCGTCGCAGAAGACGCCGGCGCCGATGCCGATGGTGGGGATCGCCAGCTCGGCGGTGATCTCCGCGGCGAGGTCGAGCGGGATGCCTTCGAGCACCACCGCGCAGGCGCCCGCCTCCTCCACCGCGCGCGCGTCGTCGAGGACGCGCTCGCGGCTGTCGGCGCCGGAGCCGTGCCGCCGGCCCTGCACCTTGTGCCCGCCCATGCGGTGGACCGACTGGGGCGTGAGCCCGACGTGGCCGATCACCGGTATGTCGCAGCTGCCGATCGCCTCGATGGCGTGCGCCATGCGAACGCCGCCCTCGAGCTTGACGGCCTGCGCACCACCGTCCTTCACCAGCCGCACCGCGCTCTCGACCGCCTGCGCGGCGCTGGCGTGATAGGCGCCGAACGGCAGGTCGCCGACGACGAGCGCCCGGCGCGCCCCGCGGGCGACCATGCGCGTGTGATAGACCATCTCGTCGAGTGTGACCGGCAGCGTCGTGTCGTGGCCCTGCACGACGTTGCCGAGCGAGTCGCCGACGAGGAGCATCTCGACGCCTGCAGCGTCGAGCAGCCGGGCGAAGGTCCAGTCGTAGGCGGTCACCATCGTGATCCGCTCTCCCGCTGCCTTCATGCGGCCCAGTTCGGGAACCGTGATCCGCTTCGCGTCCATGAAAAGAGCCTCCTGGACCGGGTGTCCGGGAGGCTGTCGAAGCGGATCGCAAAAGGCTCGCGGAGAGCTCCCCCATCGGGACTCCACCTGCCGATCCCCGTCCGTCATGGATCGCGGTCCGCCGGTGCCGTCAGTGGGTGTGGCGTGCTCGCCGTGCGCGCGCTTGCGTCGTCTTCGCAGCTGCCCGTCTCGGTCCGTTCAATCCCCGCCCGGAATGGGTCGGGGTCGTCACAAGGATCCAAGCGGAATGTAGTGCTGTACCCCCTGCTTCATACCCCGCACCTCCCGGACCAGATCGGCCAGATCGCCGACGTGCTCGACGAAGTCGATCTCCGAGCAATTGACCACGAGGAGCGGGGTTTCGGTGTAGGAGTGGAAGAAGGTGCGGAAGGCCTCCGTCAGCCGTTCGAGATACTGTGGGCTGATGCTGCGTTCGAACTCGCGATCGCGCTTGCGGATACGCCGCAGGAGAACGTCGGGGCGGGCCTCCAGGTAGATGACCAGATCCGGGCGCGGGATGCGGCGGTCGAGGAGCTGGAAGATCTCGCGGTAGAGGTGCAGCTCCTCCACGGAGAGCGTGATGCCGGCAAAGATGCCGTCCTTCGCGAAGAGGTAGTCGGCGACGGCGCCGGTGCGGGCGAGGTCGTCGGCGTCCAGCTCCACCTGCTGGCGGTAGCGGCCGAGCGTGAAGGAAAGCTGAGCCTGGAGGGCATGGCGTTCGGGGTCGTCGTAGAACCGCTTCAGGAACGGGTTGTCTTCGACCCGTTCGAGGACGGTGCGGGATCCGAACTCCGTCGCGAGTCGCCGTGCGAGGGCCGTCTTTCCGACGCCGATCGGACCCTCAACCGCGATGTAGCGCGCCGCCGCTCGGTCCACCATCCCCACCCGGGTTACGCCGCGCGCCGTACCACGTCGTGAAAGGTTCTGTCCAGTAGTAGAACCGCGTTCCTTCGACTATATGCGCCCGGCCATGCCGACCGCCGTGCTCCGCCGGACCGTTGCCCAGTGCTTCCTGGTCGGTATCCCGGGGCCGGCGATCGACGCCGAGGCGCGGGATTTCCTGGCCGAGTTCCCGGTCGCCGGGTTCGTGCTCTTCAAACGCAACGTCCGCAGCGCGGCGCAGCTGCGCCGCCTGGTGGCTGCGCTGAAGGCAACCGGCGCCGGCCCCGAGCCGCTCATCGGCATCGACCACGAGGGCGGTCGGGTGCATCGGCTCGGCCGGCCCTTCACCCACTTCCCGCCCATGGCCGCGGTGGCCGCAGCCGACGACCCGGTGCTCGCGCTGGCCGTCGGTCGGGCCATGGGCCGCGAGCTCGCGGCCGTCGGCTTCGACCTGAACTTCGCGCCCGTCCTCGACGTCGACTCGAACCCGCGCAACCGCGTCATCGGCGACCGCGCCTTCGGCACCACGCCGGCCCAGGTGATCCGCCTCGCGCTGCCCTTCGCGCGCGGGCTCCAGGCAGGCGGCATCATCCCCTGCGGCAAGCACTTCCCCGGCCACGGCGCGACCGTCGGCGACTCGCACCGCGTGCGGCCGCGCTACCGCGCCGCCGCCGCCGTGCTGCGCCGCCGCGACCTGCCGCCCTTCGTGCGCGCCGTCCGCGCCGGCTTCCCCGCGCTGATGACGTCGCACGTCGTCTACCCGGGGCTCGACCCGCGCCGCCCCGCCACCATGTCGCCGCGCATCGCCACGACGCTGCTCCGCCGCACGCTCGGGTTCCGCGGCGTGCTGTTCAGCGACGACCTCGACATGCGCGCCGTGTCGGCGCGCTGGACGCCGGCGCGCGTCGCAGTCGGCGCCCTCGCGGCCGGGTGCGACGCCCTCCTCGCCTGCGGCTCCCTGCCCGCGGCGCGCGAGGCGATGCTGGGCATCGAGCAGGCCGTCCTGCGCGGGAAGCTACCGGCGGCGCGCGTCGTCGAGGCAGCGACGCGTCTCCACGGGCTCCGCACGCTGCGCCCGCGCCGGCGGCCGGCCATGACCAACGGCTGGCCGGCCCATCTCCGCCTGGCGGCCCGCCTCGCCCGCGCCCTCGACGACGCGGGCGCCTGATCGTCTAACGCCGCCGCTGGCGGCAGGCGCCTCGGCGCGCCGGGCCGGTGCCCGCACCGCACGCGACGCGGCGGCGGGCCGCGCCGGCGACGACGCGGCGGCGGGCGTCGCGTCGGCCACCATGCGCGACAGCGCCCGCAGGTACGGCGAACGCGCCACGCCGCGCTCGGTGATGATCCCCGTGACCAGCTCGTTCGGCGTCACGTCGAAGGCCGGGTTCATGATCTTCACGCCGGTGGGCGCGATCTGGCGGTCGAAGACGTGCGACACCTCGCGCGTCGGCCGCTCCTCGATCGGGATCATGTCGCCGCGCGGGCAGGCGAGGTCGACGGTGGACGTGGGCGCCGCGACGTAGAACGGGATGCCGTGCCGATGCGCCAGCACGGCGTGCCCGTAGGTGCCGATCTTGTTCGCGACGTCGCCGTTCGCCGCCACGCGGTCGGCGCCGACGACGACGCAGTGGACGCGCCCGCGCTGCATCATGTGGGCGGCCATGTTGTCGGTGATCAGCGTCACCGGGATGCGGTCGCGCTTCAGCTCCCAGGCGGTGAGGCGCGCGCCCTGGAGGAAGGGTCGGGTCTCGCAGGCGATCACCTGGACGCGCTTGCCCGCCTCGCGCGCGCCGCGGATGACGCCGAGCGCGGTGCCGTAGCCCGCGGTCGCGAGCGCGCCGGCGTTGCAGTGCGTGAGGATCGTCCAGCCGTCCTCGATGAGGGCCGCGCCGAACTCGCCCATGCGGCGGTTGGCGGCGATGTCCTCGTCGTGCATCGCCAGCGCCTCGCGCTCGAGCAGCGTGCGCAGCGTGTCGAGCGGGCGGTGCTGGTTGCGCTGGAAGATGCGGCGCATGCGCTCGATCGCCCAGAACAGGTTCACGGCCGTGGGCCGCGTCGCCGCGAACGTACGGCAGAGACGCTCGAAGTCGCGGTGGAGATCGCCGGGACGCAGCGAGCGCGCGCCGAGGGCGATGCCCATCGCGGTGGCGACGCCGATCGCGGGTGCGCCGCGGATCACCATCTCCTTGATCGCCTTCGCGACCTCACGATGATCGCGATAGACGCGATAGACTTCCCGGGTCGGCAGCAGTCGCTGATCGAGCATCACCACGCCGCCGTTCTTCCACTCGATGGTTCGTACCGCCATTCGTTGCTCCGGGGATCGACCATACCGCAACGTCCCCCGACGTGACAGCGAAATCTCCCGCGCTGCGGCGAACGCCATGCCGGAGCCGAGACCCTTCGCCGGCGCATCGGCGTCGGTCCCTTGACGCTGCGTCGGGGCCCCCGCTACACGGCGCGGGTGAGCGACTTCAGTCAGTCGTACGCGACGCGCGTGGCCGCCTCGCTCGACGAGTGCTTCGCGGTTCTCACCGACTTCGACGACTACCCGCGCTGGTCGAGCCCGATCACCGAATGCCGCGTGCTCGAGCGCTGGCCCGACGGGCTGCCGAAGCGGGTCGGGTTCGCGCTCGACATGACGATCAAGACGGTGCGCTACGTCCTCGAGTACACCTGGGACCCGCCCCACGGCGGCAAGTGGCACCTCGTCGAGGGCGACCTCACCTCCGTGCAGGGCGCCTATCGCTTCGAGCCCGGGGACGACGGCATCACCGCCACCTGCACGCAGGCCATCGACCTCGGCTTCTGGGTCCCCGGCTTCCTGCGCAGCGCGGCCGAGAAGAAGGCCCTGCGCGATTCCGTCGAGGAATTCCGCGCCGCGGTCGAGGCCCGCGCGCGCCGCGCGAGCTGAGCGGTGGACCTCGCCGGCTACTGGTCCGGCCCGTGGCCCGCCGAGGACGCCGGGCCACGCCGCACCGCGACCGTCGCCCGGGGCCTCGCGCTGCGCCCCGGCGAGCGCCTCGTCGCCGCCGCCAGCGCCGACGTGCTCGGCGGCGTCATGCCGATCCTGCGCACGCCGGACGAGCTCTTCGTCCTCGTGCAGGCGCTCGGCAACCCGCAGGCGCAGGTGCTGCTGCTCGACCCCGAGACGCTCGCCCCACGCGCCCCGGCGCGCGACCTCGACGCCGGCCCGTGGTGGCCCGGGGGCATCGCCGCGCACGCCAACGGCGACGTCTACGTCACCTGCGGCCGCTGGTGTCACCGGCTCGGCCCGGACCTCAGCCTGCGCGCCTCGCGCGAGCTGCCGCAGGACCGCCCCTACAACTCCTTCGTCGTGCTGCCCGACGGCTGCCTCGTCATGAAAGACCTGGTGCGCGACGGCTCGCCGTCGCGCCTCATGGTGCTCGAGCCCGAGCGCCTCGGGCCCGTCGCGCCGGAGACAGCGGTACCCGAGGGCTCGATCGCGCGGCTCGGCGCCGACGCGGCGACCGTCTACGTCGTCGGCGATCACACCGCGTTCCGCTTCCACTGGGACGCCGCCGCCGGGCGCCTGCGGCTCGACGACGCCTGGCGCGTGCCCTACCGGCAGTTCACCGACCAGTCCTTCGGCTGGGATCCCGTCGTCGCCGGCGGCCAGGTGTGGTTCATGGACAACGGCGACCACCGCTACGCCGGCACGATGCGCGACGCCGGCGTCGCCGAGGGGCCGCTGCACCTCGTGCGCGCCGCGGTCGACAGCGGCGACTTCGAGCTGGTGCCGGTCTGCGGCGTCCCGCGCGGCGCGATCACCAATCCGCCGCTCTACGACCCCGCGCGCCGCATCGCGATCGCGTTCGACTCGGCCAACGCCGTCCTCGCCGCCTTCCGCTTCGCCGACCGGCTGGAGCCGCTCTGGTCGCAACCCCTCGACGTCGCGAGCCACCTCGTCCTCGGTGCCGACACGGGCGAGCTGGTCGTCAACGACCACCGCGACGGCGAGGACCACGTCGTCGTCGTCGACGTCGAGACCGGCGCGGAGCGCGGCCGCGTCGCCACCGGCAGCCCGGTGCAGTCGGTCGTCTTCCCGGCCATGGGCGCACGGCGCGACCTCTACTACTGCTCGTTCGCGCGCCTCGTCCGCGTCGGCGTCGGCTGATGCTGTCGGCGCTGCGGGTCGTCGACCTCACGGATCACCGCGGGCTGCTCTGCGGCCAGATCCTCGGCGACCTCGGCGCCGACGTGATCCACGTGGAGCCGCCCGGCGGCTCGCCGGCGCGGCGCCTCGGGCCGTTCCACGGCGACGTGGTCCATCCCGACCGCTCCCTCTTCTGGTGGGCCTTCACGCGCAACCAGCGCAGTGTGACCCTCGACGTCGCGCACCCCCCCGGCCGCGAGGCCCTGGCCCGCCTGCTCGAGACCGCGGACTTCCTCGTCGACTCGGCGCCGCCCGGGACGCTGGCCGACGCGGGGCTCGATCCGGCGACGGTCGCCGCCACCCATCCGCGTCTCGTCCACGTCTCGATCACGGCGTTCGGACAGACCGGCCCCAAGGCGGGCTGGGCCGGCGCGGACATCGTCCTCCTCGCCGCCGGCGGCCCGCTGATCCTCACCGGCGACGCCGACCGCCCGCCGGTCCGCCTGCCCGTGCCGCAGGCCTGGCTCCACGCCGGCGCCGACGCCGCCGTCGGCGCGATGATCGCGCACCACGCGCGCATGCGCTCCGGACACGGGCAGCACGTCGACGTGTCGGCGCAGCAGTCGGTCGCGCTGGCGACGCAGTCGTACATCCTCGCCGCCGCCTTCGACGCGCCCGAGGTGCAGCGCGCCGCGGGCGGGCTCACGATGGGGGCGGTCAGCGTGCGCCTGCTGTTCCCGGCGAAGGACGGCCACGTCGCGATCACGTTCCTCTTCGGCTCCGCGATCGGACCGTTCTCGCGCCGGCTCATGGAGTGGATCCACGAGGAGGGCGGCTGCGACGCCGCGACGCGCGACAAGGACTGGCTGCGCTACTCGCAGCTGCTGCTCTCCGACGAGGAGCCGCTCGCCGAGTTCGAGCGGGTGAAGGCCGTGATCGCCGCGTTCACGGCGGCGCGTCCGAAGGCCGAGCTGCTCGCCGCCGCGCTCGCACGCGGCCTCCTCATCGCCCCGGTGTCGACGCTGGGCGAGGTGCTCGCGAGCCCGCAGCTGGCTGCCCGCGAGTACTGGCAGCCGCTCGACCATCCCGAGCTCGGCACGACCGTGCGCTACCCGGGCGCCTTCGCGCGCTTCGAGGCGTCGCCGCTGCGCTGGCGCCGGCGACCGCCGCGCGTGGGCGAGCACACCGACGAGGTGCTCGGGGGCGAGCTCGGGCTCGACGTCGCGACGCTGCGCGCGCGGGGGGCCGTATGACGGGCGGTGCGCTGTCGGACGTGAAGGTCCTCGACCTGATGTGGGTGATGGCCGGCCCGGCCGCCACCCGCATGCTCGCCGATCACGGCGCCACCGTGGTGCGGATCGAGTCCACCCGCCGCATCGACACGGCGCGCACGCTGGCGCCGTTCTTCGACGCCGTCCCCGGCCCGGAGCGCTCCGGCTGCTTCCAGAACCTCAACGTCGGCAAGCGCATGCTGACGCTCGACCCGACGACGCCGGCCGGGCGCGGCGTCTTCCTCGACCTCGTGCGCTGGGCCGACGTCGTCACCGAGTCGTTCGCGCCGGGGACGATGGCGCGCTGGGGGCTCGACTGGCCGGTGCTGCGCGGCGTGAAGCCCGATCTCGTGATGGTGAGCTCGTGCCTCATGGGGCAGACGGGGCCGCTCGCGGGCTTCGCCGGCTACGGCAACCTCGCCGCCGCGATCTCCGGCTTCTCGAACCTCGGCGGCTGGCCCGATCGGCCACCGGCAGGACCGTTCAGCGCCTACACCGACTACGTCTCGCCGCGCTTCCTCGCCGTCGCGATCCTCGCCGCGCTGGAGCACCGGCGGCGCACCGGGGAGGGACAGCTCGTCGATCTGTCGCAGGCCGAGGCGTCGCTGCACTTCCTCGGCCCGGCGCTGCTCGACCGTCAGGTGAACGGCCGCACCATGACGCGGCGGGGCAATCGCGATCCCGAGCTCACGCCGCACGGCGTATACCCGGCCGCGGGCCGCGATCGCTGGATCGCGATCGCGGTCGACGGCGACGCCGCCTTCGCGGCCCTGTGCGCGGTGCTGGAGCGCCCCGCCCTCGCCGCGGACGCGCGCTTCGCCACCCGCGACGCCCGCCATGCCCACACCGACGCGCTCGACGAGGCCGTCGCCGCGGCCACCGCCGCGCACGACATGCACGATCTCGCCGGCCGCCTGCAGGCGGCCGGCGTCGCCGCACACGCGGTGCAGAACAGCGCCGAGCTGCTCGCGGATCCGCAGCTCCGCCACCGCGAGCACTTCGTCGCGGTGCCGCACCCCGAGCGGGAGACCGTCACCCTCGAGAACGCCCGCTTCCGGCTCTCGCGCACCCCGGCCGCCGTGCGCGGGCCGGCGCCGACCTGGGGCGCCGACACTGACTGGGTCCTGCGCACGCTGCTCGGCTACGACGACGCGCGCATCACCGAGCTCGTCGCCGCGGGCGCGCTCGAGTGAGCGCGCTCAGCCGGCCGCGCGCCGCGCCGCCGGCTCCTGCGCCCGGCAGCGCTCGAGCCACCGGCTGACGAGCACGAGCGTCCACAGGAGGCCGCCCCGATCGCGGCTGCCGCCGTCGTGCTCGGCACGGAAGCGGGCGATCGTCTCGGGGCGGAAGAGCCCCTGGGCCTCGAGCCGGGCGGGCGACAGCGCGTCGTCGACGAGCGCGGCCAGCGGCTCGCGGCGCCACGCGGCCGGCGTCGGGACTAGCGGCTCGTGGGCGCGGCGGAGCACCGACGCCGGCAGCACGTCGGCGAGCGCGCCGCGCAGCAGCTGCACGCGCTTGCGGCCGCCGCCACGGCGGTCCGCCGGAACGCTCGCCGCCACTTTGGCGAGCCGGTGATCGGCGAGCGGGAAGCGCAGGTCGACGCCGTACGACGCCGCGAGCTCGTGGAGCTGCGTGAGCGCCGGCAGCCGCAGGTGGAGCGCCACGTGGTGAATCGCGTCGAGCGGGTCGCCGGCGCCTGCCGTCATCGCGTCGGCGCAAAGGCCCGCGAGACGCTCCTCGGCCGCCGTCTCGCCGAGCAGGGCCATGGCGTCGGGCGTCCACAGCGCGAGCCGGTCGGCCGGCGTGAGGAGGCCGCTGCGTCGCGCGAGGAAC
This sequence comes from bacterium, assembly GCA_026129405.1. Lineage (NCBI taxonomy): Bacteria > bacterium. Next base: position 54,712 of record JAHCID010000006.1, read on the forward strand.
GCGACCGGTGCCAGCGGCGCCGCACGCACGAGCGACGCGATCCGACCGCGGGACGCCAGGCGCGCCCACAGCTCCGCCGTCTCGCGCGCGAGCCCCGGAAGGCGCCGGAAGGCGTCGACCGCCGCCCACTCGCCCGCGTCGTCGGCTCCGCCCAGGATCTCGGCGCCGCCGTGACCGGACAGGAGCACGCGCTCGCGGATGCCGCCTTCGAGGAGCGGCGCCAGCAGCGCCAGATCGAGCCCCACGGCCGGCAGCCCGTGGACGTCGAGCAGCCGCTCGGCCAGCGCCGGCCAGTCCGGATCGGCCTCGCCGACGACCGACGCCACGCCGTGGCGCGCCGCGAACCGCGTCGCGCGCCGGGCGACCTCCGCACCGCCGCGGCCGGTGGCCACGACATAGGCGTGCGCCGGCGGCCGGCGCTCCGCGGCCACCTCGCCGAGCAGCGCCGTCGAGACGAGCCCGTCGGAGAGCAGGAGCCCCGTGACGATGCCCGCCTGGCGGAGGCGCAGCGCCTCGCGCAGCCGCTCACGCACGAGCGTCGGCGCATCGACGCGGAGCAGCCGCCGCTCGGGGAAGGTGAGATGCCAGTAGCGATGGTGCCGCAGCCGGCCCGCGTCCCACTGGAGGAGCTCGCCGGGACGCACCTGGCGCACCGCGAGGTACGGCGTCGCCGGCGCGGGCACCGCCCCCAGCGTGAGGATGGCATCGAGGGCCGCGAGGTCCCAGGCGCTCGACACGCCCGGGAGCGCGAGCAGCGTCGTCAGCGAGTCGGACGCGGCGAAGCGCCCCCCGTCGGCGACGACGTAGAGGGGGCGGAGCCCGAGCTGGTCGCGCACCACGACCACCCGGCCGCGGCGCTGGTCGACGACGGCGAGCGCGAACGCCCCGCGCAACGCCGTGACCGCCTGCGTGCCGCGTTCCAGGTAGAACGCGAGCGCGATCTCCGCGGCGCCCCGCCGCCCGGGTGCGTCGCTCGGGCCGAGCCCGCCCGCGAGCTCCGCGCGGTTGTAGAGGGTGCCGGCGAAGAGCACCCGCACCTGCCCGCTCGGGCTGGTCGCGATGCGTCCGCTGGCGAGCGAGACCGCGGCGCCGTTCGGCAGCGTGCCCTCGAAGGCAGTCGCGTCCGGGACGCCGCCCGCGTGGGGGCTCGCGTCCGGGGCCGCATCCGGCCAGCCGACGAGGAGCAGCATGCCCGCGGTCCGTTCAGAGCCGCCGGCTCGTGAACTCGACCTCGTCCTGGACCACGGTGAAGAGGTACTCGCTGCGCTCGACGCGCAGCCGCCCGCGCAGCTCGAAGGCGTCGTGCGTGAACTCCAGCTCGGCGTTGGTGCGCCCGCGCGGCATCAACGCGTAGCCCGCGACCAGCGGCAGCGATCCGGCGACCGACAACGCGATCGTCGGCGCAGGCTCGAACTCGCCGACGGCGGGAGCGTGCCAGCCCTGCGGCTGCGGCTCCATGGTCGCCGTGGTGAGCCGGACGTCGCGCGCGCCGGCGAACGTCATGGTCACCCAGCAGGTCTCGTTGCGCCCGGCGATGAACGCCGGCTTGCCCGCGCACTCCGCGCGCACGAGCGTCTGCGGATGGAGGTGGACGAGCGATTCGCCGTCCCACTCGCCGCTGCCCAGCAGCTGGTCGCAGACGACCCAGAAGCGGCCCGGCAGGCAGAAGACGTGCCGGCGGTGGCGCAAGCGCTCGCCGCTGTCGTCGGTGGCGCCGAAGTAGACGAGGCCGTCGCGCACCGCCCACACCACGCTCGTGGCCGGCGGGCTCTCGCATCGCACCGGGGCCGGGCCGCCGACGAGGACGTTCTGCGCCTGCGGGGAGCGCGCATGGGCCGCCAGCACGTGCGTGACGTCCGCCCCACACCCCGGCCCGACGACGAGCGGCAGGCCGCCCACGGATAGCTCGTAGCCGAACGCGGCCCGCCCCTCGGCGGCGCCGCGGCCGTCGACGACCATGAGGTCGCGCGCCCCGCCCGGCAGGACGTAGAGCCCCGTGCGACGCAGCCCGCGCGGCTCCGCCACCGTCTCCTCGCGCACGAACGCGTTCCACGCGCGGCGGCCGCTCTCGCCGAGCACGAGCAGCGGCCAGACCCCGGGCAGCTCGCCCGGCGCGGCGAAGGCGGCGTCGTGCAGCACGACGGCGGCGATCGCGAGCAGCTCGAAGGCCGGTCGCGCCATCTCGGCGGGCGTCCCGTCGCCGAGCGGCAGGCTGCCGTCGGGATGGAGGATGCGCGCGAGGAAGTCGGCCATCGCCTTGACGCGCTTGCGGCCCCAGGGCGGGACGTCGTCGTTGCTCGCGCGCATCAGCGCGAGCACGTCGAGGAAATCGCCGAGCACCTGGGCGTGACGCGCCGGCGAGCCGCCGCGCACGCCGCCGTCGTCGGCCACCTGCTCGCGCAGCAGCCCCCACAGGAGGTTGGTGCCCGCTTCGAGCCATTCGCGGGCTTCCATCCCGTCGAAGAAACGGCCGGCCATGATGAGCGCACGCCCGGCGGGGACGAGGCCCTGATCGGGCCCCAGGCGAGGCACCGCGACCGCGAGCGCGACCGCCTCGGCGTAGAGCGCGTCGAGGAGCGCGCGACGCCGGTTCGCGTCGGCGCGCAGCTCGTTCGCGAACACGGCGTGCACGTGGATCAGGTTGGCGATCCGTCGCGCCTGCGCGCCGACGTCGGCCGCCCCACCGGCACCGCGACCGCGCGCCATCCAGTCGCCGACGTGCGCGGAGGCCGCCTCCCACCACTGCGTGCGCTCGGCCGGCGACTCGGCCATCGCGGCGGCGAGCGCCATCGCGAGCCCCTCGTCGAGCCGGTGAAGCGCCGCGCGCCAGGCGTCGGACGCGTCGCGCACGGCCCAGTCGATCCGTCCCGCGAAGACACGTTCCTCGCCGAGGTGGCGGAAGCGCAGCGCCACGGCGTCGTTCGCACGCGCGAGGATCTCGCCGGCGACCCCGCGATGCTCCGCGCCGAGGGCCGCGAGGCCGGGGAGGAAGGGCTGGCCGAAGCGGACGCGGGGCTCGGGGGCGCGCGTCCAACCCCGGGTGAGGAAGGCCGACCGCAGTCGCGCCTGGAAGCCGGTCGGCAAGCCGGCGCGCCGCTCGGCGTGCCGGGGAACCTCCAACGTGCTCTGCTGCGCCACGCCACCCCCTCCGCTACATCAACGCGTTGCACTGTAGCGCAGGCTCGGCTGGAGGTCGACAGCCGGGCGCGGAAAAACCCGCCTCGGTTGCACCCGCTGCGGCGCGTCGACTAGAAGCCGCCGCCATGCTGGCCATGGCGATCCGCGAGCTGCGTCGTCGCCGGCTGCGCAGCCTCCTCACCGCGGGCGGCATCGCGATCGGCGTCATGGCCCTCGTCCTGCTGGGCTCGCTCGGCGAGAAGATGGGGCGGCTCGTCGCCGGCGGGCGCGACTTCGCCGCGGGCCAGATCACGATCAGCGGCGCCGGCGCCGGCACGGCGACCGGCATGATGGGCGGCGGGCTCGTGTCGGGCGAGCAGATGGAGCGGGTGCGGGCGGAGCCCGGCGTCGCCGCGGTGGCGCCCATCGTCATGTTCCCGCTCTCGCAGACCCCCGCCGCGCTGCCCTTCACGCTCGCCCCGATGGCGTTCGGGGTCGATCTGCCCATCCTGCTCAACAACCGGCGCGCGCCGCCGCCGCGCGCGGCCGCCGGCCGGCTCCAGCCGGAAGGGGCCGACGAGATCGTGATCGGCAGCCAGGTCGCGGCACATTTCGGCATCGGCGTCGGCGACACGCTCGACGTGCGCGGGCAGACGCTGCGGGTGATCGGCGTCCTCGAGCCGACCTTCACCGGTCCCGACAGCTTCGTCTTCCTGCCCTACCCGACGGCGCAGCGGATGCTGATCGACGGCGAGCCGCTGCTGCGCCGGCTCGTCATGGCCCCCGGTAGCAAGGTACTGCCCATCGCCACCGCGGCGGCGGTCTTCTGGGCGGAGGGCACCGATCCCGAGGAGCTGTCCGCGCGCCTGCGGACCGACGTCGAGGGCCTCTCGGTACTCTCGCCGGCGCAGGCCGAGGCCGACATCGACCGGGCCCTCGCGTTCCTGATCAGCATGATCGTCGGCAGCGGCGTCGTCGCGCTCGTGGTCGCGTCGCTGGCGGTGACGAACACCATGTTCACCGCCGTCGTCGAGCGGCGGCGCGAGATCGGGCTCCGGCGCGTGGTCGGTGCGACGCGGCGCCAGGTGGTGACCCAGCTCGTGCTCGAGGCGCTGACCCTCGGCCTCGCCGGCGCCGGGCTCGGGCTCCTGCTCGGCACCCTCGCCGTGCAGGGGCTCAACGCCGTCACCTCGCGCATGGGTGCACCGGTCTTCCTCCTCACCGGGCGGCTGGCGTTGGCGGCCGCGCTCGCCCCGCCGCTCCTCGCGGCGTTGGCGGGGCTGTGGCCGGCCTGGCGGGCGGCGCGCATGCCACCGACCGATGCCGTCCGCTACGCCTGAGCGTCAGACCTGCGTGGAGGGCTCGGGCGACTCGGTTGCAGAAGCGCCGCCCTGGCGCCCGTGACCGCGCCGGCGCCGCCGGCGGCGCCGTGAGCGGCCGTGGCTGCGGGCACGCCCGCCCCGGCGGGAGCCTCCGGGCCTGGGCGGTGGCAGGCCGGGGGCGCCCAGCTGGCGGCGAGGTCGGCGGCGGCGGCGTCGATGCCGGTGGCAGCGAGAAGGTGGGCGTCGGCGACCTGGGCCTGGACCTGGGCTTCCCCGCCCTCTTCTGGCGCCCGCCGCGGCGACGGCGCCGGCGGCGCTTGCGCCCGTCGGTCGCTCCCTGCCCGTTCACCGGCGCTGCGCGGCGAGCGGCTGCGGTGCGCCGCCGCCCGGGCGCGTCGCTCGCGCTCGCGGCGCTTGCCCCCACGGCCGCGGCGATTCCCGCGCGCCGCCGGCTCGGCGACGCCGTTCGCGCGGCAGAGGTCGCAGCGCCCGCAGACGCGCGCGTCGTCGTCGCCGAAGTAGCGACGGATCGCGACGCTGCGGCAGACGGTGTCGTCGGCGTACTCGGTGACCGCACGCAGGCGGCGCGCGTCCTCCCGGCGCAGCACCTCGAAGCGGCTGCGCAGGCCCTCGACGCGATCGACGAGCTCCTCGAGCGGTACCGTCGGGCGCACGCGATTCTCGGGCAGGCGCTCGGCGACGCCCGCCTCGACGAGCGTCGTCACCAGTGAGCTCGCGGCGCGCTGCGAGATGCCGGCGGAGAGCGCCAGCTCCTCGATGTTGGGATCGCGGTCTTCCCCCGCCCAGGCGGCGAGCGCGCGGCCGAAGTTGCCGAGCAGCGACGGCGAGAGGCGCGAGAGCGCGAGCAGATGCTCCTGGATCTCGAGGTCGCTGTCGTCGTAGAGGAGGATGCAGCGCGCGGACTGGCCGTCGCGGCCCGCGCGTCCCGCCTCCTGCACGTAGCGCTCGAGCGACGCGGGCGCGTGGTAGTGCACGATGTAGCGGATGTCCGGCTTGTCGATGCCGAGGCCGAAGGCGCTGGTCGCGACCATCACGATGCGCTTGCCCTTGCGCATGAAGCGCGCCTGGTGCGCCGTGCGGTCCTTGTCGGTCATCTTGCCGTGGTAGCGGGCGCACGGGACCTTGATGAGGCGCAGCCCGAGCCACACGTCCTCGACGGCTTTGGTCGTCGAGCAGTACACGATGCCCGGCCGCGGCATGCGACGGGCGAGCTTCGCGAGCTGGCGCAGCTTCTCGTCGCCGCGCGCGCGCCGGACCTCGAAGATGAGGTTGCGGCGGTCGGGAGACGCCGCGATGACCTCGGGCTCGCGCAGCGCCAGGTAGCGGACGATGTCGTCGCGCACCGGAGGCGTCGCCGTGGCGGTGAGTGCGAGCACACGCCCCACCTTCAGCTGCTGCACGCGCTGGCCGAGCGCGAGATACGCGGGCCGGAAATCGTGGCCCCACTCCGAGATGCAGTGCGCCTCGTCGACGGCGACCATCGCCGGCGGGACGATCTCGAGCAGCCGCCCGAGCTCCTTGCCGGCGAGCGTCTCCGGCGTGGTGAGGATCAGCAGCGGCCCGCCTTTGGCGATGCGCGCGAGGCCCTCGCGACGGTCGGCGGCGCCGACGGTGCTGTCGAGGCGTACCGTCGGGATGCCGAGCTGGACCATCTTGTTGTACTGGTCCTCGAGCAGCGCCAGCAGCGGCGAGACGACGACCGTGGGGTCGGGCAGCAGGACCGACGGCAGCTGGTAGCAGAGCGACTTGCCGCCGCCCGTCGGCATGATGAGCAGCGTGTCGCGCCCGCCGAGGACGGAGAGGATCGCGCGCTCCTGCTCGCGATGCAGCCGATTGATCCCGAACCGCTCGCGGGCGGCACGGCGGATGTCGTCGAGACCTGGTCCGGGGGTCTGCTCCCCGGCCGTCTCGTCCGGATCGACGCTCTGCAAGTCCACTCTGGTCCCTCTCCGGTGTGCCTCCGGACGCCGCTCCGTAGGGATCGACCGCCGGTTCTTCGAGGTCTAACCGGACCTCGCGGCCGCTCGCCCCGCCGGACGAGATCCGAACGGGCCGCATGCGGGTGGGGCCTCGGAGCGCGTCCCCAGGACGCGCAACCCCTCGAGGACGGGAAGCGTCTAACCGATTACCGGGACGAAATCCACCCTGCCCCGATGATCGCTACGGGTCAGAGGAACATGAGCATCGCGGCGGCGGCGCCGAGGGATACGCCGGCCGAGAGGACGCCCAGCGCCACCTTGCCCGCCGTCTTCGCGGTGCGCTCGGCACCGGTCGGGACGACGTTGGGCTCGACGTCCTGCGACGCGACCGCCGTCACTTCCTGCACGCCCTGCACGGGCGCGGCGGGGTGCAGCACCTCGATGCCCTGCTGCACGCCCGTGTTGATCGGCGTGATCTGCTGGATGTTGACGTCCTCGGCGTGCACGGCGGCACCGACGACGACGACCAGGACGAGGGGCGCGATGAACCTGCGCATCGGGCCGGAGGATAAACCAACCCGCGCACGCTTGCGAGCGAAAAATCGGCCCCGAGCCGAGGTTTGCCCCTGCAGGAGGCCCCGGCTAACACGGATCCCGACCATCACACAGGGGGTTCCAGGGATGCCGACACAGCACGCGGGCGAGCTCGAGGAGGTCATCGGTCAGGTGGCCGACAGCTATGCCGAGGGACGCCTCATCGACAGCCTGAGCAGTGCGCAACTCCCGAACAAGCGCCAGGTGATCGAGGCCCTGAACCACCTGAAGGCGGTCATGTACCTCGGCTACTACGCCACCGGCCACCTCGACCCGGACAAGCTGCGCTACGCCGTCTCGGCCCACCTCTATCCGGCGCACGAGATGCTCGTGGAGCAGATCCGGCGCGCCGCCAGCTACGAGGGCTTCCGCACCACCGGGACCCCGAACGACCCCGACTGGCCGCGGCAGGTCACGATCGACTTCCTGCGCACCATCCCCACGCTGCGCGCTCTCCTCTCGAAGGACGTCCTCGCCGCCTTCCAGGGCGACCCGGCCGCGAACAGCGTCGAGGAGGTGATCTTCAGCTACCCCTCCATCGAGGCGATCACCGTGCACCGCATCGCGCACGAGCTGCACCGGCGCGGGGTGCCGATGCTGCCGCGGATCATGACCGAGCACGCGCACTCGTGCTCCGGTATCGACATCCATCCCGGCGCCGAGATCGGCGAGTCGTTCTTCATCGACCACGGCACCGGCGTCGTCATCGGCGAGACGTCGGCGATCGGCAGGCACGTGAAGATCTACCAGGGCGTGACGCTGGGGGCGCTCAGCCTCGAGCGCGGCGGCGCCGCCAATCGGGGCACGAAGCGCCACCCGACCATCGAGGACCACGTCACGATCTACGCCGGCGCGACCATCCTCGGCGGCGACACGGTCATCGGTGCGCACTCGATCATCGGCGGCAACGTCTGGCTGGTGCACTCCGTCGAGCCCAACAGCCGCGTCACCTCCGAGACGCATCCGAAGCGCTGACGCGCGCGTCGGCCGTTGCCTGGACTCACACCTCGCGGCCGAAGAGGAGATCCAGCAGCGTCCGGTGCTCCGGCGTCACGAAGACGCAGACGTGGTCCCCTGCCCGCAGCTCGGTGTCGCCGCGCGGCGCGATCACCCGATCCCCACGCAGCACGAGCACGAGCACGCACGCCTCCGGGATCGGCAGGTCGCGGACCGGCGCCCCCGCCACCGCCGACGCGGCATCGACGTGGAACCAGACGAACTCGCCGCGGTAGTCCCGGTGCGAGACCAGCTCGACCGTCGCCGTGGGCGATTCCGGGCCGCCCATCGTGAGCCCGAGCCGACGGGCGACGAGCGACACGGTGGCCCCCGGAATCAGGCTCGATACCAGCACGATGAAGAAGACGAGGTGGAATATCTCCTCGCCGCGGTGCGCGCCGCCCAGCACCGGATAGATCGCGAGCACGATCGGCACTGCGCCGCGCAGCCCGACCCAGGCGATGAACCCCCGCTCCCGCCACGGCGTGGGAAACGGCGCCAGCGACACGAGCACGGCGAGCGGCCGGGCGACGAACGCGAGCGTCAGCCCGAGGATCAGCCCCTCGTCGGCCAACGGCCAGAGCCGCGACGGCGAGACGAGGAGCCCGAGCAGCAGGAACATCGAGAGCTGCGCGAGCCAGGCGAGCCCGTCGTGGACGCGGCGCACCCCCGCACGGTACGGCAGCGGCCCCGCGCCGATGACGATGGCCGCGACGTACACCGCGAGGAAGCCGCTGCCGTCGACCAGCGTCGTCGCGCCGTACGCGAGGAACGCCAGCCCCACCGTCACGACCGGATAGAGCCCCGCGGCCGGCAGCGTCGCGCCCGGCAGGATCAGACGCCCGAGGCCGCCGAACAGGAGGCCGCCGACGACGCCGACCACGAACTCCTGGAGCACGAACAGCACGGTGTCGACGCCGAGCTGCGCCTCCCCGAGCACGACCCGCGCCGCCACCGTCGTCAGCACGACCGCCATCGGATCGTTGAGGCCCGACTCGACCTCGACCGTGGCGTTCGTGCGCTCCTCGAGACGCACGCCGCTTCCCCGCAGGACGGAGAAGACCGCGGCCGCATCGGTCGACGACACCACGGCACCCACCAGCACCGCGAGCGGCACCGGCAGGCCGACGAGGATCCCGGCCCCGGCCACCACCGCCGCCGTGATCACCACGCCGAGCGTGGCGAGCGAAACGGCGCGGGCCACCACGCCCCGCAACACCGCGAGCGGCGTATTGAGACCGCCGTCGAAGAGAATCAGCACGAGCGCGATCGAGCCGATGCGAAAGGCGAAGGCGTAGTCGTCGAACGGAATGCCGCCGAGCCCGTCGGAGCCGGCGATCATGCCGAGGACGATGAACAGCACGAGCGCCGGCACGCCGAGGCGCTGCGACACCGGGCTCACGAGCGTCGCGACGAGCAGCAACGTTCCCGTCGCCGCGAGCACGAGGGCGGTCGGATCGTGCCCCACGCTCAGTGCGCCCTGGACGCGTGGCAGCGCCGCGACATGGTCGAGCGAACGGAACAGCGGCGGCGCATGGCGAACCGTGGCTAGCAGAGGGCCGGTACCGGAGCGAGGCGCACGGCCCGCCGGCGCCCACGTGCACGAGGGGTGTGGCGACCGTGCCTGCCCGGTCGCACCCGGCAGCGCCGGCGGCCTTGACTCCGATACTTAACCATAGTTAATCATTTGCCAGCGTGAAGCCATCTCCAGACGCCGTGCACGGAGCCATCGTCCAGCTCCAGCGCCTCGCCGAGCTCTTCCGGCGGCGCCGCGTGCAGCTGGCGCAGGCGGTCGGGCTCACCGAGGAGCAGTGGCGCGTGCTGGAGCAGATCGCGACCGAGCACTTCATGCCGTCGCTGTTCGCCCGCCGCCGCGAGACGTCGGCGGCGGCCGTGTCGCGCACGATCCGGCAGCTGCTCGACAAGAAGCTGGTGTCGGTGAGCGTGGCCCGCGACGACGGCCGCCAGCGCCGCTACGTGCCGACGGCGAAGGGCACGCGCACCCTCGACGGCCTGCGCGAGCGCCGGCGCGCCGCGATCGACGCCATCTGGATGGATCTCGATCCCGCCCAGCTCGACGCCTTCACCCGCTTCAGCGGCGAGCTGGCGACGCGCCTCGAGGCCTATGCCGCCGACGAGAAGTAGCCGACGCGACGTGACCGCAGAGCCGTCACCGACCACGCCGACACGCGAGAGACCGGAGGAGGTCCGATGGGACAGACGCTGTACGACAAGGTGTTCGAACGCCACACGGTGCGCCGGCTGCCGTCCGGGCAGTACCAGGTGCTGATGGGCCTCCACCTCATCCACGAGGTGACGTCGCCGCAGGCCTTCTCGATGCTCCGCCAGCGGGGCCTTTCCGTCCTCCACCCCGAGCGCACGTTCGCGACCGTCGACCACATCGTCCCGACGCACCGCCAGACGCGCCCGCTCGCCGACGCGCTCGCCGAGGAGATGCTGGTCGAGCTGGAGAAGAACGTCGCCGAGCACGGCATCCGCTTCTTCGCGCCCACGGGCGGCGAGCAGGGGATCGTGCACGTCATCGGCCCCGAGCAGGGCCTCACCCAGCCGGGCATGACGATCTGCTGCGGCGACTCGCACACCTCGACGCACGGGGCCTTCGGCGCCATCGCCTTCGGCATCGGCACGTCGCAGGTGCGCGACGTGCTGGCGACGCAGTGTCTCGCGCTCGACCGCCTGAAGGTGCGCCGTATCGAGGTGACGGGTCGCCTGCGCCCCGGCGTCTACGCCAAGGACGTGGCCCTCGCGATCATCGCCGAGCTCGGCGTGCAGGGCGGCGTCGGTTACGCCTACGAGTACGCCGGCGAGGTCTTCGACCGCTTCTCCATGGAGGAGCGCATGACCGTCTGCAACATGTCGATCGAGGGCGGCGCGCGCTGCGGCTACGTGAATCCCGACCAGACGACCTACGCCTATCTCCAGGGACGCCCCTACGCGCCGAAGGGCTCCGCCTGGGATCGCGCCGTGGCGTGGTGGGACTCCATGCGCTCGGACGCCGACGCGCACTACGACGACGTCGTCACGCTGCGCGGCGAGGACATCGAGCCCGTCGTCACCTGGGGCATCACCCCCGCGCAGTCGACGCCGATCGGCGCGCCCCTGCCCCGGCCGGAGCAGTTCGAGGCCGAGGAGCGGGCGCTCATCGACGAGGCCTACCAGTACATGCAGCTGCGACCGGGCGCGCCGATCCTCGGCACGAAGATCGACGTCGCGTTCATCGGCTCGTGCACGAACGGCCGCGTCTCCGACTTCGAGGAGGTGGTGCGCCACATCCAGGGTCGCGGTCTGAAGGTCGCCCCGCACGTGAAGGCGCTGATCGTCCCGGGCTCGCAGGCGGTCCGCAACGAGCTCGTCCGCCGCGGCTACGACGACGTCTTCCGCGAGGCCGGCTTCGAGTTTCGCGAGGCCGGCTGCTCGATGTGCCTCGCGATGAACCCCGACAAGCTCGAGGGCGCGCAGCTCTGCGCCTCTTCGTCGAACCGCAACTTCAAGGGCCGCCAGGGCTCGCCCACCGGCCGCACGCTCCTGATGTCGCCGGTCATGGTCGCCGCGGCGGCGATCGCGGGCGAGGTCGCGGACGCCCGTCAGGTGTTCCACATCCCGCAGGAGGCCCGCTGACATGGACGATTCGAAGCGCACCGTCGTCATCGGCCCGGCCGTCCCGGTCCGCGGCCACGACATCGACACCGACCGCATCATCCCCGCACGCTTCCTTCGCTGCGTCGTCTTCGACGGGCTCGGGGCGCACGCGTTCGAGGACGACCGCGCGCAGACGGCCGCGAAGGGCCAGCCGCATCCCTTCGACGACCCGCGTTTCGCGCGCGGCCGCATCCTCTTCGCCAACCGCAACTTCGGCTGCGGGTCGTCGCGCGAGCACGCCCCGCAGGCGATCATGCGCTGGGGCAAGGGCATCCAGGCGATCGTCGGCGAGTCGTTCGCCGAGATCTTCTTCGGCAACTGCCTGGCACTCGGCATCCCCTGCGCCGTCGCCGACGAAGCCGGCGTGCGCGCGCTCATGGCCCGCGCCGAGGCCGAACCGGCGGCCGAGTTCCGCCTCGACCTCGCGGCGGGGACGATCAGCACCGGCGACCTGGTCGTGCCGGTGACGATTCCCGAAGGCCCCCGCTCCCAGCTCCTGGCGGGAACCTGGGACTCGACCGGCGAGCTGCTCGCGGGGCGCGATGCGATCGCGCAGACCGCGGCGTCCCTGCCCTACTTCTCGACCTTCGCCTGACGTCCGCCGCGGCGCGGCCCGGGCCGTCCGTAGGCCCGGCCGCCGCCGTGGCCCCTGGCGGCCCGGGCCGCGGCACGCTAACCGGAACGGGTCGTGGAGACGATCCAGAGCCTCGGCCTCGTGCTCGGCACCGCCTTCGCCTCGGGGCTCAACATCTATGCGACCGTCGCCACGCTGGGGCTCCTGCACGAGTACGGCGTGGTGACGCTGCCGGCGCCGCTCCTGCCGCTCGCGCACCCCGCCGTGATCGTCCTCGCGACGGTGCTGTTCGCCGTCGAGTTCGTCGCCGACAAGCTGCCGATCGTCGACACGGCTTGGGACGTCGCCCACACGCTGATCCGCCCGCCCGCCGCCGCGCTGCTCGCGTTCGCAGCGGTGAGCACCGTGCCCGAGCCGTGGCCGCTCGTCGCCGCCCTGCTCGCCGGCGGCGTCGCGCTCACCGCCCACGGCGCCAAGGCGTCGACGCGCGCCGCGGTGAACGTCAGCCCCGAGCCGTTCACGAACTGGACGCTCAGCCTGGGCGAGGACGCCGCCGCCGTCGGCCTCACCTGGCTCGCGCTCGCGCATCCGTTCCTCGCCGCCGGTCTCGTCGCCGTGCTGCTGGTCGGCGCGATCGTGCTGCTGGCGCTGCTCTTCCGCTTCCTGCGCGGCGCGCTCCGCGCCCTCGGCGGCCGCCGCACCGGACCGGCGCCGGCCGCCTGACCCTCGCGTCAGCTCGCGAGGGACGCGGGATCGTCGCGCCGGATGCGGATCGGCGGCGGCGTGCGAGGGGGACGTGCGCCCAGGTCGAGCGTATAGGCGCCCTCGCCCGCCGGCGTGAAGCCGTGGTCGTCCCAGAAGCGCGCGACGAGCGCGTTCTTCGGCGTCGGCACGAAGGCGGCGCGCACCGTGCGCACTCCCCGGCGCGCCAGCTCGTCGAGGAGATGGCCCAGGAACGCGGTCTCCGCGCCGCGGCCGATCACGCGACAGGACATGAGCAGGGTGTCGACGTCGGCCGTGTCGCCGTCCACCTGCAGCATGGTGACGCCGACGAGGCCGCTGTCGCCGAACGCGTCGGCGAGCGAGAAGTGGGCGACGATCCAGGCCGGGTCGCCCATGCGCGCGCGGATGTCGGCCTCGGTGTAGCGGCGGGTGGTGACGTTGAACTGGTTCGTCTTCTGCGTCAGCTGCGCGATGCGCGGCGCGTGCCGCGGGTCGTCGAGGCCGACGGTCATCACCATGTCGAGGCTCTGGAGGTACTCCTCCAGGTTGCCCACCGCGGCCTGCCGCTCCTTGCGCTCGCGCTCCTGCGCGTACATCGCCGTGCGGGCACGGTCCTCGGCGGTGAGCCCGAGGATCTCCAGCTGCGGCAGATCCTCCAGGATCTCCGCCACGAGGAGCGCATCGTGCGGCGTCTGCACGACGGTCACCTGCGGCAGCTCGGCCTCGACGTGGCCGCACTCGTGATCGCTGTCGTCGACGAAGACGAACGCCTCGAGCCCGAGATTGAGCTCCCGGGCGAGCTCGCGCAGGTTCTGCGGCTTCGGCTGCCAGTTCACACGCACGGCGGCGAAGTGCTCGGGCCGCAGCACCTGGTGCGGGTGCCCGGTCAGGATCTCCTGCACGTCGTCGGGATTGTTCTTCGAGTTGAGGACGAGGAGGAAGCCGCGCTGCTGATAGGCGAGCAGGCGACGCTGGAACGCGACGAAGCCCGAGCCGGGGTAGTCGGGACCGAGCTTGATGCCGTCCGGGCCGTCCTCGCCCACGATCCCGCCCCAGAGCGTGTTGTCGGCGTCGAGCGCGATCACCTTGGCCTTCGGCTGCTTCAGGAGGACGCCGTAGGCGAGCAGGCGCCGCACCAGCGACTGCGCGCCGGCGACCGAGAACGGGAAGCGCGCCATGTGCCACATGCGCGCCTCGAACGCGCCACGCCGGCCGAGCTGATCCACGAGCGCGTCGAGGTCACAGAGGTAGACCGACGGCAGCGCGGCGGCGACACGCTCGGCGAGCCGCGCCTTCAGGGCGCCGCGGAACGCGGCCTCGGAGTCCGCCGCCATGGCGTCGAACGCGCCCAGCTCCGGCCCCGCGAAGGGCGGCAGCAGCGTCACCACGACGAGGCCCGGCACGAGACCCCGCACGGCGGCGAGGAGCTGCTCGACGCGCGCGACGGCGTCGTCGACGAGGCGGGCGCGCTGCGCCCCGTTCCCCGCCATCACCGGTCCCGCGAGCCGCGGGTCGACGTCCTCCCAGCGCAGGAGCAGGCAGGTGACGTCGGGCTCGTGGGCGGCGAGCCCGGAGCCCGGCTGACACTCCTGCAGGAGCGCGCCGTACGGGGCGTCGTAGAGCGCGAGGTCGAAGCCCTGGAGCAGCGCCTCGAAGCGCCAGTACGGCGCCAGCGGCTCGCTCGCATAGGTGCGCAGGACGGCGACCCGCAGCGGCTGCCGCGGCTCGTCCAGCGCCGCCAGGCGGGCGGCGAGGCGCTGGACGTCGGCCATGCCGAGATCGTCGCGGCGCGGGCGCAGCGCCCGCAGCATCGCTCGGCGCGACGGAGCTCCGAGGGCGGCGGCGAGCCGGTCGCGCCCGCGGGGGGGCGCGGCGGGCCGGGTCGGTGCGGATTCGGACGGCGGCATGGACTCGGCGCCGGGCGCGGCGATTCCTCTGGAGTTACCGTGAAGACCGGCGGAGTCGCAAGCACGCGCCGGCGCGACGGGCGTCAGTCGTGCGCGGCCAGCTCCCGCTCGTCGAGGGCGATGCGCAGCCGGTCCAGCTCGCGCTGCGCGCGCAGGACCGTCTCCCGGGCGGCGTCGAGCGCACCGCCGCGCGCCTGACGATCGAGCTCGGCACAGAGCACCGACAGCTCCGCCGTCGGTAGGGCCCCCGGCTCGGGAGTCGCCCGCGCCGGGACGGACATGCGCCTCGGACCCGGAGCATGGGCGCGAGCCGGCCCCCACGCGGCCAGCTTCTCCACCAGGCGGGCACGCTGCACCGGCTTCGACAGGTAGTCGTCCATACCGGCCGCGAGGCAGCGCTCGCGGTCGCCTTCGAGAGCGTGCGCGGTCATCGCGATGATCGGCAGGCGTGCCCCCGCGGCCTCGTTGCGGCGGATCTCCGCTGTGGCGGCGAAGCCGTCCATCTCGGGCATCTGCACGTCCATCAGGACGACGTCGTAGGCGGCCCGCGCGACCGCGGCGACCGCTTCGCGGCCGTCGTGCGCGGTGTCGACCTCGCAGCCCAGCTGACGCTGCAACATCTGCACGGCGACGGCCTGGTTCACCGGGTTGTCCTCCACGAGGAGGACGCGCAGCCCCAGCGACACGGCGGCGGCGGGTAGCGCCTCCTTCGGCGCGTGGCGCACCGGTCCGGCCGCGGGCTGCCGGCCGAGCACCTCGGCGATGGCGTCGAAGAGCGCCGATTGCCGCACCGGCTTCGTCAGCGCTGCGTCGAAGCCCATCGCGCGGAACGCGCTCGCGCTCCGCACCGCGCCGATCGACGACAGCAGGATGATCGGCGTCGTCGAGATGGCCGGATCGCAGCGCACCAGACGGGCGGTCGCCGCGCCGTCGACGTCCGGCATCTGCATGTCGAGGACGACGAGATCGAACGGCGTGCCGGCGGCGGCCGCCGCACGCAGGCGCGCGACCGCGGCGCTGCCCCCGTCTACCTCGTCGACCACGCAGCCCCACGACGCCACCGCCTGCTGCACGATGAAGCGGTTCGTCGCATTGTCGTCGACGACGAGGACGCGCAGCCCCTCGAGCACCACCGGCCGCACCGGAGCCGGCAGGCCGGCGGCCTTCTCCAGCGACAGCTCGATCCAGAACGTGCTGCCCTTCCCCGGCTCGCTCTCGACGCCGATCTCGCCGCCCATCAGCTCGGTGAGCTGGCGACAGATGGTGAGGCCCAGGCCGGTGCCGCCGTGCTGGCGCGTCGTGCTGCCGTCCGCCTGCGTGAAGCTCTCGAAGATCGCCGCCTGGCGCTCCTTCGGGATGCCGGTCCCGGTGTCGCGCACGGACAGGCGCACGCGCAGGTGGGTCGCGGTCTGGTAGAGAAGCGCGGCCTCGAGGACGACCTCCCCCCGCGGCGTGAACTTGATGGCGTTGCCGGCGAGGTTCACGAGCACCTGGCGCAGCCGCGACGGATCGCCGCGCACGCCGACCTGGAGCGCGGGCGGCAGGATCGCCAGCAGCTCGAGCCCTTTCTCGTCGGCGCGCGACGCCAACAGCTCCGCGACCTCCTCGACCACGGTGCCGAGATCGAGATCGACGTGCTCGATGGTCAGCTTGCCGGCCTCGATCTTCGAGAAGTCGAGGATGTCGTTGATGACCCCGAGGAGATGCTCGCCGCAGCGCTGCACGGTGAGCGCGAAGCCGCGCTCCTCCGCGGGCAGGTCGGCGTCGACGAGGATCTGGGTCATGCCGATGATGCCGTTCAGCGGCGTGCGGATCTCGTGGCTCATGTTCGCGAGGAACTCGGATTTCGCGCGGGTCGAGGCGAGTGCCTCGTCGCGCGCCGAGGCCAGCTCGGCGGCCTGCTCGCGCAGCTGCGCCGCCTGGCGCTCGGCCTGCGCCCGCGCGGCCTCGATCGTGTCGACGTGCCGGGCGAGCTCCTCGTGCGCACGGCGCCGCTCGATGGCGACGCGGGCGAGGCGCGCGGCGCCCACCAGCAGATCGACCTCGGCCGGGCTCGGCTCCTGCGGCTCGGTCGTCGCTGCGAACAGCAGACCGAGCGTCCGCCCCGACGCGGTCGTGATCGGCAGCGTGCAGCAGGCAGCGAGGCCCTCGCGCTCGAGCAGCGCCTGGAACGGCCGGCAGCGCGCCTCGCCGCGGGCGTCCGACGCCACCACGCGCTCGCGCAGGATGCGCCCGGCCTGGAGGTCCGAGGCCGGTCGCATGCCGGCGACGCCCGCCACGCTCACCTCCGCGATGCCGCTCGCGGCGCCCGCGCGCAGGCAGCCGTCGCCGTCGACCAGGAAGAGCGCCGCGCGTACCGCCGGGAGCTGCACCGCCAGCATCGCGAGGATCTCGTCGAGGATGGTCGAGAGGCCGGCGTCGGCGGCCACCCGCTCGAGCACCGCCTGCTCGCTCGCCCGTAGCAGCTCCGTCGCCTTGCGCTCGAGGCGGTGACGGTCGAGCGTCGCCGCCACGTAGAGCGACGCGCCGAAGGCGCAGAACACCGCCGCGAGGAGGTTCGGCGGAAGCGCCGACACGTTCGGCAGCATGGCGAGAACGGCGATGGCCACGAGCACGCACTGGGTCGCGAGCCCCCAGGGGACGATCACCGCGGCGCCGATCACGATGATCGTCGACGACAGGCCCGCCATCAGATGGTCCCCGAGCTCCGCGCCGATCGTGCCCACGACCACGCACGGCAGCGCCGCGCCGACGACGGCCGTCCCGACGACGACTCGCCAGGAGCGCTTGCGCACCACGCGCAGCGCGACCAGCGCCCCGACGTAGAGCACCGCCGCGCCGAGCTTCAGGCCGAGCGCCAGCCGCTGGAACTCCGGCGCCCGGTCCGCCTCCGCGAGCAGACTCAGCAGCACCGACGCGACGGCGATGTAGAGGATGGCGGTCGTGCGCTCGACGACCAGCGTACGCGTTTCTGCGTGAAGGATGTCGCGAATGCGGGCAGACATACGGTCCGGTTGGCCTCGCGCCTTTTGCAAGGCGCATGCCCCTGTCGTGCGCGAGCCGCACGCACTCATCCCGGGGCGAACCGGCGCAAAGCCGGCATTTCCGTGGCGGAGGAGACGAGGTGGTACCACACGCGGCGGTGTCGACCGCGGCGCCCACTCTTCCAGCTAGCAAGACCACGGCACTCACCCATGGATGAGCGGGCGCATCGGCAGCATCGCAGGGCGACCGCGCAGCGGGCCATGCTCTCGCCGCAGGCGGCGGCGCCACGCCCGGCCCGGCCCGATGCGGATCGTTCGACCCCCACATGCCGCGCCTCGAAGCGCGCAGGCACGGCGATCCCTGTGCCGCCGTGACGCACCCCGCCCCCCATGCGGCGCGAGCGCGTCGCCCTCGTGGGCCGTCAGTAGCCCGTTACGGCCCAGGTACCGAGCACGGTCACGAGTCCGGGGTTCTCGGGCACCGCGAAGACGACCCCGCCTCAACCGAAGCAGCACAGGACGGCGAACTCTTCCACGCCCGCGAGAAGTGGAGTGGAGCCGATGGGAGTCGAACCCACGACCTCTTGAATGCCATTCAAGCGCTCTCCCAACTGAGCTACGGCCCCACAGATCGATGGGATGGATACGGGCGGTGGTGCGAGGACCGCCGATATAGCCGCCCTCTCCCAGACGGTCAACGCGGACGCGGGTTTCAGCCTCCCGCCATGAAGAGCGCCGGCGCCAGGCGGTCGTGCTGGGCGCGGCTGGCCGACTGGAGATAGCAGGCGGGGTCGATCGGCTCGCCGCCGACGCGAACCTCGTAGTGCAGGTGCGGGCCCGACGAGCGGCCGCTCGTGCCGACGGCGCCGATGACGTCGCCGCGGCGGATACGACGGCCCTCGGTCGCATAGATCGCGGAGAGATGGGCGTAGAGCGTCTTCACGTCGTTGCCGTGATCGACGACCACCATGCTTCCGTAGCCGCTCATGGCGCCGCTGAAGACGACCTGTCCGCCGGCGGACGCGGTCACCGGCGTGCCGTAGCGGGCCCGGATGTCGACGCCGCGGTGGAAGCCCGCGCCGTGGCTCACGGCACGGGTCCCGAAGCTCGACGAGACCTCGCCCCGCACGGGCCAACGCGTCGGCAGGCCGTCGCCCTGCACACGCGCATTCTTGAGGAGCGCCGACAGGAGGCTCACCGACTCGCTCAGCGCGGCGGACTGCGACTCCACCACCGCGAGCTGCTCGAAGGCCCGGCCGCCCTCCTCGGTCCACAGCGGGCCGCCGGGCACGAGCCCCGTCAGGACCTTCAGCGGCGACTGCTCGGGCTCGCGACTCTCCTCGAGGTGGGCCGCCCGGCGAAGCTGGGCCGCGCGCTCACGCGCACCGCCGACCAGCTTCGCCACGCGGTCCACCTGCCCCGACAGCTGCACGATCTCCTGCTGCTGGCGTCGCACCAGCGTCCGCTTCTCGGCCAGCCGCGCGCGGATCTGTGCGAGCTCCTCTTCGGTTGCCTTGCGGGCGCTCCACGCGCCGTGGAGCGCCACGGCGGCCGCGATCGCGACCAGCGCCGTCGCCGCCGGCCAGGCCGCGCTGCGGGCCCCGGCCAGCAGGGTGAGACGTCCTGCGAGCATCGGTCCTCCTTCTCGGTCGGGTCGGGTCGGCTACCGCGAAGGGCCCACCCCGGTCAACCCGGCCGATTTCCACCCTGACGCAGCAGCTCTTCCGCGTGCTCCTGCGCCTCGCGCGTCAGCCGCGCGCCACCCAGCATCCTCGCCAGCTCCGTCACCCGCTCCGAGTTCGAGAGCGGCTTGGCCGACGAGACCGTGCGTCCCTCCACCACGTCCTTCGCCACCATCACGTGATGCTCCGCGAAGGCGGCGATCACCGGCAGGTGCGTGACGTTCAGCACCTGGCGGCGACGCCCCAGCTGGCGGAGCTTCTTGCCGATGGTCTCGGCGACGGCCCCGCCGACGCCGGCGTCGACCTCGTCGAAGATCAGCGTCGCGCCGTGCTCCTCGGCCGCGGTGAGCGTCTTCAGGGCGAGCATGATGCGCGACAGCTCGCCGCCCGACGCCACCTTCGCCAGCGGGCGGAGCTCCTCGCCGCGGTTGGCGGCGAGATAGAACTCGACCTCGTCCCACCCGGTCGGCCACAGGGGCTTGTTCTCGCCCTCGGTGAAGCGGACCTGGAACCGCGCGCCGTCGAACGAGAGCTGCTTCAGCTCGGCGACGAGCGAGCGCTCGAGCGACATCGCCACGCGCCGCCGCTCGACCGACAGCCGTTTCGCCCACTCGCGCGCATCGCGCTCGGCAGCGTCGAGCGTGGCGACCAGCTCGTCGAGCGCCTCGTCGCCGCGCTCGAGCGCCTGGAGCTCGAGCACGACCTGGTCGCGGCGATGCACCAGCTCGTCGATGCCGACGCCGTACTTGCGCTTGAGACGGCCCAGCTCCGCGAGCCGGTCCTCGACCTGCTCGAGCCGCGCCGGATCGTGCTGGAGACCGCGCGTGTACTTGCCCAGCGCGGCGCCGGCCTCCTCGAGCTCGGCGAGCGCGCCTTCGACGAGGGTACGCACCGGCTCGACGGCCGCATCGACCTTCTCCGCTTCGCGCAGGAAGCCGAGCGCGCGCCCGATGGCGTCGACCGCCGCGCCGTCGTCGGAGTACAGCGTGCGCTCGGCCGAGCCGGCGAGCATGCCGAGCCGCTCGGCGTGCGCGAGACGCGTGCGCTCCGCCGTGAGCGCCGCCTCTTCCCCGGCCTCCGGGTTCGACTTCGCCAGCTCCTCGGCCTGGAAGCGCAGCAGCTCGGCGCGCTCGGTGACGGCGGCGCGGCTCTTCTTCGCGTCTTCCAACGCCTGCTTCGCCGCCGTGTACGTGGCGTGACGGCGGCGCATCTCCTCGACCGTGCTGGCGAGACCGCCGGCGGCGTCGAGCAGCTCGCGGTGGCTCTCCACCCGGCGCAGCGCCTGGTGCTCGTCCTGGCCGTAGACGCGGACGAGGTGCGGCGCGAGGTCGCGCAGCAGCGCCAGCGTGCCCATCGAGCCGTTCACGTAGCAGCGCGTGCGGCCTCCGGCCGCGATCACCCGGCGGATCACGAGGTCGTCGCCGCCGTCCTGGCCGGGGAGCCCGCCGGCCTTCAGGACCTCGCGCGCCGCCTCGGGGACGTCGGTGAACAACGCCTCGACGACGGCCTCGTCCTTGCCCGTGCGCACGAGATCCGCGTCGGGACGACCGCCGAGCGCGACGTCGAGCGCCTGGAGCAGGATCGACTTGCCCGCGCCCGTCTCGCCCGTGACGACGTTGAACCCGGGTTCGAGGATGAGCTCGATCTCGTCGATGATCGCGAGATCAGAGACGCGCAGCGCGCGCAGCATGACCGCCTCCGTGGTTCGTGCCCCAGCCCAGCTTCGAGCGCAGCACGTCGTAGTGGGTGCGATCCGGCGAGCGGATCAGCGACACCGCCGTCCGGGCACGCCGCACGACGATCGCGTCGCCCCCCTCGAGGGCCATGCCCTCCTGCCCGTCGACCGTGAGCACCACGTCCTGCTGCCGCGGCGCGACCTCCAGGCGAACGACCGAGTCGGGCCGCAGGACCATCGGCCGGTTCGTCAGCGTGTGCGGCGAGATCGGCGACACGAGGATGACCTCGACGGTGGGCTCGACGATCGGCCCGCCGGCCGACAGCGAATACGCCGTCGAGCCGGTCGGCGTCGCGACGATGACGCCGTCGGCGCGGTACTCCGCCAGCGGCAGGCCGTCGACCAGCATCGTGAAGCGGATGATGCGGGCGCGCGCGCCGTTGGCGATGACGACGTCGTTCAGCGCCCGCCACCGCTGCCGAGGCGCCCCCGGGCGCTCGAGCTCGGCGCGCAGCATCATGCGGCGTTCGACTTCGTAGTCGCCGGCGAGCACGCGCTGGAGCATCGGCAGCGCCTCGGCCTCGGCGATCTCGGTGAGATAGCCGAGCTCGCCCATGTTGACGCCCAGGATCGGCGTGTGCTGGTCGGCGCGGCGGGCGACCGAGAGGAGCGTCCCGTCGCCGCCCAGCACGACGATGAGGTCCACCCGCTGCGGGCGGGCGCTCTTCGGGCGCGGCGGCGCTTCCGGCGCGCCCGAGTCGTCGACCACGACGGCGATACGCCGGCGCCGCAGATACGCGTGCAGGCGCTGCGCGAGACGCACGGCACGGGGCCGGTCGCGCTTCACCACCAGGCCGACGGTCCGGATGCGCCCCATCTCCACCCCCAGGCGGGGCGCAGACGTACCACGCACCCCATGCCTGTTCCAGTCCGAAACCCGCGTGCTACACGAGACGTCATGGCGCAGCAGCCCGAGCTCTTCTCGCGTCCGGATCCCGCGCCCCGGCCTCCCGCCGCGCATGCCCCGCTCGCCGAGCGGATGCGGCCGCGGACGGTCGCGGAGTTCGTCGGCCAGCGCCACCTGCTCGCGCCGGGTCGCGTCCTGCACGACCTGCTCGCCGCGGGCACGCTCGAGTCGCTCATCCTCTGGGGCCCGCCCGGGACCGGCAAGACGACGCTCGCGCGCCTGCTCGGGGCAGCCAGCAACGCACCCACCGCGTCCTTCTCCGGCGTGCTCCACGGCATCAAGGAGCTGCGCCAGATCATCGACCAGGCCACCGACGAGCTGCGCCGCAGCGGCCGGCCCACCGTGCTGTTCGTCGACGAGATCCACCGCCTCAACAAGGCGCAGCAGGACGCCTTCCTGCCGCACGTCGAGGCGGGCACCGTCATCCTGATCGGCGCCACCACCGAGAACCCGTCCTTCGAGGTGATCCCGGCGCTGCTCTCGCGCAGCCGCGTGCTCGTGCTGGAGCCCCTCGCGGCGGACGACCTGGGCGACCTCGTCGACCGCGCGCTCGCCGACGCGGAGCGCGGGCTCGGCGGCCAGCGGCTGACGCTCGCGGGTGACGCGCGCGGCTTCCTTCTGGACCACGCCCAGGGCGACGCGCGCGTCGCGCTCGGCACCCTCGAGGTCGCGGGCCGCATCGCCGCGGGACGCCGCACGCGCACCCTCGACCTCGCGCTCCTCGAAGAGGCCGCGCAGCAGCGCGCGCTGCGCTACGACAAGGGCGGCGAGGAGCACTACAACGTCGTCTCCGCGTTCATCAAGAGCATGCGCGGCAGCGACCCCGACGCCGCCGTCTACTGGCTCATGCGGATGCTCGCTGCGGGCGAGGACCCGCTCTTCGTGGCCCGGCGCATGGTGATCTTCGCGGCCGAGGACGTCGGCAACGCCGAGCCGCAGGCGCTCGCGCTCGCGCTCGCCGCGAAGGACGCCGTCCACTTCGTCGGCCTGCCCGAGGGCCGCATCCCGCTCGCGCAGGCGGCGACCTACCTCGCCACCTGCCCCAAATCGAACGCCGCCTACGTGGCCATGAACGCCGCCGCCGCGGAGGTCGAACGCAGCGGTGCCTTGCCCGTGCCCATGCATCTCCGCAACGCGCCGACGCCGCTCATGAAGGGGCTCGGCTACGGCGCGGGCTACCAGTACGCCCACGACCAGCCGGATGCGGTCGCCGAGCAGGGCCACCTGCCCGAGGCGCTGGGCGAGGCCCAGTACTACGAGCCCACGGACCGTGGACACGAACGCGTCATCGCCGAACGGCTCGCCATCTGGCGCGCCGCCCGGCGCGGCAACCCGCCGCGCTGACCGCCACCACACCACCACCGCGTTCCACGCGAGCAAGCCCGGTGCCAGCGCCGAGCGCCCGCAACTCGGGGGATACCGTGCGCGGGACTGCACGCGCCTGAACGCGGTGTCAGCCGGTTGACCCTCGGGGACCGTAGCGCACCGCCGCGAGGACGAGTCCCTCGGGCGGGCACGTCTGCCCGGCGCGGGTCCGATCGCGCGCTGCGAGCAGGGCCGGCATGGCCGTCGCCGGCCGCTCGCCGAGCCCGATCTCGACGAGCGTCCCGACCACGTTGCGCACCATGTGCTTCAGGAAAGCGGTGGCCTCGATGCGCAGGAGGAGAATCGGCCCCTCGTCGACGAATCGGCATGCGAGCACGCGACGCACCGTCGACTGGACCGGCGCCGCGGGATCGGCGCCGCAGAAGGTCGCGAAGTCGTGCTCGCCGACGAGCTCCGCCGCCGCCGCCGCCATCGCCGCGACGTCGAGCGGGCGCGGATAGTGCCAGCACCAGCGTCGCCAGAACACCGACGGCGCGGACTCGCGCCAGATGCGGTACTCGTACACGCGGCTGCTGGCGTCGCGCCGCGGGTCGAACGCGTCGTCGACCAGGGTCACCTCGCGGATCGCGACGTCGTCGGGCGTGAGCGCGTTCAGGCTGCGCGACAGACGGCGGAGGTCGGGCGGCGCCGTGGTGATCGCGGCGGCGGCCACCTGGCCCCACGCGTGCACGCCCGCGTCGGTGCGCCCCGCACCGCGAACCCGCACCCGCTCGCGCAGCGCCGTGTGCAGGGCCTGCTCGAGCACGCCCTGCACCGTCGGGCCGTCGGGTTGCAGCTGCCACCCGAGGTACCGGGTGCCCTCGTACTCCACGAGCAGGCGCAGCTGCATCGCTGCGCCGGTCAGCGGTGATCGCGGACGAGGATCTCGGCGATCTGGACCGCGTTGAGGGCGCTGCCCTTGCCCACGTTGTCGATCGCGATCCAACACGCGAGTCCGTGCTCGACCGTGGGATCGATGCGCACGCGGCCGACGTGGGTGGCGCCGGTGCCGATGACGTCGGCCGGCGTGGGGTACGGATCGGCATCGCCCCGGTGCAGCACGATGCCGCGCGCGTCGCGCAGCAGCGCTGCGGCGGCGTCGGGCGGCAGCGCGCGCTCCGTCTCGATGGTGCAGTCGATGCCGGTGCCGAAGAAGGTCGGCACGCGCGCCGCGCCGACGTGGAGCCGCAGCGCGGGCTGCTCCAGCACGCGACGCACCTCGGCCAGGACCTGCACCTCGTGCGTCGTCGCACCGCCCGGCTCGAGCGCGCCGACCTGCGGCACGACGTTGAACGCGAGGTTGTGCACGAGCTTGTTGCGGCGGCTGCCCCGGCCGCTCAGCAACGCCGCCGACTGGCGCGCGAGCGCGTCGAGTGCCCGCCGGCCGCGCGGCGCGATGCTCTGGTAGGTGATGGCGGTCACGCGGCGCAGGCCGGCTTCGGCGAGGATCGGCGCCAGCACCACCGCGAGCCCGATCGCCGTGCTGCTCGGGCTGGCGACGATACCCTGCTCGCGCCACGCCGCGATCGCCGGCGCGTTCACCTCGGGCACCACGAGCGGAATGTGCGGGTCGAAGCGGAAGCGGCTCGAGGTGTCGATCACCGCCGCACCGGCGGCCGTCGCGGCGGCCGCCCACTCGCCCGCCAGCGCCGGCCCCCCGGAGAAGATCGCGACGTCGACGTCCTCGAACGCCTCCGCACGCACGAGGTCGACGCGTCCGCTTCGCTCGCCCTCCTCGAAGGGCGCACCGGCCGTGCGGGGCGAGCCCAGCAGGCGCAGCGCGCGCATGGGGAACTGGCGCTCGTCGAGGAGCCGAACGACCTCGCGGCCGGCGAGGCCCGCCGCGCCGAGAACCGCGACCGTGAGTGCGTCGTCGGCCATGGTGCTACCGCACCAGCCGATCGCGCACGAGCTTGCCCATCGCGCGGCAGCCGATCGTCGTCTCGCCGGCCTGCGCCAGGTCGGCCGTGCGATGGCCCTCGTCGAGCACGGCGGCGACGGCGGCCTCGATGGCGGCCGCAGCCGGTGCGCAGCCCAGCGAGTAGCGGCAGAGCATCGCCGCGGACAGGATCGCCGCGAGCGGATTCGCACGGTCCTGCCCGGCGATGTCGGGCGCCGACCCGTGGATCGGCTCGTAGAGCCCCGCGCAGCGCGTGCCGGGCGTCGGCGCGCCCGCGAGCGACGCCGACGGCAGCATGCCCATCGAGCCCGCCAGCATCGACGCCTCGTCGGTGAGGATGTCGCCGAAGAGGTTCTCCGTGGCGATGACGTCGAAGTCCTTCGGGCGACGGATGAGATGCATCGCCATGGCGTCGACCAGGACGTGCTCGAACTGCACGTCGGGGTAGTCGCGCGACACCTCCGTCGCGACCTCGCGCCACAGGCGCGACGACGAGAGCACGTTGGCCTTGTCGACCGACGTCAGCTTCTTCCGCCGCTGGCGCGCGAGCGCGAAGGACGCGTGCATGAGGCGCGCGACCTCGCCCTCGCCGTAGATCATGGTGTCGACCGCCTCGCGGTTGGGCGCCTCGCCGCGGCGCTCGCTCGGCTTGCCGAAGTAGACGCCACCCGTCAGCTCGCGCACGACTACGAGGTCGACGCCGTCGAGCGTCTCGGGCTTGAGCGTCGAGGACTCGACGAGCGCGGGCACCGTCCACACGGGGCGGAGGTTGGCGTAGACGTTGAGGCCCTTGCGCAGCCCGAGGAGCGCCTGCTCCGGCCGAACCTTCGCCTTCGGGTCGTCCCACTTCGGGCCGCCGACGGCGCCGAGGAGGACGGCGTCGGCCTGCCGGGCGCGGGCGAGCTCCGCAGCGGGGAGCGGCTCGCCGGTGGCGTCGATCGCGGCGCCGCCCACGACGCCCGGATCGAACCTCAGCGAGAAGTCGTGGCGCGGCGCCACCAGCTCGAGCACGGCCTGCGCCTCGGCCGTCACCTCCGGTCCGATGCCGTCCCCGGGAAAGACTGCGATGGTCGCCTTCGTGCTCACGGACCCACCTCGACCTGCGGATGCAGCTGGCGGTGCAGACGCCGGTACTCCAGCTTGTTCAGCGCGTTCAGATAGGCCAGCGCGCTGGCCTGGATGATGTCGGTGTGGCTACCCTGCCCGGTGACGGTGACGCCGTCCTCGGTGAGGAGGCAGCTCACCTCGCCCAGCGCGTCGGTGCCGCCGGTGATCGCCTTCACGGCGTAGCGGTCGAGGCGCGGGTGCTGCCCGGTGAGGTCGCCGATCACCTTGAAGCAGGCGTCGACCATGCCGTCGCCGGCGCCCGAGCCGGTGACCTCGTCGCCGTCGATCCTGAGCTTCACGGTCGCGTAGGGAACGGCCATGCTCGACGAGGTGACGTTCAGGTACACCAGCTCGTAGCGATCGCGGATGCCGGGGTGGCGCACCGACTCCTGCGCGACGAGGGCGATGATGTCCTCGTCGTAGACCGTCTTCTTCGCGTCGGCGAGCGCCTTGAAGGCGTCGAACAGGCGGTTCATGTCGACCGACGTCGTGTCGAGCCCCAGCTCGCGGATGCGGTTCACCAGCGCGTGGCGGCCCGAGTGCTTGCCCAGGACCAGGCGATTCGAGCTCAGCCCGACGTCTTCGGGATTCATGATCTCGTAGTTCTGCCGGTACTTGAGGACGCCGTCCTGGTGGATGCCGGCCTCGTGGGCGAAGGCGTTCTCGCCGACGATGGCCTTGTTCACCTGCACGGCGAGGCCCGTGATCTGCGTCACCAGGCGGCTCGTCGGGTAGATCTCCTGCGACACGATGCCGGTGTCGACGCCGAAGTGCGGGCCGCGCGTGCGCATGGCCATCACGACCTCTTCCATGGCGGTGTTACCGGCGCGCTCGCCGATGCCGTTGACGGTGCACTCGATCTGGCGGCAGCCGTTCTCGACCGCCGACAGCGAGTTGGCGGTCGCCAGCCCGAGGTCGTTGTGGCAGTGCGCGCTCCAGATCACCTCGTCGGCGCCCGGCACCCGCTCGCGCAGCATGCGGAACAGCTCCCCGTACTCGTGGGGCATGGCGTAGCCGGTGGTGTCGGGGACGTTGATGACGCGGGCCCCGGCCTCGATGACGGCCGTGAAGACCTCGACGAGATAATCGAGATCGCTGCGCGAGGCGTCCTCGGCGGAGAACTCGACGTAGTCGAGATGCTGCTTCGCGCGGGTGATGGCCCAGACGGCGGCGTCACGCACGTCCTGCCGGCTCATCATGAGCTTGTGCTTCAGGTGGATGTCGGAGGTGGCGATGAAGATGTGGATCCCCGGGTTCTTGGCCTTCTCGACGGCGGCGATGGCGCGGTCGATGTCCTGCTCCCGGGTCCGCGCCAGCGACAGCACGATCGGCTTCGTGACTGCGGAGGCGACGCGCCGGACGGCTTCGAAGTCGCCGTCGGACGAGGCGGCGAAGCCGGCCTCGATGACGTCGACGCCCAGCCGCTCGAGCTGGCGCGCGATCGCCACCTTCTCCTCCATGTTCATGGTGGCGCCCGGCGATTGCTCGCCGTCGCGCAGCGTCGTGTCGAAGATCTGTACTCGGTCCATCGGGGGTCTCCCTTCCGCCACCTTCGGGTCAACCACCCAGGGCCCAGAAACAGAAATGCCACGGAGCGGATGACCCGCCCGTGGCTTTGCGACGTTTCGGTCCCTGCGTCTCAGACCACGACGTCGGCCACGGACGGGCTCGTAAGGAGGAGCTCGCCGAGCAGGGCCGCATCGAGGAGGAGAAACGCACGGGACATTCCGTCGTCGGGCTTAACCGCGGCCCCCCGGCGTGTCAAGCACGACGGACGCGGATCCGCCCACTTGCGGACCGGATTGGGTTCCCGCTTGCGGCGGCTCCGCCGGCGGCGCCGCCCCGCCCCGTCCCGTCAGGACGCGCCACAGCGAGGCGACCGGCGCCGACAGCGCGTACGTCGTGATGCCGAGGAAGAGCATCGGCTCGGGCTCGGCGATGGTCAGCATCGCGACGATGATGATGCCCAGCAGCACCGGGAACGGGTGGCGGCGGTGGAGCTGTACCTCCTTGAAGGAGAAATAGCGGAACTCGCTCACCATGAGCGCCGCCACCGCGTAGATGACGATGAGCATCATGACCCGCTTGTGCGCCGCCCCCTGCCCGCCCAGGTAGAAGTACATCAGCACGGTGGCAGCGATGACGTTCGCCGCCGCCGGAATCGGGAGGCCGAGGAAATGCCGCCGCTCGACGGTGCCGACCTGGACGTTGAAGCGGGCCAGGCGCAGCGCGCCGCAGGTGACGTAGAGCGTGGCCGCGAGCCACCCCCAGCGGCCCCAGGGTTTGAGCGCCCAGGTGTAGACGAGGATGCCCGGCGCGACGCCGAACGCGATCAGATCGGCGAGCGAGTCGTACTGCACGCCGAACGAGCTCGACGAGCGCGTCAGACGCGCGATGCGGCCGTCGAGCACGTCGCACAGCTGGGCGACGAGGATCATGATCGCCGCCAGCCGGTAGTCGTGGTTCAGGGTCGCGATGATCGAGTAGAAGCCCGAGAAGAGGCCGGCGGTCGTGATCAGGTTGGGAAGGAGGTAGACGCCCTTGCGCAGCGGCGGAATGCGTCGCCGCGCCCGTGGCGCCGCCTCGAGGCGCCCGAGACGGCGCACCCTCACGCCGCTCCCCGCGGCAGCTCCGCGATGACGGTGGCCCCGGCGACGACGCGATCGCCGCGTCCGACGCGCGGGGTCACGTCGGGCGGTACGTACACGTCGACACGCGACCCGAACATGATCATGCCGTAGCGCTCGCCGCGGCGGAGCTGGTCGCCCGCCGTGCGGTGGCAGACGATGCGCCGGGCGACCGCGCCGGCGATCTGCACGACGAGGAAGCGCCGGCCGTGGCTGCGCAGCACCATCGCGGTACGCTCGTTGTCGACCGACGCCTTGTCGGCGAAGGCGGCGCGGAACCTTCCGTCGGTGTGCCGCACCTCCTCGACCGTACCGTCGAGCGGGGCCCGGTTCACGTGCACATCGAGCGGCGACATGAAGATGCTGATGCGGGTGGCCGGCGCCTTGAGGAACGTCTCCTCACGCATCGGCGTGACGTCGAGCACACGACCGTCGGCGGGCGAAACCATGAGGGCGTCGTCCAGGGGCGGCTGGCGCTCGGGGTCGCGGAAGAACCACAGGCTGAAGCCGAGCGCCAGCACGAGCGGCAGCACCGCGATCGGATGGCCCGCGGCCGTGCCGACGGTCGCGACCAGGCCGAGCACTCCGGCCACGGTCGCGATCACCGGCACGCCCTCGCGGGCGAATGGGAGACGAGCAGGCATGCGGGGCGTCGCCGGAACGCCGCGGCGTCCGGCTCAGTTACGGGAACGATCGACGAGGCGGTCGTGCTTCAGCCACGGCATCAGGCCCCGCAGCTTCTCGCCCACCCCTTCGATCGGATGCTTCGACTGCTCCTGGCGCAGCTCGCGGAAGTGCGGCATGCCGCACCGGTACTCCGTGATCCACTCGTCCGCGAACTTGCCGGACTGGATCTCGTCGAGGATCTGGCCCATGGCCTTGCGCGTCTCGTCGGTGACGATGCGCTTGCCGCGGGTCATGTCGCCGTACTCCGCCGTGTTGCTGATCGAGTAGCGCATGTTGGCGATGCCGCCCTCGTAGATGAGATCGACGATGAGCTTCACCTCGTGCAGGCACTCGAAGTAGGCCATCTCGGGTGAGTAGCCGCGGCTGACGAGCGTCTCGTAGCCGGCGCGGATGAGCTCGGTGAGCCCGCCGCACAGCACCGCCTGCTCGCCGAAGAGGTCCGTCTCGGTCTCTTCCTTGAAGGTGGTCTCGAGCGCCGCCGCGCGCGTGCCGCCGATGCCCTTCGCCCAGGCGAGCGCGATCTGCTTCGTGTCGCCGCTCGGATCCTGGTGGATGGCGATGAGGCACGGCACGCCGCGCCCCTTCTGGTACTCGCCGCGCACGAGATGCCCGGGCCCCTTCGGCGCGATCATGAGGACGTTGACGTCGGCCGGCGGCACGATCTTCTTGAAGTGGATGTTGAAGCCGTGACCGAAGGCCAGGTACTTGCCGGCCTTCATCGCCGGCGCGATCTCCTTCTCGTAGATCTCGCCGCCCTGCTCGTCGGGAACGAGCATCATGACGATGTCGGCCTCCTGCGCAGCCGTGGCGGCATCGACCACCCGCAGCCCTTCGGCCTGGGCCTTCTTCACCGAGGCGCTGTCCGGACGCAGCCCGACGCGGACGTCGAGGCCGCTGTCACGCAGGTTGAGCGCGTGTGCGTGGCCCTGGCTGCCGTAACCGATGACGGCGATCTTCTTGCCCTGGAGCGGCTCGAGGCTGGCGTCCTGATCGTGGTAGATGTTCATGCGGCGTGTTCCTTCTCCTTGCCGTCGACGGTGAAAACCTGCGAGCCGCGGAACGTCGCCACCCGTCCGGTGCGCACGATCTCGAGGATGCCGATCGGCCGTAGCAGCTCGATCAGCGCGTCGATCTTGTCTTCGGTTCCGGTGGCTTCGACGACGTAGGACGTGCCGGCCACGTCGACGATCTTCCCGCGGAAGATCTCGACGATGGAGGCCACCTCGCCGCGCGTCGTGTCGTCGACCCGGACCTTGATGAGCACGAGCTCGCGCTCGACGTGGGGCTGGGGCGTGAAGTCGACCACCTTGATGACGCTGATGAGCTTGTTCAGCTGCTTCTCGATCTGCTCGAGGACCTGCGCGTCGCCACGCGTGACGAGCGTGATGCGGGAGACGGTCGGATCCATCGTCTCGCCCACGGAGAGGCTCTCGATGTTGTAGCCGCGCCCACTGAACATCCCGGCGACGCGCGCCAGGACGCCGAACTCGTTCTCGACCAGGATGGAGATGGTGTGACGCACGGGAGCCATCAATGGGCGCGGTGGCGGGCGAGGATCTCCATGATCTTGTCCTTGCCCTGGAGCTTCCGCTTCTGGAGGCGCTTCTTCTCCACCTCCTCCTCCGGCGTCAGGTACATCTTCGACTGGAGCGATCCCAGCTGGCGTTCGAGGAGGGCGTGCTCCTCGTAGTAGCGGCGCAACTCCGGCTCCCGGTCCAGGAGGGTCGAGATCAGCTCCTCGTCGCGTTTTTCCATGCTCCACTCCCTCGAGATCGGGCGTTCGGCGACGGTATTACGCGCCAAAAGGGGTTGTCAACGCGATGCACCGTGCGGCAGCTGCGCGTCGGGAGGACGCACGTACGTGGGCTCGAGCGTTCCCGGTTCGGCCCGCTCCCCGCGCGCGAGACGTCGCGCTCCGAGCCGCGCGACGATGCCGCCCGACGGCTCGGACGCGTCCGCCGGCAGCACGGCGGCGGCGCGCGGCGCCAGCGCGTCGGCGTAGGCGGCGCCCGCATCGCCGACCACGACGGCTCCCACCGGCAGCCGCGCGGCGAGGTCGTCGGGTGTCGCGGTGAAGTCGTCCCCCAGCCGGATCAGATCCCCGCCTTCGCCGACGCGGAACAGCGCCGCCCAGCACTCCCGCCGGCGCGCATCGAGCGCCGCGCACACGGTCGCCCCGGCCGGCGCCCCGGCGACGTGCGCCAGCGCCTCCAGCGTCGGCACCGCCACCAGCGCGAGCCCGCGGGCATAGCAGAGCCCCTTGGCGAGACCGAGGCCGATGCGCAGGCCGGTGAACGAGCCCGGGCCGATCGACACCGCCACGGCGTCGACGTCAGCCAGCTCGAGGCCGGCCTGCGCAAGCACCTCGTCGATCAGGGCCGGCACCATGCGCACGTGCGAAGCCGCGGCGCGGCGCGACGCCGCCGCCAGAACGGTGTCGTCGCGTGCGACACCGACGGCGGCCGTCCAAGTCGCGGTATCGAGCCCGAGAACGACCAGGGCTCAGCCCTGCACCAGCCGGTGGATGTCGTTGTAGAACACGAACACCATCAGGCTGAGGAGCAGCAGCAGACCGACCTGCTGCGCGATCTCGCGATGCCGGGGCCGCAGCGGGCGCCCCATCGCCGTCTCGACGCCGAGCAACGCCAGATGCCCGCCGTCGAGCACCGGCACCGGAAGCAGGTTGAGCACGCCCAGGTTGATCGACAGGAACGCGAGCATACTGAGGAAGTACTTGAGACCGGCGCGCGCCTGCTGGCCTGCCGCGCGTGCGATCGCGATCGGCCCGCCGAGCTCGCGCAGGGGGACGCGACCCTGGACCATCAGTACGAGGCCCTGGAGCACGACCCAGGACGCCATCACCGTCTGCTGCCCCGCCATGGACACCGCCTCGGCCGGGCCTACCGCCTTCCAGTCGTGCGAGCCCTCGATGCCGATGAGCCAGCTCTTCCCCGTCTCCTCGCCGAAGAGGTTGCGCGTCTCGCGCAGCGCCGGCGTGACGGTGATGGCCATCGGCGTCCCGTCGCGATCGACGTCGAGCGTCAGCGTCTTGCCGTCGGACTCACGCACGCGCGTGGCGAGCGCGTCCCAGGTCTCGACGGACGTGCCGTCGATCTTCGTGACACGGTCGCCGACCGCGAGGCCGGCTTGCTCGGCAGGCGTCCCCTGCCCGACCCCGCCGATGCGTGGCTCCGTGGACGGGATCTCGGCGCCGACGGCCGCGAACAGGACCGTGTAGACGAGGAACGCGAACAGGAAGTTCATGGCCGGGCCGGCGATGACGATCGCCGCGCGCCGCCACGGCTTCTGGTTCCCGAAGGCGCGCTCCGGCTCCGTCACCGGCTCGCCGTCCTCGTCCTCGCCCAGCATCTTCACGTAGCCGCCGAGCGGAACGGCGGACAGCGCGTACTCCGTCTCGCCGCGCTGGCGGCGCCACAGGATCGGCCCGAAGCCGATCGAGAAGCGCAGGACCTTCACGCCGAGACGCTTCGCCACGCCGAAGTGGCCGAGCTCGTGCACGAACACGAGCACCCCGAGCGCGACGACGAACGCGACGACGGTGACGACGGGTGCGGGAAGCTCCATGCGCCGGAAACCTCAGCCGCGCGCGACCACGGCCGCGTAGTAGTAGGCGAAGACGAACGGGAACAGCAGGCTGTCCAGACGGTCCAGGATGCCACCGTGCCCCGGGATAATCCACCCCGAGTCCTTGGCCCCGAACGCACGCTTGAGCGCGGACTCGCAGAGGTCGCCGAACTGCGCGAGCAGCCCGATGCCGAGCGCGAACCCGATCGTCGGCCCCAGGGCCATGCGATCGAAGAACATCGCGCGGCAGAAGAGCGCGATCACGATCGCCCCCGCCACCGCCCCGAGCGCGCCTTCGACCGTCTTGCTGGGACTGATCGCCGGCGCGAGCTTGCGCCTGCCGAAGTACCGTCCGGCAAAGTAGCCGCCCGAGTCCGAGCCCATCGCCGTGTAGACGGTGAAGAGCACCCAGCGCCATCCCTCCGGTTCCTGGCGCAGCAGGATCATGTGGGGGACGAAGAAGCCGACGTAGAGCACCCCGAGGACGATCAGCCCGAGCGCTTCGACCGAGCGGCGCATGTCCGCGTGACGCACGAGCGGCAGCGCGAGGCCGCCGATCACCGTCACCGAGAGCGCCCCGCCGACCCACGCCAGCTGCCCGGTGAGGACCGTGGCGGCGATGAGGAGTCCTAGGCCGACGCCGACCGCCACCATCGGCGAGTCGTCGGGGAACGCCATCGTGAAGTACTCGTACAGGGCGACCGCGGCGACGGAGAC
Organism: bacterium; assembly: GCA_026129405.1. Lineage (NCBI taxonomy): Bacteria > bacterium. The sequence goes on from JAHCID010000006.1 coordinate 88,841, forward strand.
GATGAAGCCGTTGAACAGCGGCGTCCAGAGGTACTGGATGATCAGCCACAGCGCCGGCAGGGCGACCGCGGCCGTCGCGAGACGGGTCCGCAGCATGACTCGGGGGCGGCGCGACCGTCGGACGTCGCGCGCTCAGACCGCGCGCCGCCGCTCCTGCTCCGCCTGCGCCTGGGTGCGGCCGAAACGCCGCTGGCGCTGCTGGTAGAGCGCGAGCGTCTGGAGATAGTCGCGCTCGCGGAAGTCCGGCCACAGCGTGTCGGTGACCACGATCTCGGTGTAGGCCAGCTGCCAGAGGAAGAAGTTGCTGATCCGCATCTCGCCGCTGGTGCGGATCAGCAGGTCGGGGTCCGGGATGTCGCGAGTGCCGAGCGCCTCGGAGAACATGCCCTCGCTGATCTGGCTGGGACGCAGCTCGCCGCGCTGCACGCGCCGCGCGATCGCCCGCGTCGCCCGCACGATCTCCTCGCGGCCGCCGTAGCTGACCGCGAGAATGACCGTCATGCCCGTGTTGTGACGCGTCGCCTCGATGCTGGCCCGCAGCGCCTCGCGTACCGCCGGCGGCAAGCGTCGCAGGCTGCCGACGGCGAGGAGCCGGATCTGGTGCTTCATCATCTTCCCCAGCTCGCTCGCGAGGTACTTGCGGAGAAGCGTCATGAGGCCGTCGACCTCACGCGGCGGCCGGTGCCAATTCTCGGTGGAGAAGGCGAACAGCGAGAGATAGCGAATGCCGAGCTGGCGACTCTGCTCGACGATCGCACGGACGGAGTCCTTGCCGACGCGATGGCCGTGGAGACGGGACAGGCCACGCTGTTCCGCCCATCGGCCGTTGCCGTCCATGATCACCGCGACGTGGCGCGGCAGTCGCGTGAGATCAAGCTCCACCATCTCGCTCACACCGCCATGATCTCTTTTTCTTTCGCCTTGAGAATCTCCTCGAGGCGATCGATCGAATCCTTGGTGACGCCTTCGATCTTCTCGGCCGCGTGCCGCCGGTCGTCCTCGGTGATCGACTTGTCCTTCTCGAGCTCCTTCAGCATCTCGAGCGCGTCGCGACGATGGCTGCGGACGGAGACGCGGAAGTCCTCGGCCAGCTTGCGGACGTGCTTCACGAGATCCTTGCGGCGCTCCTCGGTGAGGCTCGGGATCGGGACGCGGATCAGCTTGCCGTCGTTGACCGGGTTGAGCCCGAGGTTCGAGCCATGGATGGCCTTCTCGATCGCGCCGATGGCGCCTTTGTCGAACGGCTGGACGACGAGGAGCGTGGCCTCGGGCGCCGAGAGCGTCGCCACCTGGTTGAGCGGCATGCGCGTGCCGTAGTGCTCGACCAGGAGGCCATCGAGCAGCGCGGTCGACGCGCGGCCGGTGCGGACGTGCGACAGCTCCTTCTTGAAGGCCGCGAACGTCTTCTCCATGTCCTGCCGGCAGGACGCGATGACGTCGTCGGTCATGAGCGGCCTCCCCCATGGACCAGCGTGCCGATACGGTCGCCCGAGACGGCGCGCTGGATGTTGCCCGGCTCCATCATGTTGAACACGAGGATCGGCAGGGCGTTGTCCATGCACAGCGAGATCGCCGTCGAGTCCATGACCGCAAGGCCGCGATTGAGCACGTCGATGTAGGTGAGGGACTCGAAGCGCTGCGCCGTCGGAACCTTCTCGGGATCGGCGTCGTAGACGCCGTCGACGCGCGTCGCCTTGAAGATCACTTCGGCGCCGATCTCCATCGCGCGCAGGCTGGCGGCCGTATCGGTGGTGAAGAACGGGTTGCCCGTCCCGGCGGCGAAGATGACGACGCGTCCCTTCTCGAGATGCCGCGTGGCGCGGCGCCGGATGTACGGCTCCGCGATCTGCTGCATGTCGATCGCCGACAGCACGCGCGTCGGCACGCCGAGCTTCTCGAGCGCGTCTTGCAGGGCCAAGGCGTTGATCACCGTGGCCAGCATCCCCATGTAGTCGCCGGTCGCGCGATCGACGCCGCGCGCGCTCGCGGCGATCCCGCGGAAGATGTTGCCGCCGCCGATGACGAGCGCGAGCTCGCAACCCGCGGCGTGGACGTCACGCAGCTCGGCCGAGAAACGGCCGAGCACGGTCGGGTCGATGCCGTAGCCAGCGGTGCCCGCGAGGGCCTCCCCGCTGATCTTCAAGAGAACGCGGCGGTACCTTCCCTGGCCGGCGCTCTCTGCCGTCGGCTCAGGCTCCGGCCTCGCCTCCAGGGGCGCTCTCCTTCTCGGTCTGCTCCGCACCCCGCTCGAGTCCCTCGCCGAGCTGGAAGCGTGCGAACCGCCGAATGCTGATGTTCTCACCGAGGCGGGCGACCGCCTCCTGCACGACGTCCTGCACCGAGCGGTCGCCCTGCTTGATGTAGGGCTGCTCGAGGAGGCAGGCATCCTTGTAGAAGCGATCGAGCTGGCCGGTCACGATACGCTCGATCACCTGCGCCGGCTTGCCGCTCTGCTCGGCCTGCTTGCGGTAGATCGCGCGCTCGTTCTCGATCTCGGCCTCCGGCACCTCCTCGCGGCGCACGAAGCGCGGGCTCGCCGCGGCAACCTGCATCGCGAGCTCGCGCAGCAGCTGCTGGAACTCGTCCGTCTTCGCGACGAAGTCGGTCTCGCAGTTGAGCTCGAGCAGAACGCCGATCTTGCCGCCGGGGTGGATGTAGGTTCCGACCGCGCCCTCCGAGGCGACGCGGCCCGAGCGCTTCGCCGCCTTCGCCAGTCCGCGCTCGCGCAGCAGCCGCAGCGCCTTCTCGACGTCGCCCTCGGCCTCGCCGAGCGCCTTCTGACAGTCGAGGAGGCCCGCGCCGGTCTTCTCGCGCAGCTCCTTCACCAGGGAGAGGCTCATCCGGGCGAGGCCTCCATGGGCTCGTCGCCGCCGCCCACGTCTTCGCTGGCCGGCGTGCCGGGCTCGAATCCGCCGCGCTGGCGCTCCTCGTGGACGTTGCGACCCTCGATGACCGCTTCCGCGATCGCCGCACAGAAGAGGCGGATGGCGCGGATGGCGTCGTCGTTGCCCGGGATCTTGTAGTCGATCATGTCCGGGTCGCAGTTGGTGTCGACCACCCCCACGACCGGGATGCCGAGCTTGTTCGCCTCCTTGATCGCGATCTCCTCCTTCTTGGGGTCGATCACGAAGATGGCGTCGGGCAGCTTGCGCATGCCCTTGATGCCGCCGAGCGACGCGAGGAGCTTGTCGCGCTCGCGCCGCATCCCGATCAGCTCGCGCTTGGTCAGCGCCTCGGCGACGATCGGGTCTTCCAGCATCTCGTCCAGCTTCTTCAGCCGGTCGATCGACTGGCGGATGGTCTGGAAGTTCGTGAGGGTGCCGCCGAGCCAGCGCGTGTTCACGTAGAACGCGCCGCAGCGCTCCGCCTCTTCGCGGATGGCGTCCTGCGCCTGACTCTTGGTGCCGACGAAGAGCAGCTGCCCGCCCTGCGCGGTCCGGTCGCGTACGAAGCCGTACGCGTCGCGGAACATCTTCACCGTCTGCTGGAGATCGATGATGTAGATGCCGTTACGGGCCCCGAAGATGTACGGCTTCATCTTCGGGTTCCAGCGGCTGGTCTGGTGTCCGAAGTGGACACCGGCCTCGAGCAGGTTCTTCATCGTCACGTCGGTCATACGCGCTCCGGGGGACGGCCCTCCTTCCAAGCGTAACTGGCGAAATGTTGGCCTGTAGCAGAAACCGCGCGGCCGGCGCAACGTACGGTCACTGGCTCATCGAGTCCAGGAACTCGCGGTTGCCCTTCGTGCCCTTCAGCCGGTCGACCAGGAACTCCATCGCCTCGATGGTGTTCTGCTGGGTAAGCAGCTTGCGCAGGATCCACACCCGGTTCATCACGCCGGGGGCCACCAGCAACTCCTCCTTGCGGGTGCCCGAGCGGGTGACGTCCATGGCCGGGAACATGCGGCGGTCCATCAGCCGGCGATCGAGGTGCACCTCCATGTTGCCGGTGCCCTTGAACTCCTCGAAGATCACCTCGTCCATGCGGCTGCCCGTGTCGACGAGGGCGGTTCCGAGGATCGTGAGGCTGCCGCCCTCCTCGATGTTGCGCGCCGCGCCGAAGAACTTCTTCGGACCGCGCAGCGCGTTCGAGTCGACGCCGCCGGAGAGTATCTTGCCGCTCGGCGGCACGACGGCGTTGTAGGCCCGCGCCAGACGGGTGATCGAGTCGAGCAGGATGACGACGTCGCGTCCGTGCTCGACCAGCCGTTTGGCCTTCTCGATCACCATCTCGGCAACCTGGACGTGGCGCGTCGGCGGCTCGTCGAAGGTGGAGCTCACCACCTCGCCCTGCACCGAGCGCTGCATGTCGGTGACCTCCTCGGGCCGCTCGTCGATGAGGAGAACGATCAGCACGACCTCGGGATGGTTCGCGGTGATGCCGTGAGCGATGTTCTGGAGCATCATCGTCTTGCCGGTCCGCGGCGCGGCGACGATGAGCCCGCGCTGCCCTTTGCCCACCGGCACGAGGAGATCGATGATGCGCGTCGTCAGCTCCTCGGGCTCGAACTCGAGCCGGAGCTGCTCCTGCGGATACAGCGGCGTCAGGTTGTCGAAGAGGATCTTGTCGCGCGCCCGCTCCGGCTCCTCGAAGTTGATGGTCTCGACCTTGAGGAGCGCGAAGTAGCGCTCGCCCTCCTTGGGTGGGCGGATCTGACCATAGACGACGTCGCCGGTGCGGAGATTGAAGCGCCGGACCTGGCTCGGAGAGACGTAGATGTCGTCTGGGCCGGGCAGATAGTTGCAGTCCGGGGCGCGCAGGAAGCCGAAGCCGTCGGGCAGGATCTCGAGGACGCCCTCCCCGCTCACGGCGCCGTTCTGCTCCGCCTGGGCCTGGAGGATCGCGAAGATCAGCTCCTGCTTGCGCAACGCCGCCGCGCCCTCGACCCGCATCGAACGCGCGAGCGCCGCCAGGTCGGCGATCTTCCTGTCCTTCAGCTCCTTCAGGTTGAGCGGCGGAACGTCGGGTGACGGCGCCGGCGGCGGCGCCTCGGCCGGCTCCGGCATCGGCGGCTCGACGGCCGCCACGCGGCTGCGGGCGCGAGCCTCGCTGGCCGAACGCTCGCGCGAGCTCACGGCGCGGCAACCTGCGGGAATCGGAGCATGCGCGTCGGGAAAAAGAACGACTGAACGAGGGGGATGCGATACGGCGGGATGGGCGACAAGCCCGCGCCGAAGTTATGGAAGCCCCCCCAGGGTGTCAAGCTGGATCGTGGCCGCCGCCGAGCGCGCGCAGGCCCTCGACGAGCGCCCGGAGGTCCGCGGGCCACGGCGCGGCGATCTCCATCGCCTCGCCGCTTCCGGGATGCCGGAAGCGCAGCGCTTCTGCATGCAGTGCTTGCCGGGGACAGGCGCCGAGAACGGCGGCGACCCGTGCGGACACGCCGGCCGTCCGAAGGCGGTCGCCGCCGTACACGCGATCGGCGGCGATGGGATGCCCGAGCGACGCCAGGTGCACGCGTAGCTGGTGCGTTCGCCCCGTCTCCGGCACCAGCGCGACCAGCGTCGCGCCGGGCAGATACTCCAGCACCTCCCAACGCGTCACCGCGGCCCGCCCCCCCTCGCGGACGACGCGCATCCGTTTGCGGTCGACGACGTCGCGCGCGATCGCCCGATCGACGGTGCCGCGCGCCGGCGCGAGCCGGCCGTGCACGACCGCGACGTAGCGCTTCGACAGCGTGCGCTTGCGGAATTGTCGCGCGAGGTACTCGTGCGCGCGCGGCGTGCGCGCGACGACGAGCACGCCGGACGTGTCGCGGTCGAGCCGATGTACGATGCCCGGGCGCGCGGGATCGCCGCCCTCGAGTGCGCCGAGCCGATGCAGCAGCGCATTCACCACCGTACCCGTCCGTGCCCCGGGCGCCGGATGGACGACCATTCCCGGTGCCTTGTCGAGCGCGACGAGATGCGCGTCCTCGAACAGCACCGAGAGCGGCAGCGCTTCGGCAAGCAGCGTCGAGGGGGGCGGCGGGGGCACGAGAGCGACGACGCGCTCGCCGCCGCGCAGCGTGTACGACGCCCGCCGCGCCCGGCCGTCTACGGTCACCCGCTCGGCGAGCAGCAGCTGCTGCGCCCGCGAGCGAGTGCCCACCGCGGGCAACCCGCCGAGGAATCGGTCGAGCCGCTCGCCGACGGCCGCCGGCGGGACCACCACCTCGACCCGCTCGTCCGTGGCGTCCACCGGACTCGTCAGGTGCCCGTGCCGAGCACGCCGCGCGCCTGCGCCACGTCGGCCGCGATCTGGGCCTGCAGGGCCTCGACGCCGGCGAAGCGCTGCTCGCCGCGCAGGCGCGCGACGAGCTCGACCGCAAGCCAGCGCCCGTAGAGATCGCCGTCGAAGTCGAGCAGGTACGCCTCGACCGTGTGCCGCAGACCACCGAAGGTCGGGCGGACGCCGACGTTCATGACGGCGGACCGTGTCGTGCCGTCGAGCCGTGCCCGCACCGCGTAGACGCCGTCAGGCGGCAGGAGGACCCCGGGCTTCAGGTGCAGGTTCGCGGTCGGAAAGCCGAGGGTCCGGCCGCGGCGATCGCCCGCCATGACCCGTCCCCGCAGCACGTGCGGGCGGCCGAGCAGCTCGGCGGCGCGTCCGACGTCGCCCGCAGCCAGCTCCCGGCGCAGCGCGGTGCTGCTCACCTCGGCACCGGCTGCGGTCACGGGGCCTACGTCCTCGACCGTGAACCCATGCCGCGCGCCGAGCATGCGCAGCGTGTCCACCGTGCCTTCGCGGCGTCGCCCGAAGCTGACGTTGTGCCCCACGACGACGTGGACCACCGCGAGACGTGGGAGCAGGAAGTCGGTGACGAAGGCCTCGGCACCGACGGCGGCGAAAGCGGGGGTGAAGCGGCGCACGACGGCGAGATCGACCCCGAGGTCGCAAAAGCGCTCGAGCCGATCGTGCAGCGGCTGGATACGCGCCGACGCCCGCTCCGGAGCGAGCACGGCCACCGGGTGCGGATGAAAGGTCAGGACGGCGGCGGCAGCGGCGCGCGAACGCGCCTCGTCCACGGCGCGGCAGATGATCGCCTCGTGCCCACGATGGACCCCGTCGAAGTTCCCCAGGGTCAGCACCACCGGGCCGAGCCGTGGCGACACGTGCTCGAGATGGCGGACGACCCGCATCGGTCCGGCCTTCATAGCCCAGCGATCGGGGCCTTTGAAGGATCGCCTACTGGTCGATCTCGGAGAGCTTCTGGCGCGCCTGCGCGGCCTCGGGCGAGTTCGGGTAGTCACGGATCAGCTTGCCGAGGGCGAGACGGGCGTCGGGCGTGTCGCCGATCTGGAGGAAGAGGTTGCCCTGCTGCCAGAGCGCGGCCGGCGCCTTGTCGCTCTTTGGATAGCGCGTGACCACGTCGTAGAACTTCGAGATCGCCTGGTTCTGGTCGCCGCGGGCGGCGTAGCAGCGGGCCGCCCAGTAGAGCGCGTTGTCGGCGAGTGCCGAACCCTTCGACTTGGACGCGATCCCGTTCAGCTGCGGAACCGACGACACGCAGTCCTTGCGCGCGACGCCGTCGAGCGCCGCGAGGTATTCGGCCTTCTCCGGCACGTTCATGGTGCCGACCGCGGCCTGCTCCTGCGCCACGTCGCGGGCCCAGGCGTCGTCGACCGGCGGCCGCGCGGGCGGTGGGATCGTCGTGGGCGGCGTCTGCGCGGCGATCTCGGGCGGCGCCGTATCGTCGCCCGGCAGCGCGACGTCGGGCGGAACCGGCGTCTCGCCGGTGAGGGCTTCCGACGGGTGTCCCGCGCGCTCGCGCTCGAGCGTCGCGAGGCGTTGCTCGAGAAGCGCGACGCGGTCGTCGCCGCCGCGCGCGCGTCCGCCTCCGCCCTCGTCGACGTCGGCGCGCAGCCGCTCGACCTCGCGCCGGAGCTGATCGATCGCCTTGCGCTGCTCGTTCAGCATCGCCCGGACGCGACGATCCTGCTGGAGAAGGTCGGCCCGCGTGGCACAACCCGACGCGACGGCCGCGAGCAACGCCGCGACCAGCGCCAGGCGCGGCGACGTCATTGGCCGAGGACGACGAAGTGCACGCGCCGATTGCGCGCCCAACACGATTCCGTTTCCTCCTGGCAGAGGGGAAGCTCCTTACCGTAGCTGATGGTCGAGATGCGATCCGGTGCGACGCCGTGCCCGATCAGCCAATCCTTGACCGACTTCGCACGCTTGGCGCCGAGCGCGAGGTTGTACTCGATCGTCCCGCGGCTGTCACAGTGCCCCTCGAGCTCGACCTTCGCGCGCGGGTTCTGCTGGAGCCAGTCGAGGTTCTGCTCGAGCACGGAAGTTTCGCCAGGCTCGACGTCGTCGCTGTCGTAGCCGAAGTTGACGTCCTTGAGGATGCCGTCTTCCTCGGGCGCCAGTCCCTTCTGCGCGCGACCGAGGCTCGAGCCACCGGCGAGACCTTCCTCGCCCATGCCGTAGGTGGAGTCCGGACCGCCGACGCCATCTTCCGGACCGGGGCCCTTCTTCTTGCACGCGCCGACGAGCGGCACGCACAGGCAGAGCGTCACGAGCAAGATCGAGCTGCGCCGCCTCATCATTCCCACATCCTCTCAGTCCATCCGCCGCGACCAGTTGGGCGACGTATCATCGCCCGCTCCGGTGGTCAATTCTTTCTGGACCCGTCCATCACGATCGGCGAGCCACAACTTGCGTCCGCGACCGCGCGTCGACGAGAACACGAGATAGCGACCGTCGGGCGCCCACGACGGATCCTCGTTGCTGCCGCTCGACGTGATCGCGCGGCCCGCGCCGCTGCCGTCGGCCGGCGCGACGACGATCTGGAATCCACCACCGCCGCGCATCGCGTAGGCGATGTAGTCGCCCTTCGGCGACCAGGACGGCGAGGTGTTGTAGTTGCCGAGCCGCGATACGCGCCGCGGCTCGCCGCCGTCGACCGACATCGCATAGATCTGCGGCGCGCCGCCGCGCGCCGAGCAGAAGACGAAGCGCCGACCGTCGGGCGCCCAGGACGGCGAGACGTCGATGCCCCAATGATCCGTCAGGCGGCGCACGACCGCGCCGGAGCGATCGACGAGGTAGATGTCCGAGTTGCCCGCCTCCTCGCGAACCGCGAGCAACCTGGTGCCGTCGGGCGACCAGGCGCCGCCGATCCAGGTTCCACCGCCGGCGATCAGACGCGACACGCCGCGCGTCGCCAGATCGACCTGGAACAGCTTCGGCTGGTGCTCGCTGTAGGCGGTGAAGAGGATCGCGCGCAGGTCCGGGCGCCAGCTCGGGGCGACGACGAGCGAGCGCACGTTCGTGACCTTCGTCGGCGCCGTCTGGTCGAAGGTGTACGTATAGATCTCCTTCAGCGGACCGCCGCGCGTGCTGGTGAGGGTGATCTTCGAATCGAAAGGCCCGCGCTCGCCCGTCATCAGCTCGAGGATGCCGTCGGCCATCCGGTGCGCCATGCGCGGCAGATCGGCACGGGCGCCCGAGAAGCGCCGGCTCACCTGCGGGACGTCCCGGCGCTCCGCGACGTCGAAGAGCCGCACCTCGACGGTGATCGTGTCGCCGGAGACCGCGACCGTGCCCTTCACCACCTCGGCCGCGCCGATGGCGGCCCAGCCGACGAAGTCGGTGGTCTCGGCCGTCACGCCGGCGGTCCGGGAATCTTCCACGAAGGTCTTCGGATCGACCAGGCGGAAGTAGCCGGAGAGGTCGAGGTCGCGCGAGAGCACGCGCGCGAACTCGCGGCCGAGCGCGCCACCCGCGTCGCCGCCGGCGTCCTTCAGCGGCATCACCGCGATCGGGAAGGCCTCGCTGCCGGGACCGAAGATGGATCCCGTGACCACGGCGTCAGTGCGCATCGCCACACCGAGCACCAGCGTCATCACCACGAACCAGCGACGGAACGTCATCCCGTACCCTGCCCTCCTTCTTCGGAATGGAACTCGATCAGGAACTCGCGAAACTCGTTCTTGTAGCGCGGCGGCGGCGGCGGCAGCGGATTCGCGCGCTGCACGGCCCGCGTCGCCGAGAGATCGTAGGTCTGATCGCCCGACGGCTGCACCAGCCGCACGGCGCTGATGACGCCGTCGGGCCCGATCTGGAACTGGACCTTGGCGACGAGCCCCGGCCGCCGGATCGGATTCGCCCACACGCCCTTCACCGTCGCGACCACGCGCTGACGATAGGCAAGGAACTCGACCCCGGTCGCCTGCCCACCGCCGCCCCCGTCACCGCCCGCTCCCATCGGCCCCTCGGCCGGCTTGCCCCCCAACCCACCGCCCTCGCCGGCGCGTGAGCGCCAACGCTCCGCCGCGGCGGCGTACGCGTCGCTCGCGCCCTCGCCTGCCCCGGCCGCCCCGGCCCCGGCGGCGACCGCGGGCTTCTTGCCCGCGTCGGCGGCCGCGGACGTCGGGGTGGCCGGCCGGGCGGACGTCTCGGGCTTCACATCCGGCTTCGAGGCGGCGGAGGTCGATGGCTTCGACGCGTCGGGCTTCGCCGTCTCCGTCGGCCTGGGCGCGTCCGCCTTCTTCGCGTCGGGCGTCGCTGCCGGCGCGGGCTTCGGTTCGGGTTTCGCCGCGGCCTTGGGCTCGGGCTTCGGTTGTGGCTTGGGCTCGGGCTTGGGCTCGGGCTTGGGTTCCGGCTTCGGCTCGGGCTTGGGTTCCGGCTTGGGTTCGGGTTTGGGTTCCGGCTTCGGTTCGGGCTTGGGCGCCGGCTTCGGCTCGGGCTTGGGCGCCGGCGTTGGCTCAGGCTTCGATGCCGGCTCCGGCCGGGGCGGTGGCGCGACCTGCTCGGGCGGCTTCGGCGCCGCGGGCTCGGGCTTCGCCACCGGCGGAGCGGGCGGCTCAGGCGCCGCGACCGGCGGCTCGGCGGCTCGCGGCGCCGGCGTACCGGCGGCGCCGGGCTCGGCGTCACGGTCGGCTTCGCGCTGGCGCTGCCGGCAGTCTTGCGCGGCGGCGCCCCCGGCTCGCGATCGAGCGGGCCTGCCGCAAGCCGTCCGCCGAGCGACGCGCCGTCCATGAGCTCGACCGTGTAGGCGGTCAGCGGACGCGAGCGCAGCGGCGTCAGCAGCTGCGCGACGACGATCACGAGGAGCACGGCGACGTGACCCGCCGCCGAGACCCCCATCATGCGCGTGTACTGCGGGTCCCACTCCGGAGCGAGCCGCAGCGGCCGGGGGCGCGCCACGTCTCACCTCGCGTCGGGCGGCGGCTCGGTGACGAGGCCGACCCGCTGCATGCCGGCGTCGCGGACCGCGGCCATGGCGCGCATGACGTCGCCATACGGCACGGCCTGATCGGCACGCACGTAGATGGTGCGGTCGGGACGGGCGGCGGCGATCGCCTGCAGCTTCTCCGTCAGCTGCGGCAGCGCATACGGCGTGTCGTTGAGATACACCTCGCCCGTCCGCGCGACGTTGACGACGAGCTGCTCCTCCTCGCCCGCGAGCGGAGCCGCGGCGACCTTGGGCAGGTCGATAGGCACGCCCTGCTGGAGGATGGGCGCGGTCACCATGAAGATGACGAGGAGCACCAGCATCACGTCGACCAGCGGGGTGACGTTGATGTCGGAGATCGCGCCGCCGCTCTCGCCCTGCGATCCGAACGCCATGCTCTACTTCTTGAGGAAATGCCGCTCGGCGATGTTGAGGAACTCGTTGCCAAAGGTGTCCATCTCGGCCGTCAACACGCGAAGCTGCCGCGCGAAACGGTTGTACATGACGACCGCCGGAATCGCGGCCGCGAGGCCCACCGCGGTGGCGATCAGGGCCTCGGCGATGCCCGGCGCGACCGCCTGGATGCTCGAGGAGGTCGTCGTCGACAGCCCCATGAAGGCGGTCATGATGCCCCAGACCGTGCCGAACAGGCCGATGAACGGCGCCGTGCTCGACGTGGTGGCGAGGAACGTCAGCCCGCGCTCGAGCCGCGTCACTTCCTGCGTCCGTGCCCGCTGCATGGCCCGCTGCACGTTCTCGATGCCGCCGAAGCCGAGATCCTCTTCGTCCTCCGCGGCCTGGCGCTTGATCTTGGTCAGGCGCTGCAGCTCCTGGTAGCCGGCCCGGAACACCTGGGCAACGGGGCTCTCCTTCAGGTCGGTGCTTGCGGCCTGGATGGTGGCGAGGTTCTTCGCCTCCCAGAAGATGTCGATGAAGCGCTCCGACTGGGTGCGCGCGCGCCGCATCTCGCGACCCTTGGCGAGCGCCATCCCCCAGCAGCCGACCGACATGCCGATCAGCGTGAGCAGGACCAGGCGGACGAGCCATCCCGAGCCCCAGACGAGGTGCCAGAATTCCATCTGCGGCGGCGCCGCAGCCGGCGGAGGCGCGACCTGCGCCGCTGCCGTTCCCAGCCCGATCAGGATCCCCAGGATGTCAGCGACCATGCACCGTGCGGCCGCGTGCCGCCCCTCCCCACACCAACGTGCGACCGTCCTACCGAAGGGGTCCGAAGGCGTCAAATTCCTGGCGTTTCGTTTTCTTGACCGCCTCCTGCACGCGTGGGATACGGACCGATCCCGCCATGCGCACGCTCGACCAGGTCGACGTCACCGGCAAGCGCGTGTTCGTCCGCGTCGACTTCAACGTCCCGCTGCAGGATGGGCGTGTGACCGATGCGACGCGAATCACGGCCACCCTGCCGACGCTGCGCGCGCTGCTCGATCGCGGCGCGGCGCTCGTCCTGGCGTCGCATCTCGGCCGTCCGAAGGGGAAGCGCAACCCCGACTACTCGCTGGCGCCGGTGGTCGCCGTGCTCGCGAAGGAGCTGGGGCGCGAGGTCCGGCTCGCCCCCGACTGCGTCGGCGCCGAGACCGAAGCGCTGGCGAGCGCACTGAATCCCGGCGACGTCCTCCTGCTGGAGAACCTGCGCTTCCACGCCGAGGAGGAGAAGAACGACCCCGCCTTCGCCGCCCGGCTCGCGACGCTCGCCGACGTCTACGTGAACGACGCCTTCGGCGCCGCGCACCGCGCGCACGCCTCGACCGAAGGCATCGCGCGGCTGATGCCGCAGCGCGCGGCCGGCCTGCTGCTGGCGCGCGAGGTCGCGGTGCTGGGTCGGCTGCTCGCCGCGCCCGAGAAGCCCTTCGTCGCGATCCTCGGCGGCGCCAAGGTCTCCGACAAGATCGCCGTCATCGAGCATCTCCTCGGCCGCGTGCAGACCCTCGTCATCGGCGGGGCGATGGCCTACACGTTCCTGCGCGCGCAGGGGAAGCCGATCGGCCGCTCCCGCGTCGAGGAGGACCGCATCGAGCTGGCGCGCGAGACGCTGGCGCGCGCCCGGCAGGCCGGCGTCGACCTGCTGCTACCGTCGGACCACCTCGCCGCCGACAAACCCGAAGCCGGCGCCACGACACAGATCGTCTCCGCCGACGCCTTTCCCGACGACCTCCTCGGCGTCGACATCGGCCCTGACACCGCGAAGCGTTACGGCGACGTGGTGGCGGCGGCCCGCACGGTCCTCTGGAACGGCCCCATGGGCATCTTCGAGATCGACGCCTTCGCCCAGGGCACGATGGCGATCGCCGAGGCGCTGGCGCGCTGCACGGGCACCACCGTCGTCGGCGGCGGCGACTCGGTGGCGGCGCTCGCACGCGCCGGCAAGAGCGACGCGGTGACGCACGTGTCGACCGGCGGGGGCGCGTCGCTCGAGTTCCTCGAGGGCAAGACGCTGCCCGGCGTGGCGGCACTGGAGGACTGACGTGGCGCGCGTCCCGATGCTCGCCGGCAACTGGAAGATGCACGGCACGCGCACCGAAGCGACGGCGCTCGCCGGTGCGCTCGCGCAGCGGGTCGGCCGGGTGCAGAGCCGCGAGGTGGTGATCGCCCCGCCCTTCACCGCGCTCTCGGCGGCGGCCGACGCGATCCGCGGCACGGCCATCCGCCTCGCGGCGCAGAACGTCCACGGCGAGCCGAAGGGCGCGTTCACCGGCGAGGTGTCGGCGGCCATGCTGGTCGAGGCCGGCTGCTCGCACGTCATCGTCGGCCACTCCGAGCGCCGCCAGCACTTCGGCGAGACCGACGCGAGCGTCAATGCGCGCGTCCTCGGCGCGCTCGGCGCCGCGCTCACGCCGATCGTCTGCGTCGGCGAGACGCTCGCCGAGCGCGAGGCGGGCACCACCGACACGATCGTCGCACGCCAGGTGCGCGGCGGCCTTGCAGGCCTCACGCCCGAGCAGGTCGACGCCTGCGTGATCGCCTACGAGCCGGTCTGGGCGATCGGCACCGGCCGCACCGCGACCCCGGACCAGGCCCAGGACGTGCACGCCGCCATCCGCGCGCTCCTCGCCGACCTCACAGGCGCGGCGGTGGCGTCCCGCGTCCGCATCCTGTACGGCGGCAGCGTCAAGCCCGACAACATCGATACCCTCATGGCCCAGCCCGACATCGACGGTGCGCTCGTCGGCGGGGCCAGCCTCGACGCCGAGGGATTCGCCCGCATCGTGGAGTTCCAGGAGCCGCAATGAGCTACGTGTTGTTCTCGTACGTCGTCCCGACCATCCACATCCTCACCTGCGTGCTGCTGGTGGTCGTGGTGCTGCTCCAGACGGGCAAGGGCGCCGACATGGGTGCCGTCTTCGGCGGCGGCAGCAGCCAGACGTTCTTCGGCTCGAGCGGCGCCGGCAACTTTCTCACCAAGCTCACCACCGGTGGTGCGATCGTCTTCATGCTGACGTCGCTCATCCTCACCCACGGCCAGGCGGGCCCCCTGGCAGTCGAGGGTGACGTCGGAGGCGAGGATCCGCACCCCGCGCGTCCAGGTGCAGGACGGATCGAGGTGCGAGCTCAGCGTGACGTCGACCCGCTCGTTCGCGTGGCTGCAATCGATCAGTTGCGACCCCGGGTCCGGCGTCGCCCAGGCCGGCGCCACGAGCGCCAGCGCGACCAGCCCCCCCATCCCGAACGAGAACGCGCGCATCCCCTGCCGCTAGGGGGGCGGCGCGAGTGAGTCAAGCCGTAACGAGCCAAACCGCCGCCACCCGCGCCTCATCGGCGCCGTCGCCGACCTCGTCTTGACGCCCGCCAGCCCCGCCGCTATTTCCGTCACCTCCGACGCGCCCACGCGAAAGTGGCGGAATGGCAGACGCGCTAGATTGAGGGGCTAGTGGGGTAACACCCGTGGGGGTTCAAGTCCCCCTCCTCGCACTCATCACGCCGCCCGGGTCGACGGCGCCCTCCCCGTCGATCCCCGCGCGCCGCGGCGCGCGTTCCGTCGCGACGCTCGAGGCGGCGCGGTCGCCTCCGCCATGCGCGTTCCCGACAGCGACGGACGGGCGCATCCGGCGTCCCGGCGAAGACCTCGCCCTACGACGCGACGCGCGCGTGCCGGGCGCACTACGCAGGCCTGCTCGAAGAGCGTCGACGCGGCGCCGCTCGACGCGGGCCCCGCGCACCTCGGCTTACGGTGGGACCCGCACGACGTGATCGTCGCCCCGGTGCCTGCTCGAGTGCCTGACAGGAGCATCTCGATCCCAGTCACTGCCCCTTGTCCGAGCACGGACTACAGCCTCGCGGGTCAAGACTTCCGCACGCCCGTCAAGCTCGTCCGAAGGTACCTGCCACCTTCCACCGATTCGTGACGGACGCCCGGCCGGCAGGTTTCCCTGGCCGCGTTCACGAAAAACGCAGAATCCTCGTCCGAGGTGTGAGAATGGACGACTGGGTCACCGGCGACGGGTCGCCGGCACTCGTCTTGCACGTCGAGGATTGCGTGCCGTCCGCTGCCCTGTCGACCCGGATCGATCAGCTCACGCGGCGCGCGGGCGCGGTGTATCGGCGCTTCGCCGAGCTCGACTGCGGCGACGCCGAGCTGCATGAGCTGTGGATGGCCCTCGCGCTCGACGACGACGCCCGCGTCGCCGCCGCCCCGAGCCGCAACGGCCACGGCGGCTCCGTCGCCATCGACGGGCTCGAAGCGAGCGTCCTTGAGACGGCCCGCCGCCTGGCCGCTGCCGAGCGACTCGGCGTGCATGATCACCGCGATCGCCGGCTCGGCGCCGCTCTCGGGATCGAGCTCGCACGCCTCGAGCTCATGCGCCGCCGCGACGATGCCGAGCAGCGGGACGGCATCCACGTACGTGCCCTCGCCGACCTCGCCGTCAAGCGCTCGCAGAATCGCGGCGTCCGCCTGGCGGCCGCCCTCCTCCTCACCCGGCGCACGCTACGCGGCAGCCTCCCGCGCTGACGTCGCCGCGTCATCGACGCCGATTTCGTTGCGTGCGCCGCCACGCACGTTGCGGTGGCACTTGCCCCGTCGCGCGGCCCGGGACTAGAAGCCAGCCCATGGCCGAGGCCATTCTCGTGGCCGATGACGAGCCGGGCGTCCGCGAGAGTCTGGCCGAGGTCCTGCGCGACGCGGGCTACCACGTCGAGGCGGCGGTCGACGGCACGGCGGCCATGGCCGCCATCGACGGACACGATTTCGCGGTCGTCATCACCGACCTGCGTATGCCCGGCGCCGA
Organism: bacterium; assembly: GCA_026129405.1. Taxonomy (NCBI): domain Bacteria; species bacterium. Next base: position 105,245 of record JAHCID010000006.1, read on the forward strand.
CGGCCTCGCGGTGCTGCGACACGTCGCCGAGGTCTCGCCGCAGACGATCCCGCTCGTCATGACGGCGCACGGCAGCCTCGAGACCGCCGTCGAGGCGCTGCACGCCGGCGCCGCGGACTACGTCCTCAAGCCGGTCGTCTTCGACGACGTGCTCGCGAAGGTCGCACGGCTGGTCGAGCATCGCCAGCTCAGCTGGCAGACGCAGCAGCTGCGACGCGAGGTCGAGCGGCACTACGAGTTCGACCGCATGGTGGGCAAGGGTGCCGCGATGACCGAGGTGTTCCACCTGGTCCGCAAGGTCGCCCCGACCCACACCACCGTGCTCATCACCGGCGAGAGCGGCACCGGCAAGGAAGTCGTCGCGCGTGCGATCCACCACCACAGTGCGGCCGCCGACAAGCTCTTCCTCCCGGTGAACTGCGCCGCCATCCCCGAGACGCTGCTCGAGAGCCAGCTCTTCGGCCACGTGCGCGGTGCGTTCACCGGCGCCGTCGCCGCGCAGGAGGGGCTCTTCGCCCGCGCGCGGGGCGGCACGATCTTCCTCGACGAGATCGGCGATCTGCCCATCGGCCTGCAGTCGAAGCTGCTGCGGGCGATCGAGGCGAAGGAGATCCTTCCCGTCGGCGGCACCCAGCCGATGACGGTCGAGGTCCGCATCGTGACCGCGACGAACCGCGATCTCGGCGCGATGGTCGAGCAGGGCACGTTCCGTGAAGACCTCTACTATCGCCTGAACGTCGTCGAGATACGGCTCCCGCCCCTGCGCGACCGCCGCGAGGACATCCCCGACCTCGTCGAGTTCCTCGTGCGGCGGCACAACCGCGAGATGAATCGCAACTACCGCGGTGTCGACAACGCGACGCTGAAGCTCCTCATGGCGCGCCCGTGGAAGGGCAACGTGCGCGAGCTCGACAACGTCATCGAGCACGCGATGATTCTCGGGGCCGGCGAATGGATCACCGTCGCCGACCTGCCGCGCAGCCTCCGTGACGGGCAGGAGCAGCTGCCGCCCGTCGGCGACGATCTCCGCGACGCGCTGCGCGCGTACGAGAAGATCCACATCGAGACCGTGCTGCGCCGCCTCGGCGCAGACAAGCGGGCGGCCGCCGATGCCCTCGGGCTGTCGCTGTCGTCGCTCTACCGGAAGATGAATGAGCTCGGGATCCCGCTCGACTGACGTCGGGACGCGCCACCCGCTCCTCAGCGAGCTCACCGGCCTCGATCCGGCGCAGCAGGCGGAACGTCTCGCGTACTTCGACCTCGGCCCCGACGACGCCGCCCAGCTGCGCGGCCTCGCGGCGTCGGCGGAGCGCAACGTCGACGAGGTGGTCGAGCGCTTCTACGAGCACCTCCTGCAGTTCCCCGAGCTCGCCACGCTCCTCAACGCCGAGCCCGGCCGCGTGGCGCGGGTGAAGGAGGCGCAGCGCGCCTACTTCCTCGCCATCACCGAGGGCCGCTTCGACGAAACCTACTTCGAGAGCCGGCTCCGCGTCGGCGATGCCCATCAGCGGGTCGGCCTGCGACCCGCCTGGTACCTCGGCGCCTTCTCGCTCTACCTGCGGCTGGCGCTGCACACGGTGTTCGCCGACTCGCCCGAGGGGGCCCGCCTCCTGCCCGCCGCCGAAGCGCTCATCAAGGTCGTGTTTCTCGACATGTCGCTGGCGATGAACACCTACATCTACGGCGGCTTCGTCCAGCGCGAGTTCGCGGCCGAGCTCGAGCGCGCCGCCGCCGTCGCCGAAGAGGCCCTCCGCGTCCACGCCGAGGTCGAGCAGCTGAAGGACGACCTCGCGCGCATGGTCGTGCACGATCTCAAGAATCCCGTGAGCGGCATCTCGATGCTGGCGCAGCTGGCGCTGCGCAAGGGACAGGACCTCGGGGCCGCGCATCGCGGCTATCTCCAGCAGATCGACCGTACCTGTGGCGAGATGATGCGGCTCATCCAGAACCTCCTCGAGATCGCGAAGATCGAGGAGGGCAAGATGCCGGTGGTGCTCGAGCCGGTGCCCCTGGGCCCGGTCGTCGACGAGGTCGTCGCCGAGCTCGCGCCCGGGGCCGCCGACGGACGGCGGACGATCCGCGTCGCGCTGCCGGACGGCGTCCCCGCGCTCGTCGCCGACCGCTGGCTGCTGCGCCGGGTGCTCACCAATCTCCTCGTGAACGCCGTGCGCCACAGCGGCAGCCAGGACGTGGTGATCGACGCCGCGGTCGACGCCGCCGCGGACACCGTCACGCTGCGCGTGACCGACTTCGGCCGCGGCATCCCCGAGGAGGACCAGGCGGCGATCTTCGAGAAGTTCCGCAGCGGCCGGCGCTCCCCGATCGGCGATCCCGGCGGCGACACCGGGCTCGGGCTCGCGTTCTGTCGCCTCGCCGTCGAGCACATGGGTGGACAGATCGCCGTCAGCAGCCGCCCCGGCGAGACCGTCTTCGGCGTGACGCTCCCCGCGAGCGCGGGCTGAAGATCGCAATCCGGCCGCGGGCCGCCTCGGCCCGACACCGCTGCGACGGCCGTCAGGGCACGAGCACCGCGGCGCCCTCGAAGCGCCCGGCGCGCAGATCGTCGAGTGCCGCGTTCGCCGCCTCGAGCGGATACGTGCAGGTGGTCGTCTCGACGGGCACGCGTGGCGCGATCGCCAGGAAGTCGCTCGCATCGGCGCGTGTCAGGTTCGCCACCGAGCGCACCACCCGCTCGCTCCACAGGAGGTCGTAGGAGAACGCCGGGATGTCGCTCATGTGGATGCCGCCGCACACCACGACGCCGGCGCGATCGACGGCCCGCAGCGCGGACGGCACGAGCGCGCCCACCGGCGCGAACAGGATGGCGGCGTCGAGCGGCACCGGCGCCGGCGCGTCCGAGCCGCCGGCCCAGGCGGCGCCGCAGCGCCGCGCGAACGCCGTCGCCGCCGTGTCGCCCGGACGCACGAAGGCATATACCTCGCGGCCCTCGTACCGCGCCACCTGGGTCACGATGTGGGCCGCCGCGCCGAACCCGTAGATGCCGAGACGACGTGCGGCGCCCGCCATGCGCAGGCTGCGATGGCCGATCAGCCCGGCACAGAGCAGCGGCGCGGCCGCGACCGGCGTATAGCCGGCGGGGATCGGGAAGCAGAAGCGGTGGTCCGCCGCCACCAGCTCCGCGTAGCCGCCGTCGTGCTGATAGCCGGTGAAGCGCGCCCGCTCGCAGAGATTCTCGCGGCCGCTCGTGCACCAGCGGCAGACGCCGCAGGTCCACCCGAGCCACGGCACGCCGACGACGTCGCCCTCGCGCGGCGCCGACACCCCGGCGCCGACCTCGACCACGGTCCCGACGATCTCGTGCCCCGGAACCAGCGGCAGCGCGGGATGCGGCAGCTCGCCGTCGACGACGTGCAGGTCGGTGCGACAGACGGCGCACGCCAGCACGCGCAGCACCACCTGGCCCGGGCCGGCGACCGGGGACGGGACGTCGCACAGGGCCAGCGGCCGGCCGGATGCCTCGAGCACCATGGCGCGCATCAGCGCTCCATGCCGTCCGCCGCGGCCCCGCGACAAGTCGGCGATCATGCCGAGACCGCCTCGCCGAAGCTCCGCGGCGAGATCACGTAGCGGTCCTCGACGTGCGCCACGATCTCGTCCCGGCTGGCGGCGGCACCGGCGGCGGCCGCGTGCTCGAGCTTCGCCAGGCCCGCGGCGAGCAGCGGCTCGCCCAGCACCGCCTCCGCCCAGCGCGAGAAGTCGCCCGCGGCGAGATGGTGCTGGAGCGACGCGAGCGGCACCCGGCGGACCGCGTCGCAGAACTCCCGCACGTTGCGCGCGACGCAGATCACGCCGTCCGGCGGCAGGCGGAACGCGAACCCCTTCTCCGGGGGCAATTCGCCGTCGGCGTACTTGCGCCGGTGATGCACGTGCGGCGACGCGCGCTGCCCGGGCTCGAACACCTGCCACCGCGGTCCCCCGGGCGTCTGCACGAGGAGGCCGGCGCGCGGCATGCACAGCCGGGCGAGCGCGTCCGGCGGCACCAGACCGGGAGGCCCGTGACTGCGCAGCAGGCCGTCGACGAAGTAGCGCTCCTCGTCGACTACCGTGCGCGTGACGACGTGGGCGGTGACGGAGGCGTGCACCGCCTCGGCGAGGAGGCTCGGGCGATAGGTGACGAGCACGAGGTTGCCCGTCTCGGACACGAGCCCGGCGCACGACGGGGCACCGTCGTGGAAGAAGTACTGCGCCTCGTCGACGACGATCCAGTGCGGCAGGCCGCTGCGCCGGCGCTCGGCGGCCAGCGCCGCGAGCACGGCGCACGCCCAGGCGCAGCGCTCGTCCGCGGAAAGCGCGCTCAACGTCAGCACCACGCCGCAGCCCGTGCGCCGCAGCAGCGCCGGCACCGCTTCGGGCGCAGGCAGCGGCAGGTTCCGCCCGAGCACGAGCACCCCGGGACGCTCGCCGAGGGTGTCGTATTCGCCCTCCGGATCGATCACACAGATGCCGTAGCCCGCCTCGACGAGCCGCTCGGCGACGAGGCCGCTCAGCCACGACTTGCCCGAGCGTGGATCGCCGCTCACGAGGACGTTGCCCCCGACCGGCAGCCGCGCCGGCGCGCCGTCGGTGGCGCGGCCGAGGGCGAGCGCGTGACGCGCTGGCGTCGGCAGCTCCCAGCCGCTCGCGGCGAGCCGGCGGACGTAGTGCGCCACGCCGCTCGTCCCCGGCTGCGACAGGTGATCGTCCGCGATCCGCGCCACCGCCGGTACCGCGCCGCGCGCGGCGACCCCCACCTCGGCGAGGGCGAAGAGCGGCAGGTCGTTCTCGGCGTCGCCGAACGCGACCATGTTGTGCGCCGAGCGCCCGAGCTCGCCGAGCGCGCGGCGCACGCCGACGGCCTTGTTGACCCCGGTCGGGAGGAGCATCACCGCCGCGCGGTTGAACACCAGCTGGAGGTCGGCCCCCTCGTCGCGGATCAGCTGGAGCGCCTGCGCGGCGTGGCCTTCCCACGTCCCGACGACGACCGCGCCGACGTGGAACGGCACGCCCGCCGCGCGCAGCCGGCCGAGGAAGTCGGGTGACGGCGCCCCGCCGAGCTGGATGATGCGATCCGACTCGGGAAGCCAGACCATCGCACCATTCTCGGCGACGACCGCATCGAAGGCGCCGAAGTCGACGTTGCCGAGGCGGAGATCCTCGAGCACCCGGCCGGTGACGAGGAGCGTGGCGACGCCCGCCGCGCGCGCGGCGATCAGCGCGTCGCACACCTCGGGCGCCAGCCGGCCCCCGGCGGCGCCGGTTCCGTCGAAGTCGCAAGCGAGGACGCGCGTGTACATGGGAGCCCGCCCGACCCTTTGCAAGAACGTCTCCACGTCGCGGCGAACCCGAGGCGCAACGCGCGTTCCCATCGCCGGGACCGTGCCCCGCGTCGCATTGCCGGATCCCGGAAGCGTGCCACCCCCGCATGCGGCGCGCGGGATGGCCACGAAGTTGCTCCTGCGAACGACGACTCCAACGAAAGGATCCCCCGATGCCGTCGAGTCCCTTCCGCCGGATTCTCGTCCCACACGATTTCTCCGCCGCTGCAGACCACGCCCTGCGACAGGCCGCCGCGCTCGCACGCGCCGCGCGTGGCCGCCTGCGCGTGCTCCACGTGCTCGAGCCGATGTACGTGCCGATCAACGTGCCGGGCCAGGCGCTGCCGGATCCGTACGCGCTCGTGCCGACCCAGCAGGCCGCGCTCGAGCAGCACGTCCGCAAGCTGCTCGGCTCGGGGGCACCGCCCTTCACGGTCGAGGTGCGCGTCGCGCAGCCCACTGTCGCCATCCTCGAGGCCGCGCGGCGCGCGGACTCGATCGTGATGTCGACCCACGGCCGCACCGGCCTGCGCCATCTGCTCCTCGGCAGCGTCGCCGAGCGCGTCGTCCGCGCCTCGCCCATCCCCGTCCTCACCGTGCGGCCCACGCCGTCACGACGCGCGCGCAAGCCGCGCCCCAGCCGCACCCGGCGCGCCGCCTGATTCGGCGGGGCCGACGCACCCCGGGATTCGCGTGCGCCGAGCCGCCCGCCGTTCGTCCCGAGCTCGGACGAACGGCGGACGGCTCGGCGGGGGCTCAATGCACCACCAGAACGGGCCGGTCCGTCGCGCCGAGGATGCGATGCGCGACGCTCCCCAACACCGCCCCCGCGACGGCCCCGTGGCCGCGGCTGCCCATCACGATGAGATCCGCATCCGCGGCGGCGGCGACGATGGCACGCACGGGGATATCGAACACGACCGCGCTCGTGCACGGCACGCCGGCGGCGGCGCAGACGTCGCGCACGCGCTGGAGGTCCGTCTCCGCAGCCGCCCGCAGCGCCTGCTCGATGCCGCGGATGGCCTCGCCGATGGTCCCCGACGGCAGCACGGCGCCGAGGCCGCGCAGGCCCTGCGGCTCGATCGCCGACAGCAGCCGCACGGTACCGCCCCCGGCACGCGCCAGGCGACAGGCCATCACCGCCGCCCGCAGCGCGGGGTCCGAACCGTCGAAGGGAACGAGGAGGCGTTGCGGTAGGGGCGCCGTCGCCTGCTCGCCCGGCAGCGGAGATCCGGCCCCGGCCATCGCTCCCACCTCAGGCCGCCACCGGCGTCGCGGCGTCGAGACCGAGACGCGTGCGCACGGCGGCGGGGTCGAGGTGGAAGTGGTCGCACACGGCCGCGAAGTCGAACGGCGAGTCGAGCGCGTCGGACCGGAACCAGTCGCGCAGCTCGCCGCGCAGGCGAACGGCCCGGCGACCGTGGGCATGCGCATAGCTGCGCCAGCAGCGCACTGCATCCTCCAGCACCGCCGCCAGGAGACGGTCCTCCCCTCGCGTCGGACGCTCGGTGGCGGCGAGCAGCAGCGGCCCGGCGGCGGCGCCGGCGCAGAGGGTCGTGAGCAATGGCTCGGTAGGATGGCTCCGCATGCGAGCCTCGAAGAGCACGCCGCATGCCAGCACCCATCGCGTCCGTGCCGAATCGAATCGCACCCGGGCGCGGGCGCCGTTCGCAGCGGCGCGAAACGCACGGCGGCCGCGTTCTCGCCCCTGCGCCCCACTGTGCTGCGCCTCGGCGCTTGCCCCGCGGCAGGTTTCTTGCCTTGTGACGTCGGACCATGCCGGCGACCGACCAGCGGGACGTGCTCGCCCTGCTCGCGCGCCCCGCGGCCTATCCGCACGCCGCGCCGGAGCCCGTGCACGTGCAGACGCACATCTCCCACGTGTTCCTCGCCGGCGCGCACGTCTACAAGCTGAAGAAGGCAGCGCAGCTGCCGTTCGTCGATCAGAGCACGACGGCCCGCCGCGCGGCGCTGTGCACGGCCGAGGTGGAGCTGAACCGCCAGCTCGCGGCGCCGGTCTATCTCGGCTGCGTCACCGTCACGCGCGAGCGGGACGGCCGACTCGCGCTCGGCGGCGGCGGGACGCCCGTCGAGACGCTCGTCCACATGCGCCGCCTTCCGGACCAGCGCGCCCTCGCGCGCCTGGTCGAGCGCGGCCTCGCCGACGTGCGCATGATGACCGCGATCGCCCAGCGCCTCGCCGCCTTCCATACGACCGCCCCGTCCGGCGCCGGCGCGGCCCGCGAGGGCACCCGCCGGCGCGTGCGCGCGAACTGGGACCGCGTGCTGGCGCTGACCGCGTCGCTCCCGCCCGCCGTGCTGCGGCCGCTCGAACGCCGCCTCCTCACCGACGCCGGGCCGACGGTGCTCGGCGCGCGGGCGGCCTGCTTCGATCGCCGTCGCGCGCGCGGCCGCATCCGGGAAGGACACGGCGACCTGCACGCCGAGCAGGTATATGTCCTCGCGACCGCGTTGCCGGCGCTCCCGCCCTACCCGCGCGTGCCCGCGGGACCGTGGCTCGTCGATCGGCTGGAGTTCTCGCAGGCGCTGCGCTGCTGCGACGTCGCCTCGGAGGTCGCGTTCCTGGCGATGGACCTCGAGCGGCTCGGCCGTCGCGACCTCGGCGACGCCTTCGTGGCCGCGTATCGCACCGCCAGCGGCGATACCGAGATCGACGACGTGCTGCCGTTCTACGTCGCGTACCGCGCCTGCATCCGCGGCGCCGTCGAGGGCATGAAGGCGCAGGAGCCCGAGGTCGACGCCGCCGACGCCGAGGCGGCGCGGGTGCGCGCGCGCCGCTTCTTCGCCGTTGCGCTGCAGGCGGTCTGGCGCACGGGCCCACCGCCGATCCTCGCCTGCGCCGGGCCGAGCGGCAGCGGCAAGAGCACCGTCGCCGAAGCGCTCGCAGCGGCGACGGGCTTCGCGCACGTGAGCTCGGACCGGCTGCGCAAGCAGCGCGCCGGCCTGCGCGCCGGCGAGCGCGCGCGCCGCCGCCGCCTGACGCGAGCGGCGCGCGCGGCTGTCTACGACGCGCTCGGGCGCGCCATCGGCCGGCAGCTCGCCGCCGGTCGGGGCGTGGTCGCCGATGCGACGTTCCTACGCCGCGAGGAGCGCGCCCGGCTCGCCGCCGTCGCGGCCCGCCACGGCGCGCCCCTGTGCTTCGTGGCGTGCGACGCGCGTCCCGCGACCATCCGCTCTCGTCTCGCGACCCGCCCGCCGGGCTGGTCCGACGCCACCTGGGAGGTGTACGTGCGACAGCAGCAGACCCGCGACCCGTTCGCGCCCGACGAGCTGGTGATCACCCTCGACACGAACCACGAGCGCACGCTGGTCGCCGATGCGGCGCTCGCTGCGTGCTGGAGCTGGTACGGACGCCACGCGCTGCCGCGCTCCGGCCGGCGCAGCCTGCGGCAGGCGCGGCGATGAGGCGCACCGCGACCGGGCTCGCGCTGGCCGCGCTCGCGACCGTCGTCGGCGCCTGCGCCCGCCCGACCACGCCGGCCGCGCCGCCCGCGGCGGCAGCGGCGGCCGATGCGGGCGCCATCTTCCACCGGCGTTGCGCGGCCTGCCACGGCGACGATGCGCGTGGCGACGGGCCGGTGGCACCGACGCTGCGCACGCCGCCGCCCGATCTGACCCGCCTCGCGGCGGACAACGGCGGCGTCTTCCCGCGCACGCGCGTGATCGACGTCGTCAGCGGCGAGATACCCATCGCCGCGCACGGCACGCGCGACATGCCGGTCTGGAGCCTGCGCTTCCGTCCATCGTCGGGCGCCGCCACGGCGGCCAGCCTGTGGAGCACGCGACAGCTCGAGCTGCTGACATCATACCTGGAGACGATCCAGGTACCGGCGAGCGCCGCGACATCGCCCGCAGGTAGCCGGTGAGCTCGCGGCCGCGAGCGCGGACGAGGTTCGGTCCGGATGTGCGCGGTGGCGCTGCTCACGGCGCCGCGGCGGATGGTGCCTCCGGCGCCGACGGGTCGGGCGCGGGCGGTCCGACGCCCGCCGCGACGCGGCCGACGAGCTGCCCGCCTTCGGTGAGCACCTTGGTCTCGACCGTCCCGTCCGCAGGCACCGGCACGGGTCCCCAGAGCCGATAGCCGCCCGCACGACCCCCTTCGACCGCGAGCGGCCGGCTGGCGGCGTCGCCGATCACGAGGTGCACCGTCTCGTGGAGTCCGCGCGGCGCCTCGACGGCGACGAAGACGTAGGCCGGCTCGTCCCGTCCGGCCGGCAGCGCGGCGACCGGCGCCACCGGATCGAGGCCGTCGCGACCGAGCGCGAAGGTCGCGGATACGAGCCGCATCGGTGCCGGCGCGAGCAGCGGCAGCGCCAGGCGCCCGACGACCGCGCCCACGGCCGCCGCCCCCAGGGTCGCCGCGACCATCGTGACGGGGCGACCGCGGCGTACGACGAGCAACACGACTGCCGGGCCGGCGAGCGCCCCCGCCGCCCAGGCGGTGTGGCGCGGCGGGACGCCCGTCAGCACGGGCAGGAAGAGCTGCAGGGTCGTGAGCGCGACGGGCCCGACGAAGGCGGCGGTCAGCGCCGGACGGCGCAGCAAATGCTCGCGCAGGACGAGATCGAAGCACGAGATCACGGCGAGCGCCACGAGCAGCAGCGTCCAGGGCGCGTTGCGCGACGGCCACGTGGTGGCGAGCACGACGAACGGCAGGACGAACCAGATCGCGTTCTGGGCCAGGCCCACCGTGGCCCACCAGGCCGCCTCGCCGAGCCACGTCGCGACCCCGCCGCCCGCACCGCGCCGCCACGGCGGCGCGACGACGAGGAGGGTCACCGCCCCGAACAGCGACGCCAGCACGAAGGCGGCGCGCACACCGTCGACGCCCTCCCGCCACAAGACCGCGAACGCGACACCGCTCGCCAGGGACACCCACGGCATCACCCGCGCGTTGAGCCAGGACCACGTCTCGGCGAGCCGCGCGATGCTGGGCACGGACGCCGACCTACGCCACATCGTGCAGCTTCGCCAGGTTCGGTGCGTTCGATGACTCCTGTGCACGATATGCCGCAGTGCATACAGCCCCACGGCGCCCGATCACGAAAGTTTGCCAGAATTCAGATTGACATCGGAATCCGACGCCGGGTACACCGCCCGCGCTGGTTCAGATCACGGCCACCGATAAGGGGGACTCCATGAGGACGCGGACAGGTTTTTGTAGGACGGCGATGCTCGCCGTGACGGCCTTCGCCGTCATGGCAACGGCGCCGGCATGGGCAGGCATCATCGGACTGAGCGCGAGCAAGAACGCCGGCAACAGTCCGGACGAAATCTCTGACGGCCTCCTGTCGAGCTACCAGCGTACCTCGACGGTCGCGGTCACCAACCTGAGCCCCGGCCTCGTGGCGCGCGTCCGGTACGCGTCCACCGTGGCGACCGACACCGGTCTCCTCACCAGCCGTACCGAGACGCTGAACTCGGACTACAACATCAACTTCAACGTCGATGCCCCCGGCGCCTACGACCTCATCATCACCACGAGCCTCAACGGCGCCTTCACGCTCGTGAACGACGGCAGCGCCGCCGCGACGGCGAGCGGCACGGCCGTGAGCTATACGGGCGGCACACTCGCGAGCGGCGGCCTCGCGCTGACCTCGCCCGGCTCGTTCTCGAGCAACAACGGCGGCGACGTGCCGTTCAACCGCACCAACCAGGCCACCATCCAGGGGTCGAGCTACGGTGTGGCCCAGCCGCACTCGCTGCGCTTCACCTGGACCACCCAGTGTCAGAGCGGCAGCGGGCTGACGGGCGGCGACGAGTGCGCCGTGCGCCTCGGTCTCCCCGCCACGATCGGCGGCCAGACCGCCGGCGTGTACCCGGGTGTCGGCAACCGCGTCCAGGCGGACGACGGTCACTTCGTGACCATCTCCTTCGTCTCCCTGTGCGGCAACGGCACGGTCGAGGGCGGCCGCGGTGAGCAGTGCGACCTCGGAGCCTTCAACGGCCAGCCCGGCTCCTGCTGCACCACGAGCTGCCAGTTCGCTCCCTCGTCGACCCTCTGTCGCGACGTCGCCGGCGTCTGCGACGTCGCCGACTTCTGCAGCGGCAGCAGCGACACCTGCCCGGCCGACATCAAGCAGCCGAACGGCGCGGCCTGCCCGTCGGACGGCAACCCGTGCAGCCTCGACGTCTGCGACGGCGTGAACGACGCCTGTCAGCATCCCGCCGGCAACGCCGGTGCCACCTGCCGCGCCTCCGGCGGCATCTGTGACGTGGTCGAGGTCTGCGACGGCGCCAGCACCGTCTGCCCGGCCGACGCGGTCGCCGACGACACCGTCGTCTGCAACCCGGGATCGGGCGATCTCTGCGACCCCGACGAGTACTGTGACGGCGTCAACAAGGCCTGCCCCGCCGACAGCGTGACGGGCGCCTTCGTAGTCTGCCGTCCGGGCTCGGGCGACCTCTGCGATCCGGACGAGTACTGCACCGGCATCGCCGACCAGGCCTGTCCGCCCGACAGTGTCTCCGGCGCGTTCGTCACCTGCCGCGCCAGCGCCGGCGACTGCGACCCGGCCGAGTTCTGCACCGGCAACGCCGGCGAGGCCTGCCCCGGCGACGCGCGCGAGCCCAACACCACGCTCTGCCGTGCCGCTGCCGGCGTCTGTGACGTCGCCGACTTCTGCGACGGCACCAATGTCGCCTGCCCCGCCGACGCCAAGAGCACCGCGGTCTGCCGCGGCTCGGCCGGCGTCTGCGACATCGTCGACTTCTGCGACGGTGTGAACAACGACTGCCCCGCGGATGCGCGTCAGCCCAACACTACCGTCTGCCGCCCGGCGGTCGACGCGTGTGACGTGACCGACTACTGCGACGGCAACGTCGACTGCCCGGCCGACCAGGTCGTGCCCGACACCGACGGCGACGGCTTCTGCGACGCCATCGACCTCTGCCCGCTGGTCCCCGACCCGCTCCAGCTGGACAGCGACAACGACGGTCAGGGCGACCTGTGTGACGTCTGCACCCAGCTGCCGCCGGGTACCTTCGGCGACCGCCACAAGGTGCAGATCACGAGCCTCAACAAGCCGGTGGGTCAGCAGCGCCTGAAGGCGCAGGCCCGCTGCCTCGGCTACCCGAACGTCGAGAACATCGACGTGGTGGCCAACGGCGTCCGCCTCGTCGGCACGGCTTCGAACGGGACCGTGATCTTCGACGCTCAGATCCCGGGCGGCGCCTGGAATCAGAGCCAGAAGGCCGGCTGGAAGTCGCACGGCTTCCCGACGGGCTTCACGGCCTCCTACTTCAACGCCGGCACGGTGGTTCCGCTGGTGAACGGCTTCCAGCGCGTGAAGTTCGTCACCAAGGCCGGCGTCGGCATCACGAAGTTCACGGCGGTGGCGAAGAACGGCGCCTTCCCGCTGGCCGTCAACGGCATCCCCGTGAAGTTCACGATTGCCACCGCGTTCCCGGCGGCGAACGGCGAGTGCTGCGAGCTGCAGTTCCCCGCCACCGCGCCCGCCAAGCCGAGCTGCGTGCTCTCCGGCAGCAAGGTGACCTGCAAGTAGCAACCAGCACGGACGCCGGTCGCGGTTCCTCGTAGGGACCGCGACCGGTGGCCCGAAACCCCCAGTGAGACAGGAAGCGGGACCCTCGGGTCCCGCTTCGCTTTTGGGGCGCCGCCGCGCACACGACTTGCGCGCGCTCGGCATGCGGCGCCCCCGCGAGCGGCAGGCGACCCCGACGAGCTTCGGGCCTAGGTCGATCGCGACGTGCGGCACGGCCGTCGCCCCACGGCATCCTGACGCTGCGCCGCCACCCGGCGCCTCAGGCGCGCAGATCGGCGTCGAGCATCGAGAGCAGCGCTTCCGTGAGGGTGGGATCGAACTGGCTCCCGGCGCAGCGGCGCAGCTCGGCGACGGCGTCCGCCGCCGGCATCGCGCGCCGGTACGGCCGATCGGTCGTCATCGCGTGCCAGGCGTCGACCACGGCGATGATGCGCGCGGCGATCGGGATGTCCTCGCCGCACAGCTGCTCCGGATAGCCGCCGCCGTCCCAGTGCTCCTGGCAGGCGTGCGCCACCGCCGCGAGATGGCGCGTTTCCGGTACCGCGGTGAGCAGCGCCGTGCCGAGCGGGACGTGGCGCTCCATGACGATACGCTCCGTGTCGTCGAGCGGCCCCGGCTTGAGGAGCACCTCGTCGGGCACGTGCAGCTTGCCGACGTCGTGCAGGACCCCGGCCTGGGCCGCGAGCGCGATCTGGTCCTGCGGCAGGTCGAGGAATCGGGCAAGCCGGGCGGCGAGGCCGCCCACCCGCGCCGAGTGCTCGGCCGTCGCAGGGTCCTTCAGCGTCAGCGCATGGAAGAGCGCCCGCACGATGCCGGCGGTGCCTCGGTAGCCCGGCTCGGGCGCCGGCACCGGCACGGGACCGGCCGCCACCTCGACGCGGTTGCGACCCGCCTGCTTGCCGCGCAGCATCGCCGCGTCGGCGAGCGTCACGAGGGACGCCGCGTCGGAGCCGTCGTCGGGAAACGTCGCCACGCCGATCGTCGCCGTCACCGCCGGCCCGTCCGGGATGGCGCGCATGGTCTCCGCCGCGACGGCGGCCCGCACCCGCTCCGCCGCGATAGCGGCGCCGGCACGGTCGACCTCCGGCAGGAGGACGACGAATTCCTCGCCGCCGTAGCGCGCAATCACGTCGGCCGCCCGCAGCGCGCTGCGCAGCGCCGTGCCGACCGCGCGCAGGACGGCGTCGCCGCGGTCGTGCCCGAGCGTGTCGTTGACGCGCTTGAAGTGGTCGAGGTCGAGAAAGAGCACGGCGAGGGGCTGGCGATGGAGACGCGCGCGCCGCAGCTCCTCGCCGAGCCGCCGGTCGAGGTAGCGCCGGTTCGCGAGGCCGGTGACGGCGTCGGTGCGCGCCGCCGCCTCCGCGGCGGCGAAGCGCTGCGCGGCGTCCAGCGCCAGAGCGGCCTCGACGCAGAAGAAGCCGGCGAGGCTGCTCGACGCGCGCGCCGGCCCCGGGCCCTGGATCGAGAGCACGCCGATCGGCTCGGCGGCCACGGTGAGCGGCACGTGCTGCACGTCGTCCGCCTCCACCGCGCGGCGCGTACGCCATGCCTCGGCGACAGGCCCCTCGCCGGCGAGGGCCACCGGCGCCGGCGGCGCCGGCGCGCTGGTCGCGAGCGGCACGAGGCTCGGCCCGGCCGACACCCACAGCGTCGCGGCCTCCGCACCGAGCAGGGGCTCGGCCAGCTGGACGACGGTCTGCGCGACGCGATCGGCGGTGACGCCGGCGGCGACGGTCTGGTGCAGGCGCAGGACGGCCGACACGAGCCGCCCGTGGCTCGCCACCTGGGTGCGCAGCCGCTGGCGCTCGGCCAGCAGCGAGCGCACGAGATCGTTGGCCGGCACCCCACGGACGTCCATGATCTCGTCGCCGAGCACGTCGGCGAGCGGATCGTCGTTCGGATCCTCGGGGTCGCGGGCGAGCACCTCGGTGACGGCCACGACCAGGTCGACGGTGGCCACGGGCTTGGCGAGGAACGCGCGCGCGCCCATCGCCAGGCACTGGATGCGCGTGGCCGCGTCGCTGCGGCTCGACGAGAACACCACCGGGATCTTGGCGAGCGTCGGGTCGGCCTGGAGCCGGCGCAGCACGTCGGGCCCGCTCTCGCCCGGCAGCTCGATGTCGAGCAGCACGAGCGCGGTGTCGGACGCGAGCTTGTGCCAGGCCTCTTCGCCGCTCGCGGCGACGTCGCAGCAGAAGCCGGCCCGTTCCAACGCCACGCGCATCGCGAGCGCGGTCGCGGCGCTGTCTTCGACGATGAGGATGCGCGGACCTGCCTTCATACGCCCGGATAGCCCTCCCCGACCGCGAGCCCGAACCAGGCCCAGTTGAGGTCGTAGTAACGGTCTGGCGCGCGCAGGATCGGCCGCAGCGCGGCCTGCGAGAGCCGTCCCGCGCGCAGCCGGCGTGCGGCTTCCGGCGCGTGCTGCTCGAACGCCGGGAGCACGCAGCCGTAGAAGCTGAGCGACTCCTCGTCGCTCTCCGCCCTACCGTCGAGCGCGTAGCGCGTGACGAGCCGGCCGTCGCGCTCGAGGCGTGCGGCCAGCGCCGCGGCGTGGAGCGGATCGGCGCACGCGACGGGCCGACCGTGCAGCCGGCAGTCGGCGGCCAGGCGCATGTAGAGGCGGACCGCGTCGAACGAGAACGCCCGGCTCAGCGTCGACCCGGCCGGCAGCGGCGCCACGCCGCCGTCCGGCGTCGCCACCATGAAGTCGGGCGGGAACACGACGCCCGGTCGCGCCATCGCGGCGGCGAGGAGCGCGTAGCCGGTGTCGAGTGCCTGCTCCCAGCCCCCGTCGGGATCGGCGCGGGCGAAGTCGCCGTAGGCGTACGGCAGGAAGTACGAGAGGTTGACGATGCGCTCGCCGACCGCCCAGTTGCCGGCGCTCGGGAACCAGCCCGCACCGACCGGGATGCCGGTGTGCGTCCGCACCGCGCGCAGGATCTCCGCCGCACGCGCGACGAGCCAGGGACGCTCGAAGCGTCTCGCCGCCATCAGCAGCGCTTCCGCGATCTCCTGGTCGCCGTCGGTGGCGGTGTTGGCGTCGAGGATGCGGCCGCCGTCGCGCGGCGTCCAGCGCCAGGCGTACATGCCGTCGGGGCGCCGCAGCGTGCGCTCGGTCCAGGCGAAGACGCGGTCGAAGGTCTCGGTGTCGCCCTCCCAGGCGGCGCGCAGGAGGGCGTAGCCCTGCCCTTCCGAGATCACCTCGCCCTCCCCGCGCGTGCGATCGAGGACGTAGCCCTCGGGCGACACGTACGTCGCCACGTAGTCGGTCCACGCCGTGCGCAGGAAGGTGGGCAACGGGACCTCGGTGCGCGACGCGCAGCCGGCGAGCAGGATGGCGAGGCCGAGGCCGACGAACGCCGGGAACGTGCGGCTCATCGGAAGGCCACCTCGACGCGGGCCATCGCCCGCCAGAGCCAGTAGTCGTCGGTGCCGTCCCAGAAACCGAACCCCGCGACGCCGACGCGCGCCGGGCCGACCTGCACGCTGAGATCGACGAGCGCGTGCCCGCCCGGCGCGACGTCGCCGGCGCTGCCGATGATCATCTGCGGGTTCAGCTCCGCTTCGAGCCGCACCCGGCCGTGCTCCTGGATCGTGTGCCCCATGAGGCCGATCGCGGAGTGGACGCGCGGGCTGAAGTAGGCCGGCCGATCCGGATCGGAGAAGGCTTCCACGTAGCCGTTCGGGCGCAGGACGGTCCACGAGCCCGGGCGCGCGTCGAGCGGCAGCTGGTAGTGTACGTAGCCGGTGCCGCGCACGTTGCCGTCCTCGTAGTGCTGGATGCCCAGCTCGGCGTAGAGCCGGTCGTCGGCGCCGTCGCGCAGGTGCTTGTCGAGCCCGAGGCGGCCGCCGTCGACGGCGAAGCTCGGACCCAGGGCCTCAAGGTCGATGATGCGGTTCCAGGCGCGGATCTCGTTGTCGTCGTGCGCCGTCAGGAGCGACTCGCGCCGGCCCGTGAGCGTCAGCGTGGAGGTGTCGCGGAAGTACTTGCGCACGCTGGCGTCGGCGATCGCGAGCGCGCCGCTCCCGGCCCCCCCGGCATAGTTCTCGAAGCCGGCGCGGCCGGCGAGCTCGAGGTCGGGGCGCACGTACCAGCGGTCGACACCGATCGTGGCGCCGGTGCGGGTGTAGTCGACGTCGCGCTGCTCGACCACGCCGGCGAGCGCCTGCGCCGTCAGCCGCAGCGCCGGCGACGGCCAGAAGAAGCCGCTGGCGACGCCCTCGGAGAGACGGATGTCGTTGGCGTCGCCGAAGAACACGGGGCGCAACCCGGCGCCGGGCGCGAGCGCGCGCGCCAGACGGTCCGCGGCGACGACCCCGCGCAGCACGGCGCCGCCGGCGACAGCGTCGTGGTAGGCCCCGGCGGCGCGCGCGTAGTCGCCGCGGCGCACGGCCGCGTCGCCTTCGAGCAGCGCCAGGTCGGCACGCAGCGGCGGCGTGCACCCGTCGCAGGCCGCCACCAGCGCGCGGCGCGTCCTCCTCGGCGGCGAGATGGCGGTCGCGCGCCATCGCCGCGCGCGGCAGGCGGGATCGTCGCTGGCGGCGACCGCGGCGACCGCGAACAGCGGCTCCACCTCGCCGCGCCGGCCCTGGAGCGCCACGCTCTGCGCCAGCGCGAGCCGGGTCTCGGCGTCGCCCGTGCCCTCGGCAGTGCCCGCAACGCCTCGGCTTCGGCCTCGGCGTAGCGGCCGCCGGCGGCGCGGTGCGGGCGATCTCGGTATGCAGGCCGTCGCCGCCGCGCGCAGCCTCGACCGCCGATAGGCCGCGAGCGCGCGCGCCCGGCTCGCCGGCGTTGACCCGTCCGTGCAGCCTCGAGCCGTGCCGCCACGTCGTCGGGACGCGCGGCGAGGTAGCGCGCGTAGCCGTCGACCGCGGCCATGCGCGCCGAGGCCGGCGGCGGCGCGGGCCGCGGCCAGCATCTTCTCCGGGCTCGCCGGCAGCGTCGCCGCCGCGGCCGCAACGCCGCCCTGCGCGCGCGGCGTCTTCGTCGCCGATCCGGCGATCGTGGTCGGCGAGCCAGGCCCGCTCGTCGAGGTCGAGCGGCGCGCGCCGCTCGGGCGGGCGAGCGTCGCCGCGGCGAGCGCATCCTCGGCTGCCGCCAGCGCGCCACGCGGGCGAGCGCTCGCAGCGCCGTGGGATCGTCGGGGCGGGCCGCCAGCACGGCCTCCTGCGACGCCTGCGCCGTGGTCGCCGGCCCATTCCTCGAGCCCGGCAGCGGACGCGCTCGGCGATGAGCAACCCGTCCGGGGCCGCACGTGCGACAGCGCCTCGCGCGCCGCCGCGCAGTCCCCCGCTCACGAGCGCGACCTCGGCCTGCACCATGCGCGCGTCCGGGTCGCGCGGCCGGCGCGTCAACCAGCGTCAGTGAGCGGCGCCCACCTCCGCGCCGCGGCCGGCCCAGAGCGCGGTGTGCGCGGCGAGCCGGAGCGCCACCGGGTCGTCCGCGGCAGCGTGCGCGCGATCGGCCAGGCCTCGTCCCCAGCGCCCCGCGACGTTGAGCGCGTGCACGCGGGCGACGCGGGCGGCGACGCTGCTTACCGGCGGGGCGAGGCGGTGCCGCAGACGCGCTCCGCGCTCCGCCGCCGCGGCCTCCCGCAGCGGCGACGCTGCCCGCAGCCACGCCACCGCCCGCCAGGGCCCCCGCCGCCGCCGCGCCGGTCGCAGCGTCGGCCGCACCGGCGCCGGCCGTCTCCGCGGCCCGGCGACCTGCTCGTCGTCGTCCGCCGCCGCGCCCCGCGCCGCCGCCGCGCCCACAGCGCCGGCGTGCCCGCCGCCCACCGGCATTGGCGCGCGCCGCCGCCACGGCCGGCGCCGCCGGTGTGGCGGTCGCGCGCCGGGGCCGCGAGCCGGCCGCGAGCTCGCGCCCGGCGTCGACCCAGAAGCCCGGCTCGAGGCGATCGAGGAGCAGCATGATGGCCCCGGCCCAGAGGCCGAGCAGGAGTGCGCGCCTAAGCGACTTTCGAGCGACCATAGAACTCGAGCGGGTGGCGGCGCGGCGCCCAGCGATGGCGTCCCAGCGCCGCATCGAGCGCGCTCCACAGCGTCCAGATGGCGACCGCGGACACGAGCGCGTTGACGGCGATCACCCGCGCCGACGTGGTGTGCGCCAGCGCGGCATAGAGCGGCAGGAAGAGGTTCGCAGCGATGAGCACGACCTGCGGCAGCACTGCGAGGACCGCCGGACGGCGGCGACGCTTGCCGGCGTTGTTGGGCCGATAGCCCGGCTTACCGCGACGCCAGCGCAGGGCCCGCAGCGTCCCCATGAGGTAGATCGGGAAGAAGCCGACGAGCATCTGGAACTGGCGCCCCGGCTGCTCGCCGCGGGCGAGATAGCGCAGCGCCCAGGCCATGGCGCCGAAGTAGACGCCGCGCGCGATCGCGAAGTGCACGGCGGAGCAGAGCAGGACCTCCTGCCCGGTGACGTAGGTCCACGGCGGCACCACGAAGAGGAACGGCACCGCGAAGCCGACGGTGAGATAGGTGAAACCGATGAGGAAGTAGTTGAGCCGCTTGCGCCACGGGAGCCCGCGCTTCACCAGCGGGTTGTCCCAGAAGAAGAGGCGCATGGTGTCGAGCGCCCACTGTCCGCGCTGCCGGTACACGCCCCACACGTCCTCGGGCGCGAGACCCTCCGAGAGCGGGTACGGATAGTAGAACGACTTCCAGCCCTTCGCGTGCAGGTGGTACGAGGTCGTCAGATCCTCGACCAGGTTCCAGGTCGCGAAGCCGCCGATGTCCTCGAGCGCCGCACGCCGGTAGAGTACGCCGGAGCCGCACGAGATCACGGTGTCGTGCGCATCCATGGCGAGTTGCACGGCGCCGTAGAACACGCGGTCCTCGTTGAAGAGCGGATCGCCCTCGGCGACGAGGTACGACTGCCGCGACTGGACGAACGCGAGGCGCTCGAAGCGGAAGTAGCCGGCCAGCGACTCGAGGATGTCGGGGTGCGGGACCTGGTCCGCGTCGAGCACGAGCACGAGATCGCCGTGCGAGCGCGCGAGACCGAAGTTCATGTTCCCGGCCTTGGCGTCGTCCTTCGCGACGCCGTCGCGGGGCCGCGAGTGGTAGGCGAAGCCGAGCCGCCGCACGACGGCCTCGACGTCGGCCGAGCCGCCGTCGTCGAGCACGTGCACGGCGAGCGGCCCCGACCAGCGGATGCGCGTCACCGCCTCGAGCGTGGTCGTGATCACCTCGATCGGCTCGCCGCACACCGGCACGAGCACGTCGATGGCGTACGCCTTCTCCGGCACCGGCGATCGCCGCGGCTTGAAGCGCAGCCGCCAGAGGCTGGAGCCGCCGATGGTGAACAGGACGAGGCAGGCGCTCTCGCTGAGCAGGAACGCGATCCCCATGAGGAGATGCGCCGGGTTGATCGCCGTCGCGACCCACCCGATGTAGACGCCGCCGGTGACGACGGTGAGGAGGACGAGGGCCTGGGCGCGGATGCGCCGCGGCCGATCCTCCCCGTCCCCGAAGCGCCGGTACGTGATCTCCTCGGGACGCAGCGCCTCCTCGAGCAACCCACCGATCACCGGCACCCGACCGTACCAACGCCGCGGGCGCTCCATCACGGTCATTCTCGGTCGGAGGGCGCCCGTAGTTGAGCCCGGCACGCCCTGGCGGCGGCAATCCTTGCCGCCGCCGCCGGGCGGCGGTGGGCGCCGTGCACCCGGCGTCCGCCGATGCTGGAACGATGCGCGGCGGCGGGATAGCAACGACCCATGGGTCACGTCTTCGAGGACAACTCCCGCTCCATCGGCGGCACGCCGCTCGTGGAGCTCCGGCGCGTCACCGCCGGCGCGCCGGCACGCCTCCTCGCCAAGGTCGAGGGGCGCAATCCCGCCTACTCGGTGAAGTGTCGTATCGGCGCCGCGATGATCTGGGCCGCCGAGGAGGAGGGCGTCCTCACGCCGGATGTCGAGGTGATCGAGCCGACCAGCGGCAACACCGGCATCGCCCTCGCCTTCGTGTGCGCGTCGCGCGGCTACCGCCTGACGCTCACCATGCCCGAGACCATGAGCCTCGAGCGCCGCAAGGTCCTCGCCGCCTTCGGCGCCAACCTGGTGCTGACGCCCGGCGCCGAGGGCATGCGCGGTGCGATCCGCAAGGCCGAGGAGATCATGGCGGCCGAGCCGGACAAGTGGTTCATGCCGCAGCAGTTCGCCAACCCGGCGAACCCGGCGATCCACGAGCGCACCACCGGTCCCGAGATCTGGAACGACACCGACGGCGCGATCGACGTCTTCGTCGCCGGCGTCGGCACGGGCGGGACCATCACCGGCGTGTCGCGCTACCTGAAGCACACGCGCGGCAGGAGCATCGTCTCGGTGGCGGTCGAGCCCGAGAGCAGCCCCGTCATCACGCAGACGCTCGCGGGCCAGACCCCGGCGCCGGCACCGCACAAGATCCAGGGCATCGGCGCCGGCTTCGTCCCCGAGAACCTCGACCTCTCGCTCGTCGACCGCGTCGAGCGCGTCTCCGACGACGAGGCGCTCGCGATGGCGCGGCGCCTCGCCAAGGAGGAAGGCATCCTCTGCGGCATCTCGTGCGGCGCCGCCGTGGTCGCGTCGCTGCGCATCGCGCACGATCCCGCGTTCGCCGGCAAGACCATCGTCACGGTCCTGCCCGACTCGGGCGAGCGCTACTTGTCGTCGGCGCTGTTCGCCGACCTCGCCTGACGCCGCCCGTCGAGGCGCGCCGTCAGCCAGGCGGCGACGTCGCGCAGCTCGGCGTCGGTGATGCCGTGCGCCACCGGGTACTCCCGGTAGGTGACGTCGGCCCCGCCGGCGAACGCCTCGCGCGTGGCCCGGCCCTGCGCCACCGGCAGCACGTCGTCGTACAGGCCGTGGCCGACGAAGAGCGGCACCGCGGCGACGGCCGCGGCCGTCGCGGCGGGCGGGAACAGGTCACCCGGGGCGCGGCCGCTCAGTGCGACGACGGCGAACGTCAGCACGGGCTCGGTGCGCACGACGCCGAGGCTCATCATCGCCCCCTGGCTGAAGCCGAGCAGCACGGTGCGCCCGGGATCGGTGCCGAAGCGCGCCGGCGCCGCGGTGAGCCAGCGACGCAGCTCGGCGAGCGTGCGGCGCGCGCCGGCGACGTCGGGCACGATGGTGCCGTCGCGCCCGAACTCGATGTGGAACCAGCTGTGCCCCATCACGTAGGCGCCGGGCGCACGCAGGCTCACCACCTGGAAGCGCGGGTCGAGCAGGTCGGCGACGGGGAAGAGGTCGTTCTCGTCGGTGCCGATGCCGTGCAGGAGCACCAGCAACGGGGGGCGTCCCGGGCTCGACGCCCGCGGCGCGCGCGTGCGCACCACCCAGTCCGGAGCCGCTGCGTCCATCGTCGACCCTCCCGCTCCGCAGGCGACGGCGAGCGCGGCCCCGGAGAGCGCCAGACCGATCGCCACCCGCCCCTGCACGTGGGGCGGCTCTTACACCGCCCGCCCTACTTGAGGAAGGTCGCGATCAGGCGCTCGCCGCAATCGATGCACCAGGCGCTCTGCCGTCGGCGGGCGGCGGCGTGCTTGTCGTCGTCGCACGGCGACGGATCGACGTGCGGGTTCACCGTCGCGCCGCACTGCGGACAGTGTGCGACCGGCGCGTTCGGACGGCTGTGGTTCATGTTGTCGCAGCGCTCGGGCTGTCGATGGGGCCGCAGGCTGTGCATGCTGCGGCTCGGCGAGCAACGCGCATGCCGTGCGTCCGCCGGCGGTGATGTCTGGACGGCCGGGGGGATGCACACGGGGCTGCATGATGCGGATGCCGTGCGCGTGCCGACGGCCCCGCGCACGGCAGGCGGCACGGCATCTGGGGGGCGACGCGACGCAACCGTACCGCGGCGTCCCGTTTTCGTCGTCTGCGGCGCGCTGGAGCGTTTGCCGCTTGGTATGGGGTGGCGGCACATGGGTTGCAATGTACTCCGGATGGCCGCCATGCCCGACTCGCGCGCCCGGAGCGGGCCCCCACCGCGTACGCCCCCGAAGAATCCGCTCGGGGAGAAGGCCGCGGACGAGCTGCGTGCCATCGCCCGGGACGCGCACGCGCCCGAGGACGCGATCGAGCCGGCCCTGCGCATCCTGCTCGAAGCGGTCGGCGCCACCGCGGGCGCCATCTGTCTCTTCGACCAGCGCCAGGAGCTGCTGCGGCTGGCGGCCGAGGTGGGCCTGTCCGACGAGGGCTGCCGGCAGCTGCGCAGCGTGCGGCGCGGCGGCGTCGGCACCTGGGACATGCCGCTCCACAGCCTGCTCAACCGGCGCGCGTACCTGATCGAGAGCGCGGCGCGGAACCGCTACGTGCCGCCCCTCGTCGAGCCCGCGTCTTCGGTGCGGACGCTCGCGTGCATCCCGCTCTACACCGGCTCCACCGCGCTCGCGAGCCTCGTCCTGGTGGCGATGACGCCGCAGTCGTTCGGCGAACGCGAGATCCGGGTCCTCGACCCCGCGCTGCGCGAGCTGATCACGATCATCGAGTCGGTCCGCAAGCGCGTCCCCGGCGGCGCCGGCGCCGAGCGGAGCGAACCGGCCCCGGCATCCGCTCCCGCCCCGCCGCCGCTGCCCCCAGGTGCCCGCCGTCCGCAGCGCGCCACCCTGTCGCCCGAGCTGAGCCGCGACACGCGGCGCGCCGCGGCGCCACGCGCCCTGCCCGGCGCCGCCACCGCGCTCGAAGGCGGAGGCCGAGCGCGGCGGCGAGCCGGCCGCGCTCGCCGCGCGGCTCGAGGAGGCCGAGCACGCGACCGCGTCCGGCTCGCCGCCGCGCTCGAGAAGGCCGCCGCCGAGCGGGCCGCCGACGTGACCCGGCTCATGACGCGGCTGCTCGACGCCGAGAGCGCCGGCGCCCGCCAGACCGGCACGTCGCCGCGCGAAGGGGCCGAGGATCTGCGGCGGGCTCTCGAGGCCGCCCAGCTCGCCGAGACGGCGCGGGCGACCGCCGCGGTCGAAGCCGAGGCGGCGCGCGTCGAGGCCACGCGCGCCCGCTCCGAGATCCAGCGTCTCCAGACCTCCGAGCGCGAGGCCCGCGAGGAGCGCGGTCGCCTCGAGCGCACGATCACGGACCTCGAGGGCCGGCTCGATGCGGCGAGCGCCGCACGCGGGCCGCAGGACGAGGCCCTCGCTGCCGCCACCGCCCGCGCCGAAGCCGCTGCGTCGGAGACGGCCGCGCTGCAGCGCGAGCGCGACGCCCTCGTCGCCGAGCGCGACAGCCTGCGCCAGGCCGGAGGCCGCCGGCGACGCCGACACGGCGCGCGCCGACCTCGCCCAGGCCCGCGCGCAGCTCGCCACGCTGAGCGCCGAGGTCCGAGCGCCTGGGCGCGGGGCCGCGACCGGCGCGCGCTGGCCGCCGACGCGGCCCGCGCCGCGCAAGCCGAGCACGGGCCCAGGCGACGCGCGCGCTCGCCGAGGCCGGCACCGCCCGCATGCGGGTCGATGATCTCGGCGCGGCTCACCGGCGCACCGCGCCGAGCGCGGTCAGGCCACTCGCCGACGCCGACGCGCTGCGCGCCGCCGCCGCGCGGCCGAGGAGCACAAGTGCTGCGCGCGGAGCTCGATGCCACCCGCGGCGCCGCCAGTCGCTCCAGGCCGACGCGCCGACCGCCTGCGCGCCGAGGCGGAGCGCGCGAGCGCCATTATTGCCGGCCACAGCGGGCGGCGGCAGCCGAAGCGCGGGCGGCGCTCGACGCCGCCCTGACGGCGCAGACCACCGCCGTCGAGTCGCTGCGCGGCGAGCACGAGCGCGCGCTCGCGGGTCTGCGCGGTGAGCACGAGGGCACGCTCGCGAGCCTGCGTCGGGACCACGACGCCGCCCTCGCAGGGCTCGAGAGCGAGCACGCCGTCGCGCTCGACGGGCTGCGCACGGAGCACGCGACCATGCTCGCGGAGCGCGACGCGGCAGCAGCCGCCGCCGCGGAGCAGCTCGGCACGCTCGCCGCCGAGCGCGACGCCCTCGTAGCGCGCACCGAAGAGCTGACCGCGGCGCAGGCCCGCGCGGCCGAGGAAGCGGACGCCGCGCTGCGGGCCGCGGTCGAGGCCGCCCAGGCGGCCGCACGCAGCGAGCTCGATGCCGCCCACGCAGAGCTCGCGCCGCTGCGCAGCGAGCGCGACGCCCTGAAGGCCGCGCACGACGATCTCCTCGCTCGTGTCGACGCGCTGGCCGGCGAGCGCGACGAGCTGCGCGCCGCCACGGCCACGCTCACCGCGGAGCGCGACGTCCACGCCACCGCGCGTGCCGAGCTCGAGGCGACGCTGCGTGCCACGCGTGACGAGGCCGCCGCGACGCTGCACGCCGAGCGCGCCCGCCTGGCGGCGGAGCTGACGGCGGCGCGCACCGGCACCCTGCCCACGGGCGATGCGGGTCGCGGCGCCGCTCGGCGCATCGTCGCGCCGCCGACGGACGAGCCACTTGGGTGATCTGGCGGGAGACGCCCGCCGACGCCGTTCCCCCGCCGCCCGAGACTCCCGTCGCCGCGGCCGGCTCGGACGAGCCCGACGCGCTCGTCGTCGACCCGCTCGCCGCCGGCGAGATGGCTCCGGCTCCCGCCCTCCAGGACGAGGCACCGCCGGCGGCCGGCGCGGACGCTCCCGTCGAAGCGCCGGCCGGCGCAGGCGGCACCCTGCCGCCGCCCGGCCCCGAGGTCGCCACCCGCACCGTCGTCCTCGACGACGATCTCGCCGCCTGGGACGGGATCGCGCCGGGCGAGGATCGTGAGCTGTGCCTGCGCTGTCCTGCGCCCGACACGGTCGCCGAGACGCTCGTCCTCTCGCCCGCGCGCGTGATCGCCAACCTCGCACGCCCCGGCGTCGTCGATCAGCTGCTGCGGCTGCGTGCCGCCGGCTACCCCGGCCGACTCCACGGCTATCTCGCGGCGCCGGCGGCGCGCGCCGTCCTGCCGCTCGCCGCGATCGAGCTGGGCAGCCGCCCGCTCGACCCCGACGCGGTCATCGCCTCGCTCGGCAACCACGGCGGTCAGGGCACGCGCGTCGTCATGGTCGGCGCCGACGTCGATGCCCTGATCAGCGCCCGCCAGGCCCTCGCCCGGCAGGGCATGTCCGTCTCCATGGCCTGGAACGCGAAGCAGGCCGACGATCTCCTCGGCATGGTGCGCCCGCAGGTCGTCGTCGTCGATCTCGACCTGCCCGGCCGCGACGGCTACGGCATCGTCGCGCGGCTCGCGGCGATGGCGACGGTCCCCGCGACGCTGCTCGTCGTCGGGGCCGACGACCCCGCTCCGCGCCTCGCCGCCCTGGTCGGCGATCCGGCGCTCGCCGAGCGCCAGCAGCCCCGGGACCGTTACCTCCAGGCCGTGCTCAGCGCGAAGAGCACCGCGCCCGAGAAGAAGCGCACCGTCCGCGCCCTGCGCTAGTCCCGAGTCCGAAGCTCGTTGCCGAAGATCGGGTGGGATCGCGCCGCCCGAGATATGGTGACGCGCTTCGCACGCGGGACACTCGGCTACCGCCGGGTGTGCAGGTGGCCGATGCGCGGCTGCTGCGCCGCCTCGAGGCGCGCGAGCGCCCCGCGCGCCTGCGCGCCGACGCAGCCGTGCGGATCGGCGTCGAGCACGGCCCGCAGGTACTGATATGCCGACGCCCACTCGCCGCGAGCCAGGAGGATCTCGCCCGCGAGCAGCTGCGCCTCCGCCGCGCCGGGGCCGCGGGGATGGTCCCGCAGGTGGTTGCGCGCGACGACGAGCGCGCCCTCGCCGTGGCCGTGCTCGGCGAGCCAGCCGGCGAGGGCGAGCGAGTCGGCGGCACCGAGGGCGCCGCGCCGGGCGGGCGAGCGGCCGCGCCAGAACCAGTGGCGCCGCCGCCTCGGCCGCCGCCGCGAGCGCATCGTCGAGACGGGTCCGCGCCGGCCCGGCCGGCTCGTGCAGCGGGGCGTACTCGGGCGGGCGCTCGCCGAGCCTGCGGCGATCGAGCACCCAGGCGGCGGCGAGCCCGGCGACGAAGCCGCCGATGTGCGCGCCGTGCGCGATGCCCGCGCCGCCGGCGTCGCGGACCAGGTAGGGCAGCAGGTTCTCGAGCACCAGGTAGATGCCGAGGACGAGCCGCGCCGGCACCTCGAAGACCTGCATCACGAACGGCGGCAGCAGCCACAGCAGGCGCACCTGGTTGCGCGGAAACCAGGCGAAGTAGAAGCCGAGCACGCCCGAGATGGCGCCCGACGCGCCCACCATCGGAATGGCGGAGCCGCGCTCGCCGACGGCGTGGAAGGCGGTCGCCGCCACCCCGGTCGCGAGGTAGGCGACGAGATAGGCCGGGGCGCCGAGCCGATGCTCGACGTTGTCGCCGTAGATCCACAGGAACAGCATGTTCCCCGCGAGGTGCAGGAAGCCCCCGTGCAGGAACATCGAGACGACGAGGTCGACCGCCGACGGCGCGACCGGCCGGAAGCCGTGCGTGAAGACGAAGAGGTCGTACGCCGTCGCCTCGTGCAGAAGGCGCGCCGGCGCCACCTGCCCGCGCGTCGCCTCCACCATCACCCGCAGGTACTCGTGCAGCGCGGGGTCGCCGGGATCGACGGGCCGCGCCGAGAGCGGCATCGTCACCAGCACGTAGACGGCGACGTTCACCGCGATCAGCGCCCAGGTGACGACGGGCGTGCTGCGCGGGTTCGGCGCGTCGCCGATCGGGAGGACCATGAGCGCGCGGTGCGCGCCGCGGCCGGGTCCGCACGGAGCGGCCCGACCGCGGACGGCGTCAACCCCGCTTCATGGACGGATGGTACAGCACGACCATCTCGTAGATCAGCGCCGGCCGCTCGTTGCCGACCACGTGCACGTTGATCTCCTGGGTCACCTGGGTGCCCTTCGGGTGCGCCTCCGCGCCGACCAGCCGCGCATGCGCGTGCAGCTTCGAGCCGGCCGGGACGGGCGACACGAAGCGCAGCTTGTTGGCGCCGTAGTTCGTGGCGTTGCCGTAGCCGACGATCTTCCACGTCTGCTTGCTGCGCAGCGCCGGCAGCAGGCTCAGCGTGAGGAAGCCGTGCGCGATCGTGCCGCCGAACGGGCTCTGCGTCTTCGCCCGCTCGACGTCGACGTGGATCCACTGGTGGTCGCCCGTCAGGTCGGCGAACTGGTTGATCTTCTCCTGGGTGACCTCGAGCGGATCGCTCCAGTCCCCGAACGTGTCGCTGATCTTCGCCTGTAGGGCGGGAATGTCGTCGAAGCGGATATCTTCCACGGGCTTCCTCCTTGCGGGAAAGGCCGACCCTGTAGCCCAGGAGCGCCGGCGGCCTCAAGCCGAACGGACCGCGGGCTGGCACGACGAACGGCGCGTGCTACCTTCGAGCCATGCCCGCGGCGAGCCGCCCGATGCGCCCCGTGTCGATGCGCCTCCTGCTCCAGCTGCCGCGCCAGGTGCGTCTCTGCTGGCGCCTCCTCGGCGAGCGCCGCGTCACGCCCTGGTCGAAGATGGTGCTGCTCGCCGCGCTCCTCTATCTGATCCTGCCCTTCGACCTCGTGCCCGACATCCTCGTCGGCCCGGGACAGCTCGACGACCTCGGGCTGCTGGTCGCCGCCGGCTGGTGGTTCGTGCACCAGTGTCCGCCCGACGTCGTCGCCGAGCACCTGCGCGCGATCGACGGCGACGCCGCGGGCTGACAGCGCCCGGCGTCTCAGGGCGTCCCGATCCTGGCGACCAGCGCCTTCGCCTCGGCGGTGTCCGCGGCGTCACCGTCCCGCTCCGCTACGGCGACCGCCGCGCGGGCCACGCTCGCGGCCTCGGCGCGTGCGCCGCGCGCGAGCAGCGCCTCGGCGAGCGTCAGACGCGGTCGCACCCAGCCCGGATCGAGGCGGATCGCCCGCCGCAGCAGCGCCTCGCCCTCGGCGCAGTCGCCGCCGAGCAGGCGCGGCGTCTCGCACAGCAGCGAGCCCTTACCGGCAAGCGCGGCCGCATAGTCCGGCGCGAGCGCGAGCGTGCGATCGACGGCCTGACGCAGGCGGCGCAGGCTCGTCAGCGCCGCGAGCGAGATGCCCTGGCGCTCCATCCTGCCGCCGAGCGCGCAGAACACCGCGAAGTGGGCGAGCGCGTCGTCGGCGGCGGCGGCGACGGCGCGCTCCGCCGCCGCCAACGCGTCGGTGAAGAGACGCTCCTGCTCGGCCGCGGGAGCGGCGCGCGCGCGAGCACATGCCGCCATGGCGTCCCGCGACGCCGGCGTCCCCTCCGGCCGGCCGGCCGCGAGCGCCGGCGCGACCGCGGCCAGCGTCAGCACGAGCGCCCATCCCCCTCGCATCGGGCGCCTCTGCTACGAGTCGACCGCCGGAGCGTCAAGCGCGCACGTGCCGCCGTGACGGGCGGGGCATCTCGACCGCCACCGACGTCGCGGCCGAGCTTGCGCCGGCCGGCACGCGCCCGCTAGAGCGTGGCGCCCATGCGCCTCCGCTTGCCGCTGCGAGCCCTCACGGTGATCGGGCTCGTGCTCGCGGTCGCACTCCCGGCGGCCGGCTGGGAGACCATCTCCTGGGAGCAGGCCGCCGACCACGACGGCGAAACCGTCGTCGTCGAGGGCGACGTGGTCGCGGCGCGCATGGAGACGATCGGCTGCGTGCTCGAATTCGCGCCCGACGACCCGAAGGGCTTTCGCGTGGTGATCGTCATCCCGATGATCTCGGACCTGCCGCGACGCCCCGATCGTCTGTACGAGGGGAAACGCGTGCGCATCACCGGGCGCATCGACGTCTTCAAGCGCCGTCCCGAGATCATCGTGCGCGATCCCGACGTCATCCAGGTCGTCGACGTCGCCACCGGCGTCGCCGCGCCGATCTCGACCGACACGACGACGACCACGCCGCCGCCGGCCGCGCTCACGACGACCCTGTCGCCGATACCGGCGCCGGCCGTCCAGGCCGCGCCGCCGCCCGCGCCGGATTCCGCGCCCGCGCGCCGCCGGCCGCCGCGGCGGGCATGTCCGCCCCCGCCCCGCCGCCCGCCACGGCGCCGCGCCGCGCCGGCGGCCGCCGCAGCGGCGCCCATCCCCGCGCCGGCGCCCACCACCGCCGCCCCCGCCGCACCCCGCCGGTGACGCTGCCCGCCGGCCGCGCCGGCGACGCCGCCGGTCACCGTTCCGCCGGCACCCGCCCCGAGGGCGAAGGATCTCGACGAGCCCGCCGCCGAGGAGCCGACGCGGCTGTGGCCGCGGGCCGACCCCTGCGAGGAAGCGCGCGCGAAGTGGCGCGAGGCCGCGGCCGCCCTCGAGGCGCGGACCGCCGCACTCGGGAGCTGCCTGCGGGCCGGCGGCTATCGCTGCC
Organism: bacterium; assembly: GCA_026129405.1. Classification (NCBI taxonomy): domain Bacteria; species bacterium. The sequence goes on from JAHCID010000006.1 coordinate 135,327, forward strand.
GCGACACCGCGGCGCCGCTCGGGCCGGCGCTGACCGCGCTCGAGTGGGCGGAGCAGGAGGTGGAGGCGCGCTGCGAGTGAGCCGCAGCGCGCCTCCACCGCTCGCCTACTCGGCGGCGTCCTCTTCGGTCTCGACGAAGACGTCGATCTCGTCGTTGCCCTTGTAGTTGCGGGAGTCGGTGACCGTCAGGGTCGCCGTGTACTCGCCGATCTTGTCGTAGGTGTGGACGGGGTTCTGCTCGGTGCTCGTCTTGCCGTCGCCGAAGTCCCACAGGAACTTCCACGGCCCGCCCTCGTCCTCTTCGACCGAAGCGGTGAACTGCACCTTGAGCGGCGGGGCGCCCTCGTCGGGCTCGGCCTCGGCGATGACGTCGAGCTCGTACTCTTCCTCGTCCCCTGCGGCCGCCGTGGGCGCGGTCGCGGCCGGCGCGGTCGTCGTGGTGGTCGCAGGGGGCTCGCTGCTTCCGCCGCATCCGGCGAGGATCAGCGGTGCCACCGCCAGGCACGCGAGCCAGCGCTTCGTTCGCATCATCCCTCCTCCTCGAGGCAGCCGGCCTGACCGCCGGTCCGCGCGCGCTAGCTAACCCAGGGTCCCCGGGGACCGCAAGCTGGTCCGCTCCCCGCCGCAGGCTCAGACGGGGGTCAGCCAGTGGGCGTAGCGACGCTCCTCGCCGCGCACGGCGGCGAAGAACAGCTGCTGGATGCGGGTCGTGATCTCGCCCGGCTTCCCTGCCCCGACGCGGCGGTCGTCGAGCTCCCGGATGGGTGTGACCTCCGCCGCCGTTCCGGTGAAGAAGGCCTCGTCGGCGAGATACACCTCGTCGCGCGTGAACCGCTCCTCGCGGCTGGGGATGCCGAGGTCGGCGCACATCGTCAGCACCGCGTCGCGGGTGATCCCGGAGAGCACGGTGGGGAGCGCCGTCGTCCGCACGACGCCGTCGCGCACGACGAAGATGTTCTCGCCGCTCGCCTCGGAGACGTAGCCGTCGACGTCGAGCAGGAGCGCCTCGTCGTATCCCGCCCCGCGCGCCTCGCGCGCCGCGAGGATCGAGTTGACGTAGTGCCCGACGGCCTTGGCCTTGGTCATCATCGTGTTCGGGTGGAAGCGCTGGAAGGAGCTGGTCTTGAGACGGATGCCGTTGCGGAGGCCCTCGTCGCCGAGGTACGAGCCCCAGGGCCAGACCGCGATGGCGAGCCGGGTCTGCGGGCGGGCGGAGAGCCCCATCTCCCCGTCGCCCATGAACGCCAGGGGCCGGATGTAGCACTCCTCCATGCGGTTCGCGCGCACCGTCTCGATGCACGCCGCCACCACCTCCTCGCGGCTCCACGGCATCGCCAGGTCGAGGACGTGGGCCGAGCCGAACAGGCGCTCGACGTGCTCGCCCAGCCGGAAGATGGCCGACACGCCGCCCCGACCGCGGTAGCAGCGGATGCCCTCGAAGACGCCGAGCCCGTAGTGCAGGGTGTGGGTGAGGACGTGCACGTTGGCCTCGGCCCACGGGACCAGGCGGCCGTCGAGCCAGATACGATCGGTCGTCTGCATCGGGAGGAGGTAGCCCGCCGCGCCCGGGTCAGGCAACCACGCGCCAGACGGCTTTCGGATCGCCGTCGGAACGGGCGGCTGCTACCATCGCTTCCGGGCAATGCACGGCGCCGAGCTCATCCGCGATCTGGCCATCATCATGTTCACCGCCGGGGTGGTGACGGTGGTCTTCCACCGCCTGCGCCAACCCGTCGTCCTCGGCTACATCGTCGCGGGCGTCATCGTCGGGCCGCACACCCCGCCCTTCAGCCTGGTCCACGACGAGAAGACGATCGAGACGCTCGCCGAGCTGGGCGTGGTCTTCTTGCTCTTCTCGCTCGGCCTCGAGTTCAGCCTGCGCAAGCTGGCGCGGGTCGGCGTGACCGCCGTGGTCGCGGCACTCGCCGAGATCCTCCTCATGGCATGGCTCGGCTGGACGTTGGGAACCGCCTTCGGCTGGGGGCCGATGGACGCCCTCTTCCTCGGTGCCATCCTCGCCATCTCCTCGACCACGATCATCGTGAAGGCACTCGACGAGCTCGGCATGAAGCAGGAGCGCTTCGCGCAGCTCGTCTTCGGCATCCTCATCGTCGAGGACATCCTCGCCATCGGCATGATCGCGCTGCTCTCCGGGCTCGCGGTCACCGGCGCCCTCAGCGCCGCCCAGACGGCGACGACGATCGGCGCACTGGTGCTCTTCCTCGTGGTGTCGTTCGTCGTCGGCATTCTGCTCGTACCACGACTCCTCGCATACGTGGCGGCCTTCGAGAGCCGGGAGATGCTCCTCGTCACGGTGCTCGGCCTCTGCTTCGGCTTCTGCCTGCTGGTGCTCTCGATGGGCTACAGCGTCGCGCTCGGGGCCTTCGTGATCGGCGCGATCATGGCGGAATCGCGCCAGCGGCACACGATCGAGGCGCTGATCGAGCCGGTGCGCGACATGTTCAGCGCCATCTTCTTCGTCGCGATCGGCATCCTGCTCGATCCGCGCGCGCTGGTGACCTACGCAGGCCCGATCGCGATCCTCACGCTCGCCGTCGTCGCCGGCAAGGTCCTGTCCTGCGGCCTCGGAGCCTTCGTCTCCGGGCAGGACGGGCGGACCTCGCTGCGCGTCGGCATGGGCCTCGCCCAGATCGGCGAGTTCTCCTTCATCATCGCCTCGATGGGCCTCGCCCTCGGCGTGACCAGCCACTTCCTCTATCCCATCGCGGTCGCGGTCTCCGCCGTGACGACGCTGCTGACGCCCTACCTCATCCGCGCCGCCGATCCGTTGGCCGACGCCCTGGCGCGCGTGATGCCGCCGCCGGTCGCGCGCGTCTTCGAGACCTACACGGCGTGGCTCGGCAGCCTGCAGCCGAGCGGCGACCGCGCCGCGCTGGCGCGCATCGTCCGGCGCATCGTGATCCACGTCGCCGTCAACTGTGCGCTCGTCCTCGCCCTCTTCGTCGCGAGCGGGCACGTCGGGCCGCGCGTGGAGATGCTCGAGGCCTGGGTCCCCGACGCACGCGTGCGCAACGCCGGCCTCTGGGGCGCGACCTTCCTCGTGTCCCTACCCTTCCTGGTCGCGGCCTATCGCAAGCTGAAGGCCCTGAGCCTCCTCCTCGCCGAAGTGCAGGTGACGCCCGCGCGCGCCGGCCAGTACACCGAGCCCGCGCGCCGCGTGGTCGCGGAGGTCATCCCGGTGATCGGCCTGGCCCTGCTCTTCGTCCTCATCACGGCCGCGAGCGGCAGCATCCTGCCGCCCGCCGAGCTGCTCATGCTGACGCTGGCGTTGGGCGCGCTGCTCACCGGGCTCCTCTGGCACCGCATGGTGCGCCTGCACGCGCGGCTCCAGATCGCACTGCTCGACGCGCGCGCCGACGGCGAGTCCGACTGAGTCCTGGCGCGGGGATCGCCGCGTGCCCGGCCCTAGACGAATGTGCCTCGCATGCCGTAGTACGATTTGCATGACGCCGCTCGCGCTCGTCGGTATGCTCGCCGTGCTGCTGCTCGCGACCCCGGACCTCGACGCGAAGCCGCGCGCCGCGAGCCGCAGCGCGTGCCGCGCCGCCTGCGACCGCGCCACGGCCGCCTGCGTCGCCAGCGCCGGCCCTGCCACGCGCCCGCGGGCCGAGCGGCGATGCCGGCACCGCACCATCCGGCGTTGCATGCGCGTGGGGCTCGGCGAATGCCCGCCCCCGCGGGACCCCGCGGGTGATCCCGATCCCTGCCAGGGTGTCCCGAACGTCCTCGGGACCTGGCAGGGGCCGACCCTCTCCTGCGAGGTCGTCTGCTCCGACCCGGTCACCGATCCCGACGGCATCGTCGTCGAGCCCTGCGAGCCGCCGGTCGCCCCGGTACAGTCCCTCGTCGTCGCCTGGCAGGACTGCCGGCAGCTTGCCACGGACCGCGCCTCGGGTGTGCTGGGGGACACCGATCCCGTCCGCTTCACCATCGCGCCCCCGAGCATCTCCGATCAGAGCTCCCGGCACTGGAGCGGGATCGTCTCGGGCGAGACCCTGACGGACGTGGAGCTCTGGATCGGAACCCCGCTGCTCGTGCGAGCCTGCCGGACGCGCCTGGCGATCGGCCCGATGACGCGCGTCGCGGCAGACTGAGCCCGGGCGCGCCCCGGCTCAGACGGCGGTGAGTCGGGCCACCGCCCGCGCCCAGGTCTCCCGGATCGCGGCGCGGTGCCGCGCGACGTCCGCACGGAGTCGCGCCGGTGCGTCATCGCCATCGTAGCCGAGACGGCGGGCGAGCGCGCGGAGCGCCTCGGGCTGCTCGTCGAGCGCTTCGACCGCCTGATCGCGCTCGATGCGCAGGCGGGCGCCGAGCTGCTGGAGGAACGCCCAGCCGTCACGGAGGGCCTGCGCGTCGGCGGCGGGGAGCAGCCCGGTCTCCGCCAGCACGTCGAGCGCGGCACGGGTCGAGCGTACGCGGAGCCGCGGCTCGGCATGGCCGTGCGCGAGCTGCAGCATCTGGACGAGGAACTCGACGTCGACCAGCCCGCCCCAGTCCGTCTTGATGTTGACCCGTCCCGCCGCCGCGCCGCGTTCGGCGGCGATGCGCTCGCGCATGTGCGCCACCTCGCGTGCCTCGTCCGGCGTCAGCCCGCGACCGTAGACGACGCGGGCGATGATCGCCTCGACGTGCACGCGCAGCGGCGCCGGCCCGGTTGCGGCGCGCGCCTTCACCAGCGCCTGCCGCTCCCACAGCGCGGCCTCGGTGCGATGGTAGGTCTCGAACGCCTCGATCGACGAGACCAGCGTGCCCTTGTTGCCGGACGGACGCAGACGCGTGTCGATCTTGTAGACGATCCCCTCGCGCGTCGGCGTCTGGAGCACGCTGATCGTGCGCTGCGCGATGCGGGTGAAGACCTCGTGCGCGCCGACGCCCGGCGGCCACAGCGCGGGGTCGCCGGGATCGTAGACGAAGATGAGGTCGAGGTCGGAGTGGTAGGCCAGCTCGGCGCCGCCGAGCTTGCCCATGGCCAGCACGACGAGGTTCTCGGTCGGCACCCGTGCCGACAGCTCGAGCTTCCGCCCGACGTCGCGCCGTGCGATCGCGAGCGCGGCCGACAGGCACACGTCGGCGAGGAGCGACAGCTGGCTGCCGACGTCGGGCGCGTCGAGCTCGCCCTGGATGTCGTGCACGCCGATGCGGAGGAACTCCTCGTGACGGAAGCGGCGCAGGGTGTCGAGCTCGGCCTCGAAGTCGTCGCCGGTGGCGGCGAGCCGCTCGAACAGCTCGTCGACGAGCTCGTCACGCGTGCGCACCAGGCGGACGAGGTCCGCGCGCACGAGGCTGTCGAGCAGCTCGGGATGGCGCAGGAAGTAGCGGGAGAGGAACTCGCTGGTCGCGAACAGACGCACGAGCAGCCGCATGACCCCGGGGTTCTCGAGCAGCAGGTGCAGGTAGCTCGTGCGCGCGCCGATGCTGGCGATGAAGCTCGCGAGCAGGTGGAGGGCGCGATCGGGATCGGCCGAGGCGGCGATCTCGCCGAGGAGCCGCGGGGCGAGCGCGGTGAGCGCGGCCCGGCGACGCGGCGACGACGGCGCGTGCGGCGGGCCGTCGCGCAGCAGGCGCAGGTCTTCGTAGGCCGCGGCAGGGTCGCGGAAGCCGAGCTGCCCCAGCTGCCAGCGTGCGGCATCGGCCTGCTCCAGCAAGTCGAGCAGCGCGGCCAGCTCGGGGCGCTCGTCGCGACGCCGCTCCTCCTCGGCGGCGTGGAACAGCGCCGAGAACGCCTCGTCCACGGCGCCGGTGTGCTGCACGTAGGCCGCCTGGAACGCCGCCGCCGGATCGGGAGCGAAGAGCCGCAGGCGGCGCGCCAGCAGCGCGCGCTCCTCGGGGTCCGTCGGCAGGCGCTGCGTCTGGCGCTCATGGACGATCTGGAGCTTGTGCTCGACGTCGCGCAGGAACCGGTAGGCGGCGGCGAGCGTCCGCACGAGCCCGGGCTCGGCATAGCCGCAGGCAGCCAGGCGCTCGAGCGCGGGCAGCGTGCCGCGCACGCGCAGGCGGGCGTCCTTGCCGCCGTGGACCAGCTGATGCGCCTGGACCCAGAACTCGACGCTGCGGATGCCGCCGCGGCCGAGCTTCACGTCGCGGGCGTGCGCGTCGGGGCCGCGCAGCGAGGCGTCCACCTTGCGCTTCATCGCCTTCAGGTCGTCGAGGGTCGCGAAGTCGAGGAAGCGCCGGAACACGAACGGGTCGAGCTGGCGCAGCAGGTCGTGGCCCAGCGCCGCGGTGCCGCCCACCGGGCGGCCCTTCAGCCAGACGGCGCGCTCCCAGGTCTGGCCCCAGGTCTCGTAGTACGAGATCGCCGCCGGCAGGGACACCGCGAGCGGCCCCTCGGCGCCGCCCGGGCGCAGCCGCAGATCGACGCGGAAGCAGAACCCGTCCTCGGTCACCTCGGCGACGACGCGGGTCACCTCCTCGGCGAGGCGCACGAAGAACTCGCGTGCCGTGCGGCCGGACGGCAGCTCCTCGTCGCGCTCGTAGACGTACACGAGGTCGACGTCGGAGCTGTAGTTGAGCTCACCGCCGCCGAGCTTTCCCATGCCGAGCACGACGAACGGCACGTCGGGATCGCCGCCCCACTCGGCGGCGAGACGCCGGCGGGTGCTCGCCACCGCGGCGGCGATGACGCCGTCGGCGAGCGCGCTCAGCTCGCGCACGGTGTCGTCGACCACGCCGAGCCCGAGGAGATCGCGGCCGCCGATGCGCACCAGCTCGCGCCGGCGGTGGACGCGCAGCCGGTTCTGGAGCGCCGGGCGCGACACGGGCTCCGGCGTCTGATCGGCGAGCAGCGTCGCGTGCTCGTCGGCGAGGCGTGACGGCACGTCCGCGACGGTCGCGAACAACGCCGGCCACGCCGGGCCTTCGGCGAGGAGCCCTGCCGCGATCGCCGGGCTGCCGCCGCACACCGCGAGCAGCGCCGTGACCTCGCCGGCGGCGATGGCCGCATGCTCGGCGAGCCGCCCCACGGCGTGCAACGCGGCGGCCGGGTCGGCGGCGCGTGCGAGCCCACCGACGATCGCCGGCAGCGGCAGCGCGGCCAGCCAGGCGCCCTGCCGCTCCGCGACCTCGAGCACCCGTGCCGGCTCCGGCACGCCCGCCGCCGCGAGCGCCTCGCGCGTCAGCCCCCCGTCGGCTCCCATAGGGCTCCCAGATCGCACGGCACGCCTGCGCCCGCGAGCCGGCTACGCAGGAGCGCGTGGCGGACGCCGTGATCGCTGATCACGAGGGCGGCGGCGCCGCTGCTTGCCAGCACCGCGTCGAGGATCGCCGCACCGGCGGGCAGGATGCGCGCCCGGCCCGCATCGAGCGCGGTCCGCCGCGTACGCTCGGCCAGCGACATCCCCCACAGCATCGCGCAGAGCGCCGCCAGACGGTCGCGGCCGATGGCATGGCCGTGCACGCGGGCCGGGTCGTACGCCGCGAGGTCGAGGTCGATCGCCGCGAGCGCGCTCGCCGTGCCGCCGGAGGCGACGACGCGCGGCGCCGGCGCGTCCACCCGCAGGGGCGCGACCTCGGTCAGCGCGGCGGCGATCGCACGCGCGACGCGCGCGACGTCGCCGGCCGACGGCGGGTCGTCGCCGACGTGGCGCTCCGTCAGCACGAGCGCGCCGATCGGCAGGCTCACCGCGGCGACGACGGCGCCGTCCTCGCCGCGCGTCAGCTCGGTGGTCGCCCCGCCGACGTCGACGGCGAGCAGCTGCGACGCGCCGGCGCCGGCGCCCGCGGCCACCGCCTCCCAGGCGAAGCGCGCCTCGTCGCGTCCGCTCAGCAGTGCGATCGGGCAGCCGGCTCGCAGCGCCAGCGCCTGCACGAACGCGGCGCCGTCGGCGGCCGTGCGCGCGGCGCCGGTGGCGAAGGCCCAGACGAAGCGCGCACCCAGCGCCCGCGCCCGGCGCGCGAACGCGACCACCGCCTCGCCGGTGCGCCCCGCCGCGACACGGTCGAGGGGCCGTCCCGGGGAGAGCCCCGTGCCGAGCTGCGTCGTCGCCAGGGCGGCGTCGATCTGGCGCGCGCGGCCGCCGCTCACCGCGACCGTCAGCAGCAGCACCGAGTTGCTGCCGACGTCGATCACCGACGCGACCAGGCCGCCGTCGGCGGCCGGCATCACGCCACCGAGGCGGAGCCGGGGGCCGGGGCGACGCCCTGCTCGTCGCGCCAGGCGGCGAGATCGCGCAGCGCGCGGTCGGCGAACGCCAGCTTCTTCTCGCGCCCGCGCAGCCCGCGCGCGAGCGGCGGGAAGAGCCCGTAGTTGGCGTTCATGGGCTGGAAGTCCTTCTTCCCGCGCTGCGACACGTAGGCGAGCAGCGAGCCGAGCGCGGTGCTCGCGGGCGGTACGGCGAGCGGGCGGCCGGCCAGGAGGCGCGCGGCGTTGAGTCCCGCGAGCAGCCCCGTCGCCGCGGACTCGACGTACCCCTCGACGCCAACGATCTGTCCGGCGAGCATCAGCGAGCGCCGCTGCACCACCTGGAGCGTCGGCAGCAGGAGCGAGGGCGAGTCGACGTACGTGTTGCGGTGCAGGCTGCCGAGCCGCACGAATTCCGCCTTCTCGAGCCCCGGGATCATGCGGAAGATGCGGCGCTGCTCGGGGTGGGTCATCTTGGTCTGGAAGCCCACCATGTTGAACAGCCGGCCCTCGGCGTCGTCCTGGCGCAGCTGCACGCAGGCGAACGGGCGGCGGCCGGTGCGCGGATCGTCGAGGCCGACGGGACGCATGGGGCCGAACGCGAGCGTGTCGGGGCCACGGCGCACCATCTCCTCGATGGGCATGCAGCCCTCGAAGTAGATGCAGCGCTCGAACTCGCGCGTCGGCACCTTCTCGGCCGCCGCCACCGCCTCGACGAAGGCGTAGTAGCGCTCGCGATCGAGCGGGCAGTTGACGTAGTCCTCGCCGCCCTTGTCCCAGCGCGACGCCTTCCACGCGACCGACATGTCGATCGACTCGGTGGTGATCGTCGGCGCGATGGCGTCGTAGAAGTAGAGGTGCTTGGTGCCGAGCACGCTCGCCAGCGCCTCGGACAGCGCGGGCGACGTCAGCGGGCCGGACGCGAGGATCGTGAGGCCGTCGGGAAGCGCGGTGACCTCCTCGCGCACGAGCCGCACCGACGGCAACGCCGCGATCGCCTCGGTGACGCTCTCCGCGAAGCGCCCGCGATCGACCGCGAGACACGCACCCGCCGGCACCTGGTGGCGGTCGGCCACCTGCATGACCAGCGAGCCCAGGTGCCGCATCTCCTCCTTGAGGAGCCCGACCGCCGTCTCGAGCGTGGCGTTGCGAAAGGAGTTCGAGCAGACCAGCTCACCGAGCCGGTCGCCCGTGTGCGCCGCGGTGCCGCGCACCGGACGCATCTCGTAGAGGTCGACGCCGACGCCCGCGTGCGCGAGCTGCCAGGCGGCCTCGCAGCCCGCGAGCCCGCCGCCGACGATGGTGACGCGCGGCGCGCTCACGACTCGACCTGCGGCTCGCCGGGCTCCGCAGCCGCGGCGCTGCCGGCGCGCGGCGCCTTCCGGCCCACCGACTTACCCGCCGCTTTGCCCGCCACCTTCTTCTTGGCGGGTGCCTTCTTGCGGGCCGGTGCCTTGCGCGCCGGCGGCTTGCGCGCCGGCTTCGCGGCGGCCGCCCCGTCGCCGGACGCGGCCCGCCCGCCGCGACGTACCGCGCGGGCCGCCACGCGCGGGCCTTCGCCCCTCGCCCTCGGGCGCAGCGCCGCGGCGTCCGTGTCCGGCCGCAGGCGCGTCGGCGCCGGCGGCTTGCGGTCGGGGAGCGGCGTCAGCGAGCCGTCCTCCTCCACCTGCGCCTGCCAGTTGCAGCCCTCGCGGGCGCAGCGACGCACGGTGCCGAGACGCTTGGTCGCCTTCTCGGTGGTGAACGGCGCCGCGCAGCGCGGGCACGGCTGCGCGACCGGCGGATCGAAGACGACGAAGCGGCAGTCGGGATAGCGGTTGCAGCTGAAGAACGGGTTGCCGCGCCGCGAGCGGCGCTCGAACAGCTCGCCCTGGCCGCACTGGAGACACGTGATGCCGGTCGGCACCGGCTTGAAGAGCGGCTCGATGCCCTTGCACTCCGGGTAGCCGGAGCAGCCGAGGAACTTGCCGAAGCGGCCGAAGCGCACCTGGAGCGGCTTGCCGCACAGCTCGCACATGCGGTCGGTGATCTCGGGCTCGACCGGCTTGATGGTGCCGTCCTCGTCGCGCGTGAAGTTCGTCGTCGTGCGGCACTCGGGGTAGCCGCTGCAGGCGAGGAACTCGCCGCGGCGGCCCCACTTGATGACCATGGGCTTGCCGCACTTCTCGCACGCGAGGTCGGTCGGACGCTCCTCGCGCTTCACGTCGCGCATCTCGGCCTTGGCGCGCTCGAGGTCCTTCGCGAACGGATCCCAGAACCGGCGCATCGCCTGCACCCAGTTCTCGGTGCCCTCCTCGATGCGGTCGAGCTGGTCCTCCATGCCGGCGGTGAACTCGACGTTCAGCACGTCGGGGAACGACTCGACGAGGAGGTCGGTCACCAGCATGCCGAGCTCGGTGGGCTTGAGCCGCCGCTGGTCGTCCTCGACCACGTACTCCTTGTCGAGGATCGTCGTCATGATGCTGGCGTAGGTCGACGGCCGGCCGATGCCCTTCTCCTCCAGCTCCTTGATGAGCGTCGCCTGCGAGAAGCGCGGCGGGGGCTGGGTGAAGTGCTGCTCGGGCAGCAGCTCGACGAGCGCGACGGCCTGGCCCTCGGTGAGCGGCGGCAGCTGGCCCTCGGCGTCCTCGTCGGGGCCGCTGTCGTCGCGGCCCTCGGTGTACACGCGGATGAAGCCGTCGAACTTGAGGACCTGGCCGTTGGCGCGAAAGCGGCACGGGCCGGCCTCGAGATCGACGGCGGTCGCGTCGTACACCGCCGACGCCATCTGGCTGGCGACGAAGCGGTTCCAGATGAGCGTGTAGACGGCCAGCTCGTCGCGCTCGAGGAAGCCGGCGAGCTTGTCGGGCTCCCACTCCATGGACGTGGGGCGGATCGCCTCGTGGGCGTCCTGCGCGTCCTTCTTCGAGCGGTAGAAGTTCGGCGTCTCGGGGAGGTAGGTCGGCCCGTAGCGCTTCGGGATGTAGTCGCGCGCGGCGGCGATGGCGTCCGCCGAGATGCGCGTCGAGTCCGTGCGCATGTAGGTGATGAGACCGACGGAGCCGGCGTCGCCGAGCTCGATGCCCTCGTACAGCCGCTGCGCGATGCGCATGGTGCGCGACGGCGAGAAGCCGAGCTTGCGCGACGCCTCCTGCTGCAGGCGCGAGGTGATGAAGGGCGGCGTCGGATGCCGGCGGCGCTCCTTCTTCTCGACCCTGGTGACCGTCCACGGCGCGTCGCCGAGGCGGGCGAGGATGCCGTCGACGCGCTCCTTGGTGTCGAGCTGGAGGTCCTTGTCGACCTTCTGCCCGTCGACCTCCGTCAGGCGCGCGATGAACTGCGGCGGCTGGTCGGCCTCGAGCCGCGCCTCGACCGTCCAGTACTCCTCGGGGACGAAGGCGCGGATCTCGCGCTCGCGCTCGACGATGACGCGCACCGCGACCGACTGCACGCGGCCGGCGGAGAGCCCGCGGCGGACCTTGTCCCAGAGCAGCGGCGAAAGCCGATAGCCGACCAGCCGGTCGAGCACGCGGCGCGCCTGCTGCGCCTCGAAGCGGTGCTGGTCGATGTCGCGCGGATGCTCGAGCGCTTCGAGCACCGCGCGCTTGGTGATCTCGTTGAAGAGGACGCGGCGGATGTTGGTCTTCTTCGGATGCCCGAGCTTCTTCGCGATGTGCCAGGCGATCGCCTCGCCTTCGCGATCCGGGTCGGGCGCGAGGTAGATCGTTTCCTTGTCCTTCGCCGCCGACTTGATCTCGGAGAGGATCGACGTCTTGCCGGGGATGACGTGGTACTCGGGCGCGAAGTCGTCCTCGATGTCGACGCCGATCTTCGACTTCGGCAGGTCGACGACGTGACCGACCGAGGCCTTCACCTGGTAGTCGCGCCCCAGGTACTTCGACAGCGTCTTCGCCTTCGCAGGCGACTCGACGATCACGAGATGCTTCGCCATCAGGCCGCCCACCTCCGCGCGAAGCGCATCCCGGGTCGTTGCTCGACGAGGCCGCGCAGCTCGAGCGCGAGCAGGGTCTCGAGCGCCGCCTGCGGTCCGAGGCCGGTCGTCCGGATCACGTCGTCGACGTGCGCCGGCCCGCCCTCGAGCGCCGCCAGCGCCGCCCGCTCGTCCGCGCCCAGCGCGGCGGCCTCCGCCGCGGCGCGCGCCGCCTGCATCTGCGGCACCAGGGCCGGCGCGAGCACGGCGAGCACGTCGGCCGCCCCGGTGACGAGCTGCGCGCCCTCCTGGATCAGGCGATGACAGCCGACGTGGCCGGCGACGCCGACCGGGCCCGGCACCGCGAACACCTCGCGCCCCTGCTCCAGCGCCAGCCGCGCCGTTCCGAGCGAGCCGCTGCGCTCGGCCGCCTCGACGACGACGGTGCCCAGCGCGAGCCCGCTCACCACGCGGTTGCGGCGGGGGAAGTGATGCGGCAGCGCCGGCGCGCCGCAGGGCAGCTCGCTGACCAGCGCCCCCTGCCCCGCCACCTGCCGCGCCAGCGGCCGATGCCAGGCCGGATAGACGCGATCGATGCCGGTGCCGAGCACGGCGGTGGTACGCCCGCCCGCCTCGAGCGCCCCGCGATGCGCCGCGGCGTCGATGCCGGCGGCGAGCCCGCTCACCACGACGAGCCCGGCCCCGGCGAGGGCCCGCGCCAGCTCGCCCGCTACCCGCCGGCCGTAGTCGCTGCATCGCCGGGCGCCGACGATGGCGACGGCCGGAGCCGCGAGGGCGGCGACGTCGCCACGCACGGCCAGGACCAGCGGCGGATCGGGAAGCGTGCGCAGGGGCTCGGGATAGGCGGCGTCGTCCCAGGCGATCAGCACGGCTTGCGCACGCTCGAGCGCCTCGACCTCGTCGCGGATGCGGGCGGCGATGCCGTCGCGCGCGGCCAGGAACGTCGTCCGGGCGGCGTCGCGCATGCCCGCGGAGCGCAGAGCGGCGTCGGAGGAACCGAGCACCGCGGCCGGACCACCGAGGTGATCCGCCATCCGCAGCGCTTGTCGCGGCCCGAGAGCGGGCAGGAGCGCCAGCCCCAGCCACGCCGCGGCGCCGTCCGTGCGCAGCGTGCCGGCCTTCATGGAAGCGAGGCCGATAATACAGGCTCCGGGGGGAAGCAACCTGTGGCGTATCGTCACACGAGATTCGCATGAGGTCGACCCGGGTCGGATCGATCCCAGCGGAACACCCCGAGCGCGTTCTCCCGCAGGTACTTCTCGAGCACCCCGGGACGCAGCGGCAGCGCCTCGGCCTCGGCCCGGCAGCGCGCGAAGGATAGGACCGGATGGTCCGAGGCGAATATGACTTTGCCCTGCCCGCGCGTGTTCATGAACTGGATCAGCTCCGGCGGCAGGTACTTCGGCGCGTAGGCCGAGGTCATCATGTAGAGGTTCGGGTACTTGAGGAGGAGTCGGATCGCCTCGCCCCACCACGGATCGGCGCCGTGGGCCATGACCAGCGTCAGCTCGGGGAAGAAGAGGCAGACCTCGTCCAGGTAGAGCGGCCGCTGCGGCTCGGCGGGCATCGGCGGCCCCGGAATGCCGGTGTTGATGGAGACCGGGATGCCGAGCTCGACGCACTTCGCGTACACCGGGTAGTAGGCCTTGTCGTTCGGCGGCCGGTTCACGAGGAACGGGATCATCCGCACGAGCCGCATGCTGTGGCGGGTCGCGAGCTTCTCGACCAGCCGCACCGCCTCCATGCCCGTCGTCGGGTCGATGACCGCGGCGCACACGAACTTGCCCGGGAAGGCGCTCACGATCTCGTCGAACGGCGCCGGATCGTGCGCGTCCATGGAGATGATCGCGCGCTCGATGCCGGCGGCGTCCATGGCCGTGAGGAGGTCGGGCAGCGGCGCGGGCTCGAGGATCTCGCGCTCGCGTCTGAAGTAGTCGCGGGCGACGCGGACGAGGAAGTCGGGCCGGTAGGCGGCGAACCCGACCGGGACGTTCACCCAGCAGTCGATCGCGCCCAGCCGGTCGCTCATCGCAGCTCCCGCGTGAGCCGCGCGAGCTCGAGGAAGGCGCGCAGCACCACCGCCGGCGCCGCGCCCGATGCCTGCCCCGCCCGGCGCGGCAGGTGCGTCACCGACACCTCGACGATGCGCGCGCCGCGTTGCCGCAGGCGCGCGAGCAGCTCGGTCGAGATCATGGCGCCGTCGGCGACCGTCGCCGCGGCGCCCAGGGCCTCGCGCCGCAGCAGCTTGAAGGCGCAGTTGACATCGCGCACCGGCAGGCGGAACAGCGTGCGCACGAGCCGGTTCCACCCCGCGGTGTTCACCCGCCGCACCCATGGATCGGCGCGGCGCTCGCGCCAGCCGACCACCGCGTCGGCATCGGCGTGGGCGGCGCACAGGCGCGGCAGCTCGCCCGGATCGAACTGCCCGTCGCCGTCCATGAGGAAGAGCCAGCCGTGGCGGGCGGCGGCGAAGCCGGTGCGGATGGCGGCCCCGTAGCCGCGGTTGCGGGCGTGGCGCACCACGCGCACGCCGGCATCCGCCGCGGCCAGCGCGTCGACCAGCGCGCCGGTGCCGTCGCGGCTGCCGTCGTCGACGAGGACCACCTCCCAGTGCTCCGCGACCTCCGGCAGGACGGCCCGCAGACCGGCGACCACCGCAGCGACGTTCTCGACCTCGTCGTGCAGCGGGACGACGGCGCTCAGACCCGGAAGTCGCGGGACCGCTTCGCTGGAGGCGAGGGCCACAGCATGATCGGCGCGCTGCACGGACGGCCAGCCCAATAGGGAGGCCGGGCGCCGCTTGCAACCGTCGTCAGCTGCGCCCGGAGCCGGCGAGCCGCATCGCCATCATCATCCGTGAGGGATCGCGCCCCGCCGACTTCCACCCGTCGGGCCCGAGGACCTCCATCCGCCGCTGGCCGTCCTCCTCCACCATGCGCGCCCAGGTACCGTCCTCGTGCACCGGCCCGGCGATCACGACCGGCGGCCGCCGCGCACGCGGGACGCGGCCGACGTGCTGGTTGCGCCGCAGCCCGACCATCGCGATCCAGGTACCGACCACGCCGCCCGTGACCACGCTGCCGCCGAACGCCAGCACGAAGATGGTGAAGTAGCCGAAGATGCGCCGCTGAAAGCAGCCTGGGGAGTCGTCGTGGCAGGGCTCCACGGGCTCGAAGATGGCGTCGATGTCGACCAGCTCGGTGCTCTCGGTCGCGCCCGCCGCCCCGGTCCAGAGCAGCACCGCCAGCGCTCCGGCGATGACCGCTCGCGACGCTGCCGACACCCCAATCACGCGCGAATCCTACGCTGCGTGGTGTACCGCGTGAAGGGGGGTCGCCCTACATACATGGAGAGCCTCGGTCGGAGGTACGAGCGACCCGCGCAGTCTGGCCCACCGCGGGCACGGCGCCGCCCTATCGGGTCCCTCGGAAGTGGACCGCCCCGTAGACGAGGCCGTCGCAGGCGGCGAGGCTCGGGAACGGGCCGTTCCAGACGCAACGCAGCGTGGGCGTCTCGAACGCGCACCTCGGCGATCTCCCGCAGGCGACGACGCAGGGCCGTGTGTGGCGGCCGGCGACCGATGTACTGCACGCTCAAGCGCGCGACCTCGAGCGCCCGGCAGGCGCGCCGCTGGCTCAGGCGGTACGCCGCCTGCACCCCCGCGACGATCTCCCGCCGTCGGACCGACGCTACCACTTTTTCCCAGCGCCTCCGACCTGCTTCAGCTTGCGGTTCTCCTCGCGCAGCTGGCGCAGCTCTCGTACCTCGGCCGTCCCCAGGTCGCTGAACTTCTTCTTCCAGCGGTAGTAGGTCTGCTCGCTGATCCCATGCTGGCGGCTCCGCCACCGGCACGCCGCTACCCCCTTGCCGAACGATGTGCACCATCTGCTCGGGCGTGAACTTGCTCGTCCGCATCGCCGCGGCTCCCTCATCGCCCGGTTGGGGACCGCGCCGAGTCCTTTGCGCGAGTCGCCGCGGCTCAGGAAGCGGGGTGAAGACCAAGAGCCCGCCCACGACCTGGGCTTCGGGGAGAGTCGAGGTACCGCCTTTGTTCGCGTCCCGGATTCGAGTGACTGCGTTCCGGTAGCGCTTAGCCCTGCGACGGGCGACGATCAGCGGCCGAGCGCAGGCTAGCGCTTGGGTCCATCCAGGCGCTCCCTCACAGCATCCCTGTCGGACTCAATAGCTGCGCCACCTGGGCGTACAAGCACACGGGCAAGGCGACTGGGCCGGGCCGTGAATGCTTCGAATACGACTTGGTTTCGCTCCTCAAAGCGCACAATACGACCAGCGACCTCGTTCGAAGGAAATGCAATCACGAATAGCGCGGCGAGCCCAGGGAGCGCAATCGTCGTGTTTGGCATCCATCCGAGATGCGGAATCATGTGATTCTGGAGCACTACGGTATCGCCAGGCGGAGCTGCCCGAATCGCATCACCCACGCCGCTCAGCGCGCGCTCGACTCGATTGCGGGTGACGGAATGGAGGTCGAGCAGTTGCGCGGGGACGGGGCGGACGCTGACACCGACCAGGAGGGTCACTATCGCCAGATACGCGCATGCATCTCGCCACCTGATGGGCAATGTCGACAGCGCCACGCATACGGTCACCGCCATGAATGCCTGCGCCGAGTAGTGGTACCGTAGCGTGGCAGCTACCTGCGCTGGAGTCTCATGGAGCAATCCGACCAGCATGGGCCCACGGGAGAGAGCGACTGACGCATAGAGTGCCACTGCCGGAACTGCGAACGCGACGCATACCGTGCGGGTGGCTGCCTTAGCCTTGCTGAGCAACCCACAACACAGAATGACAGCCGAGCTCAGGATGACCCACCCCAGAGGTGACGTCTCGCTTGACGGGTGCCACCAGGGTCCCGCGAAAAGGGACGTCACCCCGACACGGAGCAGTTCAACGAAGGACAGTCCCGCTGCCCGGACCCCGTGCACAAGCCAAAGAATGCTGTCGCCATGGATGGAGGGAACCGAGTACACTGAAGAAGCGATCCAATGCAGAACAACATGAACGAACGCTGGCGTCGCGGCTGCACACACCAGAGCAAGACGGAGGCGGCCCTTATGCGGCCCGCGAAGTATGTTAGGAAACAGTAGGACAATGACCGCAGGCAATGTAATCGCAACGATCATGGCAGTGCCGAAGAACAGATTGCCCAGCACAAGCCAGAAGCCCACGACAAGCAGATCGCCGGGCAGCAGCGCACCCGAGTTGGCTCGACATGCGGCCAGCCGGCCCATGCCCAAGAGTACGCAGCCGGTCGCCGCCAGCTGCGCATAGACGGAGTACCAGGTGAGCGATTCGCTCGCCGTCAGGCACACCCCCCATGCGAGAGCACCCAACGCAGCAATGACTGCGCTGTCGGTTAGCAACCAGATGATCCGCGCTAGCAGGACGACATTGACCGCATGCGTTAGCAGAACGGTTGCGAAGTATGGCTGGGCGTCTAGCCCCGCGAATCGATCAAGCGCCGCAAATACGAGATTGCGAGCCACCAAGGTGTGGCCTCCAAGCGGAGTGAGCAGCACCTCAAGGATCGGCCGATCGTGAAGCAGGTACAGCCATACGAAATCGTCGTTCCAGAAGTAGGCGCCGATGCTGTGGCGATAGTAACATCCAGAGGCAACGGCTGCGCCGATAGCACCTAGCCAAACGGCGCGGGGCATGCGATCTCACTTTGCGACTGCACGAAGGCGGCCTCGGGAATGGCGCGGCCGGCGTCCTACCGCACCCCGTAGACGAGCACCTCTGCCAACTGCAGGGGGTCGCTCGACCCCAACAGCTGTATGCGAATGTATCGCCCGCTACGGTTGATTGGCGAGGCGAACACCCTTCCCGGCGCCGGCCCCTGATGAATCCGCAAGACACCCGGCTGCATGGCGGTCACCGCGGGATCGGTCGAGACGAATGGATTGTCTGACACGAACACATCAAAGTTCTGCAGGCGAGCTGCGCAGCAATCCGTTCGGTTCCACAGCTCGAGCTCCTCCAAGGCGAATGAGTTGCCAAGATCCACCTGCCAGTATGGCTTGTTGGTAAAGAACGAATGCGCCACCGACTCATTCGCCCAGTTTCCATCGATATCCCCGTCGATCGCATTTGATGCAGTCCCGCAAATCCCAAAGAAGCATAATCCAGGGTCCGACATGGATGCGACGACACCAGGCCTGGCGAGGGCAAGATTGGTAACGATTGGGGACAGCCGGCCAAGACGCCACCGGCAGTAGTCAGCGAACCACGTGTCGCCCGTGGAATCATCCACGGCAATGCCAGCTAAGAGGGGTGCGACCGGCTGCGACGGAAAGCAGGGATCAAGGCATGCGTTATTGACGGCCTCACCGGGCGCAAGGGGATACAACGATAGCGGCGGGAAGAGCGACAGAGAGTTCCATCGGGGCGATACGAAGCCAACCGTAGCCCGGGACTTTGGATCACGCGGGCTGCCCCAAGTAGTGAACCAGGTGCTTCCGTATGCGTCGAGATTTAGCGAGTGAAGCACGTAAGGTTCAGGGTTCGTGCATGCCGGGGGGGAGGGGCTCGGAGGAACCGCAGTGAGGGGTCCCGGAATGTCTATCGTGGTGACGCACGGATTGGCTCCACCTATCAGGGATTCACATGCCCCAGGTGGGCCTAGCTGGCTTACGTCAAGGCGGCTCGCGGAGAAGTCGAGGAATTCCCCAACAACGACATCTCCATTTCGCGCGATCGATATCTCCCATGGGGCCGCACCACGGGGCGTTGCCGGCCCTCGTCCTGCGTTGTCGCCAAGCGGATATCGCGTTACGGTGGCGGAAACTGGATCCAATCGAACTAGCCCACTTTGGCCCCAGTAGTCGGCGGCCCACACGCTCCCGTCGGAACCAATGGCCATGTGGCCGAGAAAGGACGTTAGAGTACCTCCGAAATGCGGGAAGGAGCCGACGGGCTCAAGGGGATACTCCACGAATCCGCAATTTGCATGCGAGGACGAGCCGACTTCGTTCCACCAGCACACTTGGTCCGTGTGTGCGCAGTCAGACGACTGCGCACACGGTCGCGTGGGGTTATCCGAGCAGAATCCCGCAGTACAGCTGGCTGGCGGATCAAATGAGAGCGACCCGTCGTGCCACAATGTTGCGTCGTCAGTGTCGAACCACCCGATCCTGGCAGGGAGAATCGTACTGACCCCGGTCGTTTGTGACCGAGCGTTGTACCACACACGATCTCGTCCCGGCTCGTAGTCCTTCTCGTACGCGAGCCCGAACGTCTCCGTCTGGTTCCCAGGGATATTCCACACGCGTGGGAATGCGATGCTCGCCGGATCGTAAAGCACGACGCGACTATGGTTACCCGAGGCCAGAGGAGGCAGGTGATCGCCGCCCTGGTTGAACCACACTCGGCCATAGGGGTCGACGAGGGTGTCTTCTCCGTTGCCGCTCACATTCGTCTGAACGCCCCCTCGGTAGAACGGGCCTGGGGTTGGGGCCGAAACGGGGAGAAACGAAATCGGGCTCCCTGGAGTCAGGACCTTGAAACCCACGTGAACCTCGTCATTCAACCATACCCGGTGGAGTGGGTCGTCATAGGGAGCGGCATTGTTGTTAACTGCAATCGCGAGGGGATTGCTGCTGATCGGACCGGCAGGAGTCTTCTGCCATTCGTACTCCCAGTACTGTGCCCGAGACGGCTCGCTGACTAGGGCCCCGCCGCCGACGGTGATGTACATTCGTCCGCGCTGTATCGTTGTTGGGAGCTTGACGACGACCACCTCCGGCTCCCACGACACGACGCAAGGCACTGGGTGAGAATCGCAGTCATCCTGCGAGAACACGACCGATATTCCGGTTGGATCGAGCACCAAGAGCGCCGACCCGGGGTCCGGAGTACCAAAGCCGGCACCGGTCATCGCTACTGCAAGAAAGGAGGCTGCAGAGTTCACCAGGGCAATCGCCGGCTGATGAATAAGCGGCTGAGCGTGGCCCGAGGCATTCAGGCCAACCACCATCACTAACGCCAATACCCAGCGAAGCATCTCCCCCCCTCCTCGCTGCAAGCCCTGAAGCGTGCACTCATGTCCACGATAGGCTGGCGGCTTGTCAAGGCTGACGTCACCGAACGCATAGTCCCCATCGACCGTCCCCAGGCATCCGACGTCGAGGAAGGAGCGCCCCTGCGCCACGCGGCGATGAGGAGCCGGTTGAAGTCCTGAGGCGGCGGCTAACGTCGCAGGCGACGGACGACAGCTGCTAGCAAGTCTCCCAAGCGCGCGGCGCGAATAGCAGGTATTTACTTGATCCACCTCGCGCCGACGCGAGACGTTGCTCAAGGACTTCGTGAGTCCCTAGTCTAGAGCCCGCGCCGGCGGCGGCCGTCGCCGCGCGAACGACGAGGAGAACGCGGCATGCCCATCGAGCGCTATCACTTCTTCAAGCTGAAGCCGGCCTTTGCGACCACCGCAGGGCGCCGCGAGACGCGCGACCGGCTCCTCGCGGTCCTGCCCGGCCTGCCGGGCGTACGCGGCGTCGTCGCCGGCATCCCCGCCGACGACGAGGCCCTCGCCGCCTGGGACGTCAGCCTCGTCGTGCGCTTCGACGACCTCGCCGCCGCCGCGACCTACCGGGCCGCCCCGGGCCACCGGCGCTTCGTCGACGAGTTCATGGTGCCGCGGCTCGAGGTGAAGAAGAGCTGGAACTTCGAGGTCGCCGCGGCCTGACCCACCTCAGTCGACCGTGGGGCAGGCCCGCCCGATCTGACGCAGCACGTCCCACAGGTACCACAGCTCGGGATAGACGAACGGCTTGCCGCTCGTCAGCAGCGCCACCGCCAGCTCGCGCTCGGGATCGGCCCAGCAGACGACGTTCGTGAAGCCGAGGTGGCCGAAGGCGTGCTGCGTGTCGGGTCCGTAGAGGCTGAACCACTCGGCGCCGAGCATGAAGCCCATGCCGTAGCGGAACGGCAGGACGAGCGAGAAGTCGAACTCGAGATACGACTGCTCACCGGTCGCGCGCCGGATCGTGCGCGGATCGAACACGCGCACGCCGTCGAGCTCGCCGCCGTCGAGGAGCAGCTGGTAGAAGCGGCTCATCTCGTTCGCCGTCGCGACGACGTTCGCCGAGGGGATCACGCCGCGCAGGAAGCGCGCGTCGTTCGAGAGCGCGATCGCCTCGTGGAAGCCGACGCCGAGCACGCGCGCGAAGAGGAGATTCGCGGGCGGGATCAACGGCGGCCCGGTGAAGTAGTTGCGGACGACCTGATCGGTCCGCTCCGCCGGCACGCCGTAGGACAGCCAGCGGAACCCGAGCGGCCGCCGCAGCTCCTCGTCGAGGAACGTGCGCGGGTCGCGCCCGGTGACGCGGCGGATGATCTCGCCGAGCAGGAAGCCGCCGCTCACCGCGTGATAGGCGAGCTCGCGTCCGGGGCGCCACGTCGGACGGGCGTCGCAGAGGATACGGATCACCGGCGCGGTCTCGTCGAAGTGCTCGAGCGCCATCACCTCCGGCGGCAGGTTCGGGATGCCGGCGCGATGGCAGAGGACGTGACGGATCGTGATCCACTGCTTTCCGTACACGCCGAACTCGGGGATGTACTCGCAGACCGGGTCGTCGAGGCGGATCAGGTTCCGCTGATCGAGCAGGTGGATCAGCATCGCCGTCACCGCCTTCGACGCCGACAGCGTGAGGAACGGCGTGTCGGGCGTGAGCGGCCGCTTGGGGGCGTCGGGCAGATCGTCCGGGCCGTTGCCGGCCGCGTGGCCGATCGTACGGTCGAGGAGCACGCGGCCGTGCCGGCGCACGCAGAGGCCGATGGCGGGATGGAGGCCGCTGCGGTAGAGGCGCTGGACGGCGCTCCAGATCGCCTCGACGCCGGCCGCCTCGACCCCGAGCGCCCGCGGCGCCGTCTCCGCCTCCCAGCGCACCACCGTGACACTCTCGAGGTCCCGCGGAACGCGGGCGCGGGCGACACAGCGGACCAACGACACGGCCCCCGGAATGGTACGGCGCACCGCCCGCGGTTGCGAGCAGTGCGCCGTGCGGGCCGGCGGCGGCCCGAGACAGATGGGGGTGCGGCCCGCGCTACTGCGGCGGGGGGGGCGGTGGGGGCAGCCCGATCTCGACCGGGTCGCCGACCAGCTGACGCATCTCCTCGCGCAGCTCGCGCATCCGGGTCTTCACCGCGGCGCCCTTGGCCAGCTGCTCGGGGGTGAGGATGGCCCGCACCTCGAGCGCGATCGCGAGGCCCTCGCGCATCAGCTGCGCGCGCACCGCGATCGCGTCGTCGAGCTTCTGGGTGGCGGCCTCGGGCGTCGTGTCCGGAACGATGAGGGTGTCGGCCACGGCCTGGTTCGCCGTCCGCAGCTTGGCGAAGAGCTCGGAGAGCGTCTCGTGATGACGCTGCAGGATCGCCCGCACCTGCGCCTGCTGCTCGGCGGTGAGCCCGACGCCCTGGAGCATCGCGGGCAGCATCATGCCGGGGTCGCCGTCGAGCAGCATGTGGTCGCCGAACGGGCCGCCGAAGCCCTTCACACGCATGTGCCTGCCGCCGCCCTGCGGCGGCAGGCACGGGTGCGGCGCCGCCATGGCCGGCGTCGCGGGCGGCGAAGCGTCCGGCTGCGCCTGGGCCGGCCCGGCGATCGCGAGGAGGCTGCTCAGCGCGACGGCGGTGAGCGTGCACGTGGAACGTACGAGTCGCATTGCGTGTCTCCTTGGTTGGTTGACGGTCACTCGCATCCCCGGTCCGTCCAGGGATCCGGGCGGGCGCAGGGCCATCCCCCGCGCAAGGCCGCCGCGAGCGGCTGGAGGCTCGAGCGCTGGACGGGCCGTGCCAGCCATTCCGTGTCGTCGAGCGCGAAGAGCGCCTGCGAGACGTCGCCGATCGAGACCTCGGCGTACGCCCGGGGCGGCGTCGCATCGGGTACGAGGAGGACGCCGGCGAGCAACGCCGCCGCGCCGGCGAGGGCGAGGGCGAGGGACAGCCACGCCGCCCCGGGCCGCGCAGGCGGCCGCAGCACGGGGGCCGGTCCGTCGCGCAGCAACGCCGCCACCAGCGCGGTGTCGGCGACCAGCGCGTCGCGCCGGCGCCGGCAGGGGACGCAGTCCGCGAGGTGCCCGCGCGCCGACGGATCGGCGACCGTGCCCTCGACGAGATCCTGGAGCACGCGCTCGCTGAGGCAGGTCATCGGATCGCTCCTCCGAGCGCGCCGCGCAGCGTGTGCACGGCGCGGAAGAGATGTCGCTTCACGCTCCCCGTCCGCAGGCCCAGGGCGTCGGCGACCTCCTGCGTGGTGAAGCCTTCGACGTGCCGCAGGACGAACACCTCGCGCTGGCGCGCGGGCAGCCGGCGGAACGCCGTCCACACGGCGCCCCGGAGCTCGGTGCGCAGGGCGGTCAGCTCGGGCGTCCCCCCCGGCGCCGCCAGGCTCGCGACGTCGATCTCGAGGCCCGCGTCGCGCCACCACCGCCACCAGCGTCCGCGCCGCCGGTCGCGACAGGCGTTCACCGTCACGCGCGAGAGCCACGCCCCCCATGCGGCGGGCGTCCGCCCGGCCTCGGCCGCACGCAGGAGACGGAGGAAGACCTCCTGCGCGACGTCCTGCGCCTCGGCCGGGTCGCGGAGCAGCAGCTGGCAGAGGCGCACCACCCGGGGACGGTGACGCCGGTAGAGCGCTTCGGGGTCGTCCGGCGCGGGAATCGTCGCCATGCGCACGCCCCTTCGACGTACGCCGGCCGCAAACGGTTGACCGCTCAGCCCATCATCTTGCGATAGTCGACGGTGCGCCAGCGCTCCGGCGTCAGCTCGACCAGGACGTTCGGCTCGGCGGCGCGCTCGGCCTCGGTCATCTGGACGTAGCGGCGTCCCATCTCGGGGCCGAGGTAGCGTAGCGCGACGGCCTCGACGTCGCGCCCGAAGTCCACCTCGACGAGGCGCACCGGACCTTCGATGCTGACGTAGCGGTAGGGCGGCGTCTCGTCCTGCACGCACAGCCCCATGCGGCCCGCCGCCCGCAGCAACGCCGCCTTGCGGGAGCGCGTCCCGGTGACGAGGCGCACGACGCCGCCCGGCTCGTACGCGTACCACACGGGAACCGTCAGCGGCCCGTTGCCGGGATCGACGATCGACACCACGGCCACCCGCGTCGCCGCCAGGAAGGCCTCCCGCTCCGCGCGCGTCATCGCAAGGCTCATGAGCCGGACCTGTCCGCCGCGGGCGGACGAGTCAACCGTGCGTCGGGTCGAGACCGAGCCGGCGCATGAGGCGGTAGAGCGTCGTGCGATCGATCCCGAGGACCCGCGCCGCCTCCGCCCGGTTGCCGGCCGCCGCCTCGAGCGCGCCGCGCACGCGCGCCGCCGTCGCGCGCTCGACCGCCGCCTGGAGCGTCTCCTCGCCGCCCGTCGGCGCCGCCGCGGGCGTCTCGAGCAGGAGGTCCTCGGGCTCGATGGCGCCGCCGCGCGCGAGGACCACGGCGCGCTCCACGGCGTTCTCGAGCTCACGGACGTTGCCCGGCCACGCGTGGGACTCGAGCGCCGCGAGCGCCGCCGGTGCGAACGCGAGCGCGCGCCCCGCCTCCGCCGCATGGCGCGCGAGGACGTGCCGCGCGAGCGGGAGCACGTCCTCCCGGCGCTCGCGCAGCGGCGCGAGCTGGATCGGGATGACGTGCAGACGGAAGTAGAGATCCTCACGGAAGCGGCCCGCCGCGATCTCCTCGCGCAGGACGCGATTGGTGGCGGCGACGACGCGCACGTCGATCGGCCGCGGCTCGTTGCCGCCGACGCGCAGCACCTCGCCCTCCTGGAGCACGCGCAGCAGCTTCGCCTGCAGGTCGGGTGCGATCTCGCCGATCTCGTCGAGGAACAGCGTCCCGCCCGAGGCGCGCTCGAAGCAGCCGGCGCGCGTCGCCTGCGCGCCGGTGAACGCGCCCTTCTCGTGCCCGAAGAGCTCGCTCTCGACCACCCCCTCGGCGAACGCCTTCAGGTTGACGGCCACGAACGGCCGTCCCACCCGCTCGCTCCAGTAGTGCAGCAGGCGCGCGACGAGCTCCTTGCCGGTGCCGCTCTCGCCCTGCACCAGGACCGTCGCGCGGCTCGGCGCCACGCGGCGGACGAGGTCGAGCACCGCCCGGCTCTTCTCGCTCTCCGCGACCACGGCCGCCGGCGCGTAGCGGCTCGCGACCTCCTGCCGCAGCCAGCGGTTCTCGCGCTCGAGCCGGCCCAGCTCGAGCGCGCGACCGACCACCGCGCGCAGCTCCTCGTTGTCGAAGGGCTTGGTCACGTAGTCGAACGCGCCCGCCCGCATCGCCGCCACCGCGGCGCGCACGTCGCCGTAGGCGGTGAGCAGGACCACGGGGCGGTTCGGCCGCTGCGCCTTCAGACGCGTCAGCAGCTCGAGGCCGTCCATCTCCGGCATCTTCCAGTCGGTGACGACGGCGTCCGCGTCGCGTGCCTCGAGCGCCGCCAGCGCGGCGGCGCCGCCGGAAGCGACCTCGCAGATCCACCCGGCGCGCCCGAGCGCACCCGCGACCACGCTCGCCATGCGCGGCTCGTCGTCGACCACGAGGATGCGGGGCGCGACGCTCACGCCGCCACCGCCGCGGCCGTTGCCGGCAGCCGCACGACGAAGCGGGCGCCGCCGCCGGCGCGCTCGCCGACGTGGATCGCGCCGCCGTGCGCCTCCGCGATCTGCCTTGCGACGGCCAACCCGAGTCCCGTGCCGCGTTGGCGCGTCGTGAAGAACGGCTCGAAGACCCGCTCGCGCAGCTCCGCGGGCACGCCGGGCCCACTGTCCGCGACCTCGAGCTCGACGGCGTCGCCGGCCGAGCGTGCGTCGATCGTCACCAGGCCGGCCCGTCCGGCCGCTTCCCCCGCGTTCGACAGGAGGCCGAGCAGCAGCTGGCAGACGAGGTCGGGATCGACGCGCAGCGCGGGCAGGCCGGGCGCCGCCGCACGCTCGACGCGCACGCCGCGGTCGCGCAGCTCCTCGTCGGCCAGCGCCAGCGCCCGCGCGACGACGTCGCCGACGGCCACCGGGCGCAGCGCCGGCTGGAGCGGCCGCGCGAAGGCGAGCAGCGAGGTGACGACGCTCGAGAGCCGATCGATCTCCGTGATGACGAACCCGCACGCCCGGCGCGTGTGGCCGTCGTCCGGCGCCGCCTCCTCCTGGAGCCCCTGCGCGGCGGAGCGGATCACGGCGAGCGGGTTGCGCACCTCGTGCGCGATCGAGCTCGCGAGCTGGCCGAGCGCCGCCAGCTTCTCCTGCTGTGCCAGCCGCCCGCGCGTCGCCGCGAGCACGTCCTGCTGGGCCTGGATCGTGGCGCTCGCCGCCCGGTCGCGCCGCCGCGCCTCCACCGCGTACCCGACGGCGAAGCCGAGGGCCGCGAACGAGACGCCGAACCACAGCGCGACGAGGGCCGTCGCGTCCCGCCCGCCGATCTCGAAGCGGAAGCCGAGGGCGCTCGCGAGCAACGTGTCGACGCCCGCCCACACGATGCCGACGACGAGGCCGGTCCAGCGGTCGAGACCCGCGGCGAGCGGGGCCAGCGCGGTGAGGGGTCGGGTCATGCAAGCGCTCCGCCGGCTCGGATCATCGTCCCCGCGGGCACGCGGGCGCAACCCGGCGTGGCGCCGCCACCACGCCGTGGCGGCGGCGCCACGGCGCGCCCCTCGGCCTCGGGATTGACACCCCGCACCAGCGCGCTATCCGCATCGCCAGCAATCTCGCTGCGAGGAGGCGTCGCCATGCTGAAGGAGTTCAAGGAGTTCGCGCTGCGCGGAAACGTCGTCGACATGGCCGTCGGCATCGTCATCGGCGCGGCCTTCGGCACCATCGTCACGTCCTTCGTGACCGACCTCATCACGCCCCTGCTCGGCCTCGTCACCGGCGGCACCGATTTCTCGAACCTTTTCTTCGTCCTGCGCGACGGCTCGCCGGCGGGTCCCTACCCGTCCCTGCCGCGGGCCGCCGAGGCCGGCGCGGTCACCCTGAACCTGGGGGTGTTCCTGAACGCGGTCCTGAGCTTCCTCATCGTCGCGGTCGCGCTCTTCGCGGTGGTGAAGGCGATGAACGCGCTCCGCCGCGAGGCGCCCGCCGCCGAGCCGCCGCCGCCCCCGGCCGAGGAGATCCTGCTGCGCGAGATCCGCGACCTCCTGAAGAGCCGCTAGTCCCGAGCCCGAAGCTGGTTGCCGAAGATCGGGTGGGATCGCGCCGCCCGGCGCGGCGCGACGACGAGGCATGGCCGTCACCACGGTGAGGGGGAGCAACGCAGCCGGGCGGCGTGGGGTGACGAGCTTCGCACCCGGGACTAGCTCGACACCTCCATCGCGACCGACGGCGTCCCGTCCGCGCGCTCGACCTGCACCGCCCCCATCGTGATGCGGTCGGCGGCGACGCCGTGCTGCTCGGCGAGCAGCCGGCGCAGCGCCTCGGCCCGCTGCTGCGCCAGCTCCGTGAGGGCGCCGTCGCTCACCTCCTGCTCCTGCGCCCACTCGTCGAGCCGGGCCTGGGCGCCCGGCTCGAGCGCCGGCGTCCCGCCGCGCGCCTTCTCCTCGAGCGCCTGGCGGATGGCCTTGCGGTCGCCCAGCGTGGCGAGGTTGCGGAACGTGCCCATGACGCCGCCCTCGTTGCGCAGGCTCGCGAGCAGCGCCGCCTCCTGGAGCGCGCGCACGTCGTCGGCGCCGCCGGCGCGGCCGTGCAGCGTCAGCGTGACGCCCGGCGCGCTGCCGACGAGCCCGGCCAGCTGCTCCACCTTCTCGGTCGCCTCGGGCGCGGGCGTCGCGCGCCCGGGCGGGAACGCCACCGGCTCGGGCTGGAACGAGGCGATCCGGTCGCCCTGCATGGTGACCGCGCCGAGCAGCTTCAGCGGCGAGGCCAGCGCGTTGACGATGGCGCGCGCGAGCGCCTGGCCGACGACGACTCCCAGGTCGACGCGCGTCCCCCGCTGGTCGCCGGCGACCGGGACGCCGAGGGCGATACGCCCGTTGACGTCGCGCATGAGCGCCAGCGCCAGCGTGAGCGGCACGCCGAACTGCTGGAGGAAGAGGCTGTCGCCCTGCGCGCCTTTCAGGTCGAACTGGTCGAGCGTCAGCTGGTTCGTGCTCTCGAACGCGTCGGCTCCCCACGTCACCCTGCTGTCGAACGTGAACGTGCCGCGCGGCGCGATGCTGTAGCCGGCGCGCGGGATCACGTAGGGGTTGAACTGCGCGAGGCCGAGCTTCTGCGTGCTCACCTGGTACGCGACGCGGCTGCCCTGGCGCTTGCCCGTCACCTGGATGGGCGCGCCGCCGGGCGCCTTCGCCCGCACCTCGAACTCGGCGAACGTGCCCGCGGGCAGCGCGACGTCGCGCGCCTGCACGCCGAGGTCGGTGATCGCGCCGCGGTAGAACGGCCTGGTCGTGCGATCCGTGACCGACACCTCGCCCTTCGTGAGGCTCAGGCCCGCGATCTTCACCTGCGGCGCCGGGGCCGCAGCGGCGGCCGGCGATGCCGCCTCGGCGGCGGGCGCCGGCGTGGGCGCTGCGGCCGGGGCGCCCTCCTCGCCCGCCGGCGCGGGCGTCGCCCCGGCGGCCGGCAGGACGATGCCCGTCTCGGTGCGCGTCAGCACCACCTTCGGCGCCACCAGCTCCACGCTGGCGAGGTCGACGGTGATCGGCTCCGTCGCCGGGCTCGGGCCGCCGAGCGCTCCGGGCACCCGCAGCCCGTCGATCGCGACCGCGAGCCGCTCCCACGCCGCGCGGAACTCGTCGCCGCCCTGGAGCGGCAGCACCGTGACGTCGCCCAGCGTGACGGTGCCCTTCACCGTGGCCGCCGTCTCGGCCGTGGCGACGTGGAGGTCGGCGTCGAGCCGACTCGTCGGTAGCTGCACCGGCGCGCCGCCCACCGCCGCGAGGAGATGGCCGAGCTCGACGCCGGCCAGGGTCACCTGGACGTCCGGCGCCGGCGGATCGAGCCGCACGGAGCCGACCACGCCGAGGGCGGCATTCGACTCCGTCACCCGGAGATCGACCTTCACGACGCTGCCCGGCTCGCTCGAGAGCCCGGTGACGGTGGCGTGCGGGATGACGATCGCCAGCGGCGGCGGATCGAGCACGAGCCGCACGCCGGAGTCCGTGACCTCGACCGTGTGCACCTGCCAGGCCCAGGGCTTCGCCTCGGGGGCCGGCGCCGTCGTCGTGCCGGGCTCCGGCGCAGGCTTCACCGCCGGCGAGCCGAGGAGCCCGCGCAGGAGCGGCAGCGCGACCGGATCGCGCGGGCGAGCCAGCACCCCCGCCCCGTCGAGCGCGACCCGCGACACCACCGCGCGGCGCGCGTTCGGGTCGACGCTCTCCAGCTCGATGCGCAACGAGCGCCACGCCAGCACCGGGTCGGGCTCGTCCTGTACCGAGACCACGAGGTCGCGCAGGGTGGTCGCGCCGCGCACCACGGGCAGCTCGCCGGCGCCGAGGCGCATCGCGAGCTGGAGGTCGAGGCGTCCCTGGAAGCTGCTCCAGCCGAGCTGCGGGACGTGTGTCTGGGTGCGGTCGAGCGGCAGGTTGCGGGCGTCGATCCAGGCGGTGGTGGTGAAGCCCTTCGGACGGCGCTGGACGCTCGCCTTGATGCGCAGCGAGCCGTCGCCGAAGGTCGCGAGGATCTCGCCGCTGCCCGGCTTGCCGTCGGGCCCGGCCTGGAGCGCGAAGTTGCGTAGCACGAAGGTGCCGAGGTCGAGCTCGGCGTCCTGGGGCGGCTCCGCCACGCGGTCGCGCAGGCGCACGCGTCCCTGGCGCAGGGTCGCGAGGTCGATGACGACGCTCCACGGCGTGCCCGTCTCGGCCGGCGCCGCTTCCGCGGCCGGCGCCGCACCCGCCGCCGGCGCGGCTTCCCCGGCCGCCGGGGCCTCGCGCAGCCCGGGGAGCGGCACCGAGCCGTCGCGCTCGCGCACGGGGTAGAGCGCGGGGCCGTCGATGTCCAGCTCCTCGACCTGCACGATGCGCGAGAGCAGCGGCCGCCAGGCGAGGTTCACGTAGAGGCGATGCAGCTTGGCGACGGGCGGCCCGATCTCGCCGCGGACGGCGACGCGCTCGAGCGCGATCGCGCCGCGCAGCAGCCACAGATCGACGTCGCCGATGTCGAGGCGGCCCGCGATCGCCTGATTCGCCTGCGCCACGGCGACCCGACGCACGATCTCCGGCAGCGCGATGCGCAACGCGACCAGAAGGACCACCACGCCGATCGCGAGCCAACGTACCCAGCGACGACGCCACAATCCCATTCTGCTCGCACCATAGCAGAGTGAGCCCGGCTGCCCATCGGGGTCGTGCGTGCGTTTGCACCCCTCCCGGGCCGCCGCCATCCTCCTCCTCGGCATGTCTCCCGCACGGCGTCTGCTGCCGATTCTCGTCGTCCTCCTCGGTGCCGGCTGCGCGCGCCTCCTGCCGTCGCCCGAGCCGCCCGCGCCGCCGCCGGGCATTCCCTGGACGAGTCGCATGGTCGAGCGCCAGGACGGCGTCTGCGGTCGGGACGGCGGCTGCGCGCGCGTGCAGATCGTGTGGCCCGTGGTCGCCGGTGGCGACGACACGCGGTCGGCGGCGATCGACGCCGAGGTCCTCGCCCTGCTGCTGAAGCCCTGGCCCGACGGACCGAGCGCCGCGTCGCCCGAGGCGCTGGCCGACGCCTCGATCGCCGAGTGGCGCCGCTTCCGCGAAGAGTATCCCGACGCCACCGGCGACTGGCAGGTACGCCGCTCGATCCGCGTCCTCTTCGAAACCCCGACCGTCCTCACGCTGGGACTCGAGAACGTCGGCGAGACCGGGCCCGAGCACACCTTCGAGGCGCTGCGCTATCGGCTGCTACGGCCGGCGACCGGCGCGCGTCTCGCGATCGGCGACCTGTTGATCGACGGCGGGACCGGGCAGCTGGCGGCGCTCGCCGAGCAGGCCTTCCGCGCCACGCGCGGCGTCGCGCCCGGCACGTCTCTCGCCGCCGCCGGCTTCACGTTCCCCGACGATCGCTTCGCGCTGCCCGACGACGTCGGCGTCCTGCGCGAGGGCGTCGCCGTGCACTGGGACGCGGCGGCGATCGCGCCGTATGCGAGCGGGGCGACCGACCTCCTGCTGTCGTGGTCCGCCGTGCAGCCGCTGCTGCGCGAGGACAGCGCCCTCCCGCCGCGCTGACGCCGCCGCGCACGGCGGGGCTTGCACGCTGCCGGCGCTCCGGGCGAGTCTGCCCCGTCCCATACGGAAGGAGGCACGCGGTGCATTTCGCATACTCGGAGAAGGTGGAGCGGCTTCGCAAGCAGGTCGCGGAGTTCATGGCCGAGCACGTCTATCCGGCGGAGCGGACCTACGCGGACGAGGTCGCGCAGAACCGCTGGGGGCAGCCGCCCGTCATGGAGTACCTGAAGAAGCGGGCGCGCGAGGCGGGGCTGTGGAACCTGTTCCTCCCCGAGAGCAAGCGCGGCGCCGGCCTCACGAACCTCGAGTATGCGCCGCTGTGCGAGATCATGGGCCGCTCCGGCATCGCGCCGGAGGTCTTCAACTGCGCCGCACCCGACACCGGCAACATGGAGGTGATCGACCGCTACGGGAGCGCCGAGCAGCAGGAGCGCTGGCTGAAGCCGCTGCTCGACGGCGAGATCCGCTCCGCCTTCGCCATGACCGAGCCCGGGGTCGCCTCGTCCGACGCCACCAACATCGAGACCTCGATCACGCGCGACGGCGACCACTACGTCATCAACGGCCGCAAGTGGTGGACGTCGGGCATCCTCCATCCGCACTGCAAGATCCTGATCGTGATGGGCAAGACCGATCCGTCGGCGCCGCGTCACCAGCAGCAGTCGCAGATCCTCGTGCCGCGCGACACGCCCGGCATCACCGTCGTGCGCCACCTGCCCGTGTTCGGCTACGACGACGCGCCGCACGGGCACGGCGAGGTCGTGTTCGAGAACGTGCGCGTGCCCGTGTCGAGCATCGTCCTCGGCGAGGGGCGCGGCTTCGAGATCGCGCAGGGCCGTCTCGGGCCGGGCCGGATCCACCACTGCATGCGCGTCATCGGCGTCGCCGAGCGCGCGCTCGACGCCATGTGCCGGCGGGTGAAGACGCGCGTCGCCTTCGGCAAGACGCTGGCCGAGCGCACCGTCACGCAGGAGCGCATCGCCGAATCGCGCATCATGATCGAGCAGGCGCGCCTCCTCGTCCTGAAGGCCGCCTACATGATGGACACGGTCGGCAACAAGGTGGCGCGCAAGGAGATCGCCATGATCAAGGTCGCCGCCCCGAACATGGCGCTGCAGGTGATCGACTGGGCGATCCAGGCGCACGGCGGCGGCGGCGTCTCCGACGACTTCGGCCTCGCCAGGGCGTGGGCCGGCGTGCGCACGCTGCGCCTCGCCGACGGTCCCGACGAGGTGCACCGCAACCAGATCGCCCAGCTCGAGCTGCGGGAGCACGAATGAGCGGCGCCGTGCCGGTCGCCGTCGTCACGGGCGCCAGCCGCGGCATCGGCAAGCGGCTGTGCGTCGACCTGGCGGCGGCCGGCTGGGACGTCGTCTGCGCCGCGCGCAGCGCCGCGGGCTCGCCCGGCAAGCTGCCGGGCAGCGTCGAGGAGACCGCGGCCCTCGTCGAGGCCGCCGGCCGGCGCGCGCTGCCGATCGCGCTCGACGTCGGCAGCGAATCGTCGTGCGCCGCGATGGCCGAGCAGGTGCAGCGCGAGTGGGGCCGCTGCGACCTCCTCGTCAACAACGCCGCGCTGGCGCCGCCGCGGCCGGCGCTCGACGACACCATCAAGCGCTGGCGCACCGCGGTCGACGTCAACCTGAACGGGCCGTTCTATCTGTCGTGGCACTTCGGGCGGCGCATGCGTGCCGCGGGCGCGGGCCGCATCGTCAACGTCTCGTCGCAGGCGGCGGACCTGCCCGAGTTCGGCCGCGCGTCGTACACCGCGACCAAGCGCGGGCTCGAGGGGCTCACCGAGGCGCTGGGCCACGATCTGAAGGGCAGCGTCGCGGTGAACTGCATCCGCATCGACTTCCCGATCTGGACGGAAGGCTTCGACGCGACGCTGCCGGACGACTTCGACACGACGGGGTTCGAGGATCCGGTGGTCATGTCGGACGCCCTCCTCTGGCTCGTCGCCCAGCCGCTCGAGGTCACGGCGCGCATCCTCAAGCTGACCGAGATGCGCAAGGCGGGCTGGATCCGTCCCGCGACGCCGTACGTCCGCGGCGGCTGATGTCGCAGGTCACCGCCGCCGAGTTGGACGCGTTCCTGCGCGCCGAGTTCCCGCAGAGCCGGCCCGAGCGCTACACGATCGAGACGATCGACGACGGCTTCGTGTGCCTGCGTCGCCGGGTCGACGCCGACGACCTCCGCCCCGGCGGCACGATCTCGGGCCCGGTGCTGATGGCCGTCGGCGACATGGCGGCCTACCTCGTCGTCCTCGCCGCGATCGGGCTCGTGCCGCTCGCGGTCACGACCGATCTCACCGCGCACTTCCTGCGCCGCCCCGCGCCCGGCGCGGACCTGATCGCCGAGGCGCGGCTCCTCAAGTGCGGGCAGAAGCTCGCCGTCGCCGAGGTCGTCATCCGCTCCGACGGCCTCGCCGACGGTCCCGTGGCGCACGTCGTCGCCACCTACGCCATCCCGCCGGGCCGCACGTGACCCGGTGCGGCGGGGCATGCGCGCGGGGGTGCACGCCGATGACGGCTGTGTCATAGACGCCCGCATGCTGCGTCCCCGCCTGCGCTTCGGCGTCTTCATGGCCCCCTACCACTCCCCGTACGAGAGCCCGACGGCCCACCTCGAGCGCGATCGCGCGCTCATCCAGTGGCTCGACGAGCTCGGCTACGACGAGGCGTGGATCGGCGAGCACCACTCGGCCGGCTACGAGATCATCGCCAGCCCCGAGCTCTTCATCGCCGACGTCGCGGCCCGCACGCGCAGCATCCGCCTGGGCACGGGCGTCGTCTCCCTGCCCTACCACAACCCCTTCATGGTCGCGGAGCGCATGAACCTCCTCGACCATCTGACGCGCGGGCGCGCCATGCTCGGCGTCGGACCGGGCCTGCTGCCGTCCGACGCGCACATGCTCGGCATCGACCCGCGCGAGCAGCGGCGCATGATGGGCGAGTCGCTCGACGTCATCCTGCGCCTGCTGCGCGGCGAGGTCGTCACCGAGAAGACCGACCGCTTCGAGCTGCGCGAGGCGAAGCTGCACATCTCGCCGTTCTCGCGCCCCCACCTCGAGGTCGCCGTCGCCGCCTCGGTGACGCCGTCGGGCCCGCGCACCGCCGGCCGCTACGGCATCTCCATGCTCTCCCCCGCCGCCACCACCTCGGGCGGCTTCAATGCGCTCCAGTACCACTGGGGCATGGTCGAGGAGACGGCCGCGGAGCACGGCCAGGCGGTGTCGCGCGACCGCTGGCGTCTCGCCGGCTGGTGCCACGTCGCGGAGTCGCGCGAGCAGGCCCGCAAGGAGGTCCTCCAGGGCCTGCCGGCGTTCCTGCGCTACTTCCAGCAGGTCGTCGCCCTGCCCGGCATCCCCGAGACCGGCACGCCCGAGGAGTGTCTCGACGCCATGACCAACCTGGGCGTCGCCGTCGTCGGCACGCCCGACGACCTCGTGACACAGATCACGCGCCTCGAGGAGCAGTCGGGCGGCTTCGGCGCGTACCTCTCGATCGCCCACGACTGGGCGAGCCGCGAGGCGACGTGGCGCAGCTACGACCTCATCCAGCGCCACGTCGCGCCGCACTTCCAGGATGCGGGCACGTACGGCGCGCGCAGCGCGGACTGGGTGGGCGCGAACCGCGGCGCCCTCCTCGGCGCCGCCACCCAGGGCGTGCTCGAGGCGATCCAGAAGGACGCCGCGGAGCGCGCGGCGAAGGCGGGGTGACGCCGCCTCATCCCTCGTGCTGCCGCAAGCACTCGCCGAGCGCGGGGGCCGGCGTCCAGCCGCAGGCGCCGTCCGGCTGCCGCGCGCAGGTCGCGCTGCGGTAGCAGGCGAACGCCGGCGTCCACACGCACGCGCTCGCGACCGGCGCCTCGGCGCACACCTCGGCGTTGCAGCCGGAGACGAGGCAGCCGCCCGACGGCAGCGTGCTCGTCGTCGCCGCCGGCCGCGTCGTGCTCGTCGTCGTCACCGGCACGCAGCCGAGCCAGCCGCCGTCGGGCAGGCATTCGAGCAGGAGCTGATCGCGGTCGAGCGGTCGGTCGCAGGCGTCGAGGGCGACCGCACGGAAGCGGGTGCGGGTCTCGGGCGGCACCACGATCGCGGCCGGCGGCCCGCACGCGGTATCCGCGGGTGGCGGGGTGACGGCCGCGGCGAGGGCGGCATCGGGATACGAGGTCAGGCGCACCCGGCTCACCACATCGCCGGGACAGCCGTCGCCCGCGCGGGCGCGGCACACCTGCAACGAGAACTCGCAGCCCGCCCCACAGGCATGGGCGACGGCGCGCGTGGTCCGCGTCGGCGGGGTGACATGGACGCGCAGCGCGCACTCCGCGGCCCGGGCCGGCCGCACCAGCAGCCCGACCGCCGCGATCGTCGTGAGCATCAGCACGCAGGCACGAGACACCGCCAGAGGAGCCCTCCCGCCCGGCGCCGCCGGGTCGTCGGGTTCCTCCTACTCCGCGGCCGGGATCGCGCAAGCCGTGACCGCAGACAGCCACCGATCTAGACCCCTAGAACCCACGGGGCCACCCGTCACGACCCGGGCGGAACGGCGCCGCCATACCGACCGAGGCACGTCCGCAAGGCCTCGTCGATGATCCAGCCGCACTGCCCGTCCGCCTGGGGGGCGCAGGTCGCGCTCGAGAAGCAGACGAACGCCGGGAACCACCAGCAGACGCTCATCAGCGGCTCCTTGGCGCAGATCTCGCCGCTGCACCCGGTCACCACGCAACCGCCGACAGGGAGCGTGGTGGTGGTGGTCGTCGTCCCCGGGCACGGCGCGCTCTCCGGCCGACAGACGAGCACGAGGCGATCGCGGTCCAGCGGGCGTCCGTCGCGGTCGACGCTCGTCACCCGGATGCGGCGCCGCTCGCCGGGCCTGAGGACGACGGAGGTGCTCCCACCGCACCTGCCGTCCGTCTCCGGCACGGCCAGGCCGTCGGCCGGGGGCTGCAGGCGAACCCGCACCGCGCTCGCGGGCGGTGCGGCGCAGCCGTTCACGGCTCGACAGACGACCACGTCGAAGCGGCAGCGTCCCTCGCAGGCCGTCTGCACGACGCGGTTGCGGGTCGCGGCGGGCCTGGTCTGCAGGCTGACCGCGCACTCACGGTCGGCGTCGGCCAGGGCGAGGCCGCCATGCACGAGGACGGCAACCGGAAGGACCGCCAGACGCAGGACTCGCATACCCACCTCCTCGGCGGCTCATACCCGGACCGGACGTCGCTTGCCTAGGGTGCCGAGGGTCCCGCGGACACGCCGCGCGGCCGTCCGGCCAGCCACAGCCACCACGCCGGGGCGAGCGCCAGCACCATCACCCCGGTGTAGGTCTGCCAGACCGGCAGATAGCTGCCCGCCCGGTCGAACTCGAAGGCCGTCCACTGGTTGCCGATCAGCGTCGCGCCCATGCAGAACACCATCGCGACGCCGATGATCTCGCCGATGCGCCGCGGCCCGAAGATCTCGTGCAGGACCAGCGCCAGCACCGCGACGACGCCGCTGTTGACGATGCCATGGAACACCGCCCACGCGACCACCGCGTCGGGGCTGCGCAGCGTCCAGATGCCGAGCGCGGACAGCACGAGCCCGCCGACGTTCCAGCACAGCGCCGTGCGTGCGCTCGTGCGCTCGGCGATCCAGCCGAAGAGCGGCGCGCCGATCGCGCCCACGAGGATCTGGATCGACAGCAGCCGCGACGCCTCCGCCATGCTGCGCCCGCCGTCGGTCTGGAAGGCGTGGAAGTGCAGCTGGAGCGACGTGATGAAGGCGTAGATCAGCGCGTAGGTGAGGCATACCGCCCACAGCCGTGCATCCTTCCAGGGCATCGGCTCGTCCGGCCGGCCCGCCGCCGGCGCCGTGCGGCCGTCCTCGCGGCGCAGCGTCAGCGCGATCAGCACGGCGAGGAGCACGTAGGCCACCGCGAGGCCGCGTAGCGAGAAGCGCCAGCCGCCGATGCCGAGCAGCGACGCCGCGGCGAACGGCACCATGCTGTTCACGAGGTTGTCGCCGCCGTTGAGCACGCCGATGGCGACGCCGCGGTGCCGCTCGAACAGCCGCAGCACGAGCGCCGACGCCGCCACCGAGCCGATGCACGCCTGCCCCGGCCCCATCGCCACGTTCACGGCGACGAACTGCCAGTGCTCGGTCACCAGCGACGCCAGCGCGACGCACGTCCCGACCAGCAGCGCCCCGCCGGCCAGCACCACGCGGGCGCCGACCGCGTCGGCGAGCTTGCCGGCGACCGGCATCATCACGGTGATGGCGAGGATGCGCCCGGTCATCGCCCAGGCGAAGTCGGCGCGCTGCCAGCCGAAGTCGGCGACGATCGACTTCATCAGGACGGACACGGCGAGCGACGAGGCCGAGTGGGCGCTGACGGCCAGCACGCCGACCCCGAGCGCCGCCCAGGCGCGGCCCGACTCGCCGAGGAAGCGCGGCAACGGGCGCGCCGTCGCCTAGAAGAGGACTCGCGCGAGCACGCCGGGGAGCTTCCAGACGCTGCCGGTGGCCTCGAGCTCGGCCACGCGCGGCGCCACCGCCGCCGCCTTGGGCGCGTCCCAGAACCAGGTCGGATACGGCCACACCGTGAGCGGGCCGCGGATCACCGACTTGTCGACCCCCTCCAGCATGTACGTGTTGTGCACCCAGCCGAGGCCGCTCTGGATGTCGCGCAGCGTGGCGCTCTGGTGCCCGCCCCACGGCATGACGCCCCACGCGTAGCAGAGGGCCGGCCAATGGTTGATCGCGACCGTGCCGTAGCGCAGGCCGACGATCGCGCGATCGAGCGCCGCCGCCACCGGCGGCTGCGCCTCGCACTTCGGGTGGACGACGATCATCGCGTTGAGCGTGCCCCACAGGCGCTCGTTCATGAAATCGGTGGCCAGGTCGAGGAACGCAGCCGGATCGGTCGGCCCGAGCGGCGCCTCGCTGAGGAGCCCGCAGAACGGCTCGGTGCGGAAGAGCGGCTCGTCCGGATCGTTCGCGTCGAGGCCGCGCACGAGCGCCCATTGGAGCTTCGTGTCGCTGCCCGCGCCGAACTTCTCGGCCTCCGGATGCCGGCCGAGCAGCGTGCGGTAACGGTCGAACGCGCCCGGGTAGTACGCCTCGCGCGTCGGCGCCGCGGCCAGGCCCTCGGCGACGAGGTCGAGGAAGCGGTCACGCTGCGGCCAACCCTTCGCCGTGAGCAGCACCTTGGCGGCGTTGCAGTTGAACGAGCCGTTGTTCCACACCATCGACACGACGTTCTTCGCGACGAAGTGCAGCTCGGCGTCGGAGTACGTCCACGGCACGATCGCGACCGGGCTGACGTTGCCCAGCTCGGAGCTGATCGGCACGCGCAGCAGCGGCTCGTTGGTGGCGATGCGGCGATCGCGCTCCGGGCCCGGCGCGCCCCAGACGATGAGGTCGTGCGTGCGGTCGGAGCCGGTGATGTGCACGTCGCCGACGTCGGGATGATAGACGAGGTGCGCGCCGACCTCGGCGCCGCCGTAGACCACGCGCAGGTAGCCCGGGCGGATGAGCGGCTCGAGCGCGCGCTCGAGGAACGGGCCGACCCACTCGTTCACCGGATTCATCTTGAGGACGCAGGTGAGCCCCTCGACGAAGAGCTTCGAGGCGACGTCCATCGGCGGGATGCTCGACACGTTGCCCGCGCCGAGGATCACCGACACGCCGCCCTCGGGGTCCCGCTGGGCGTAGAACGACGCCTGCCGCGCGCGCGCGATCTCGGGCGTCACGCCGGGCTCCATCAGCGCGTAGCCGGTGAAGCCGCCGAAGGTGATCCCGTCGATCGTGCTCGCCGGGAAGAGGTCGATCTCGGTGCGACCGTCGGGCCGCACCCGCACCTTGCGGCCGAGCGGCGGCTTGCCCTCGCGGGCGATCGTCTCGAGGCTCTCCGCGAGGAGCCGGAACATGCGGATCGTCGCCGACGGCCCGCCGAGCCACTCCTCGGCCGGCGACGCGCCCCGCTGCGTCGCACCCTCGGCGACCCACGCCGGCGCCTCCGCGAGCAGGCGCGGGATGCAGTCGCGCACGAGCTGAGCCTTGGCCGCCGGCGCGAGCCGCGCGAACGCGGTCGCGGTCGCGCGGGTGGCGGCGACCGCCTCGTCCATCGTGCGCCGATCGGTCGACTTCCGGCTCGACGCATCGGCGCTCATCTTGAGGGAGGCACTCGACATGGCCGGGGGAAGATAGAGGGCCGCTCCGACGGGAACAACCCTCGCGCGGCCGCGGTTGCGCCGGAACCGGGGCGGCGCTACCCGGGCGGCCATGCCCGAGCCGGTCCTCGAGACGGTGGCCCGCCATCGCGTCCTGTTCGCCGACTGCGACCCCATGCGGGTCGTGTACTACGCCAACTACTTCCGCTTCTTCGAGATCGGGCGCGCCGAGCTGTGCCGCTCGCTCGGGCACGACTTCGGCTTCTACGTCGACCGCGGCCTCTACCTCGCCGTCACCGGCGCCTCCTGCCAGTACCGCCGCCCCGCCCGCTACGACGAGGTGCTCGACATCCGCGCCGCCATCGTCGACATGCGGCGCGCCCGGCTGAGCTTCGTCTACGCCATCCACCGCGACGGCGAGCTGCTGGTCGACGGCCGTACCGACCACGCCGTCCTCGACGACGCCGGCCGCCCGCAGCGCATCCCGGAGGCGTTCCGGCAGGTCGTGCTGGCGCGCATGCCGGGCGCCGCACAGCCCTGAGCGCCGGCCCAGCCTTCCGCGCCGCGCCGGCGGCGTGGTAGCCCGTGACACGATGCTCCGCGCGCTACCGGCCGTGCTCGCCCTCGCCGTCCTCGTGCTCGCGGCGCCCGCCGCCGCCCGCAAGCGTCCGCCCGCCTGCCCCGACGGCGGCTTCATCGTGACCGGCACGACGCTCACCGGACTCCCCGGCTCGAGCGACGGCGTCTTCGTCGTGGGCAAGCAGGTGCGGCTCGCGAGCGGCTGCGACGCGACCAAGCTCCGGCGCCGCAGCCGCGCCGCACGCGACCGCCTCGCGGCGCGCTGGAAGCGCTGCACCGCGGGCGACGCGGTCGTGAAGCGGGTACGCCTCCGCGCCCGCGTCGCGGCGCCGGCGTGCGATACCCTCGAGGGCACGGTGAAGGTGCGCGGCCGCAAGAAGATGCGCTTCACCGCGACACGCTCGCGCTGCGGCGACGGCGTCGTCGACGGCTCGGCGGGCGAGATCTGCGACGACGGCAACACCACGCCCTGCGACGGCTGCTCCGCCGACTGCACCAGCGCCGACACCTGCATCGCGGACTGCGCCGCGTACACCCGCCCCACCCTCGCGGTCGCCGCCTGCCCCGATCCGAACGTCGCCGCGCCGGCGGCGCTCGCCGGCTGCGGCGCCGGCGCCGGGCACCTCGGCGCCTGGGTGGTCGACGCCGACGGTCTCCCCGCCTACGACTTCGCCGTCGACCAGCGCTGCGACGCCGCCGCGCACGCGTTCTCGCCGCGCCCGACCCCGCTGCGCGATCCCATCCACGTCGTCGCCGACGGCCGCGGCACGATCGCCATGGCGCACGCGTCCGGCGCCGTCGAGCTGTACTCGCAGGACCGCGGCCACAAGTGGATCAACCGGGTCGACACCTGGACCGACCCCGAGAACCCGGGCTACCCGCCGCAGGTCGGCGGCGGCTTCTCCTACTACGGCGTCGACGACCGCGTCGGCTCGACGCGCTTCGAGGACCTGCCGATCGACGTCGCCACCGGCATGCAGGCGCGGCGCTTCGGCGTCGGCTACGTCGAGACGGTGACGCACGACGGCGCGCTCACGATCCGCCGTCGCACCTACGCGCCCGGCCTCGGCACGGCCGCGCTCGCCGTCGACGTCACCATCGAGAACGCCGGCGGTGCCGACGCCCAGATCGGGCTCGTCGAGCTGTGGGACGTGAACCTGCATCAGGTCTCGCTCGAGCTGCTGACGAGCGACGTGCTCATCCCCGGCACCACGGACGGCATCGCGCGCCGTCGCCGTGCGCAGGCCGCCGCCTTCACGCACGCGGCGACCTGGGACCCGGCAGCGCGCACCGCCGTCCTCACCACCGCCGCGAAGACGCTCCCCGGCGACGTGACGAGCCGCGACGACCCGTCCTTCGTCGACTTCTTCCCCGACCCCGTCTTCCTCGCCGTGCTCGACGACGGCCCCGCGCCCGATCGCGTCTGGCTCGCCGACGCCGAGCTGTGGCCCGACGGCACGCGCCGCCCGCCCGCGACCGTGCTCGCCGACGGCGACGGCGCCCCGGCTCGCACGCGCGCGCTCGACGGCGCCGGCCAACCGGCGGTGCTCGCACTGCGCGTGCCGGCGACGGTGCCGGCGGGCGGCCGCGTCACGCGCCGCTTCGCCTTCGGCCACACGCGCGGCGGCGCCGCCCCGGCCGCGTCCGTCGCCGCACTTCGTGCCGCCGGCCCGACCCTCGCCGCCGACACGGCCGCCGCCTGGCGGGATCGTCTCGTGTGGGCCGCCTTCCCCGGCCTTCCCGACGCGGCCACCATCCAGCGCGAGCTCGCGTGGGCCAGCTACGGTGCGCTCGCGAGCGTGTCGCAGGACGAGTACCGCGGCCGCCGCGTCCTCGGACAGGGCGGCGCGTACCGCTTCATCCACGGCCTCGACGGCGCCATGGGCGATCTCGCGCTCTTCGCCGAGGCGGTGGTCCTCGTCGATCCCGAGGTCGCACGCGACACGCTCGCCTATGCCTTCACGACCCAGCACGCCGCCGGCCAGACGAGGCCCGGCCGCTTCCCGTACGCCACCACCGGCGTCGGCCAGTTCAGCGACGTGATCATCTACGATCTGCGCAGCGACGCGTACTGGTTCCTGCCCTCCGCGCTCGGCACCTACGTCGGGCTGACGCGCGACCGCGCCTTCCTCGAGACGCCCCTGCCCTTCTGGCCGAAGCACGCCGGCGACACCGGCACGGTGCTCGAGCACGTCGCGCGCGGGCTCGACTTCGCGGAGCTGGAGAGCGTGCTCGGGTATGGCGCCCGCGGGCTCGTCGCCATGGGCACCAACGACTACGCCGACGGCGTCAACGCGCTGGCGCAGGAGCCGGTCACGCCGAACGGAACCTCGTCGGCCTACAACGCCGGCATGATCGCGCTCGGCTTTCCGCCCGCCGCCGACGTGATCGAGGCGATCGACCCCGAACTCGCCACGCGCATGCGCGCGATCGCCGACGGGCAGGCCGCTGCGCTCCGCAGCGAGGCGTGGACCGGCCGATACTTCCTGCGCGGCTTCGTCGACAGCGGCAATCCGCTGGCGCCGGACATCTTCTTCCTCGAGCCGCAGGTGCTGCCCATCCTGGCCGGGCTCGCCGACCCGACCATGACCGCGAGCGCGCTCGACGAGGTCGCCGCGCTGCTCGAGACGCCGTACGGCGCCATCAGCAACGTCGCGATCGGCGACGCCGGCCCACCGACGGGCATTGACCTGCCGCTCATCGGCGGCGTCTGGCCGGTCGCGAACGCCTGGCTCACCGCGGCCTGGGCGCGGCGCGACCCCGCCGCGGGCTGGGATAGCTTCCGCCGCAACACGCTTGCCGCCCACGCCGCCGCGTTCCCGGAGCTCTGGTACGGCATCTGGACCGGGCCCGACTCGTTCAACGGCCCCGACAAGGAGCGCCCCGGCGAAGCGGACGCGCATCCCGCCACCGCGCTCACCGACTACCCGGCGCTGAACGTGCACGTGCACGCCGGACCGCTGCGCGCCCTCCAACGCCTCGTCGGCGTCGAGGGCACGGCGGACGGCCTGCGCCTCGCGCCGGTGCTCCCCACCGAGACGTTCCATGTGCGCTGGCCGCAGCTCACGTTGGAGAGCCGGCCCGACCGCATCGCCGGCACGCTGCGCACGGCGGCGACGGCTCCCCTCACGCTCACGGTGGGGCTGCCGTCGCTGCTCGCCGCCGCGCCGTCGGTCCAGGCGACGGTGGGCGGCGCCGTCACGACCGCGGCGGTCGTCGACGGCGCCGTCGTGCTCGTCCTGCCCGCCGACGACGGCACGCCCGTCGCCTGGGCGATCACCCCGGCACCGTGAGGCGCGCGCCCTTGTGACCCCCCTCGCCCCGCCGCTAGGATCGCCGCACGGTGGGGAACACGTTCGGCAGGCTCTTTCGCGTGACGACGTGGGGCGAGTCGCACGGCCCCACGATCGGCGCCGTGGTCGACGGCTGCCCGTCGCTCCTGCCGCTCTCCGAGGCCGACATCCAGCCCGACCTCGACCGCCGCGCGCCGGGCCAGAGCCGCCTCACCACGCAACGGAAGGAATCGGACACCGTCCGCATCCTCTCGGGCGTGTTCGAGGGCAAGACGCTCGGCACGCCGATCGC
Source organism: bacterium (assembly GCA_026129405.1). Classification (NCBI taxonomy): domain Bacteria; species bacterium. The sequence goes on from JAHCID010000006.1 coordinate 178,837, forward strand.
GCTCATGATCCCGAACCAGGACCAGCGCTCCGGCGACTACGCCGAGGTGCAGACGAAATACCGCCCGAGCCACGCCGACTACACCTACGACGCCAAGTACGGCATCCGCGACTGGCGCGGCGGCGGCCGCACGAGCGCGCGCGAGACGGCGGCGCGGGTCGCGGGCGGCGCCGTCGCCCGCAAGCTGCTGCACGCGCGCTTCGGCGTCGAGATCGTCGCCTGGGTGACGAAGATCGCGACGCTGACCGCCGTCTGCGACACGGAGACGGTGACGCGCGCCGACGTCGAGCGCACGCCGGTGCGCTGCCCCGATCCCGCCGCCGCCGCCGAGATGGTCGCCGCCGTCGAGCAGGCCCGCAAGGCCGGCAACTCGCTCGGCGGCGTCGTCGCCTGCGCCGTTCGCGGCTGCCCGCCCGGCTGGGGCGCGCCGGTGTTCGACCGCCTCGAAGCCGACCTGGCCAAGGCCATGATGAGCCTGCCCGCCAGCAAGGGCTTCGAGATCGGCTCCGGCTTCCGCGGCACCGAGCTGACCGGCCTCGAGCACAACGACGAGTTCTACATGGACGCGGGCCGCGTGCGGACGCGCACGAACCGCAGCGGCGGCGTCCAGGGCGGCATCTCGACGGGCGAGACGATCTGGTTCCACACGGCGTTCAAGCCGACGGCCACCGTGATGCGCGAGCAGCGCACCGTCAGCGTCGCCGGCGAGGACACGACCATCACCGGCCGCGGGCGCCACGATCCGTGCGTGCTGCCGCGCGCCGTGCCGATGGTCGAGGCGATGGCCGCGCTGGTCCTCGCCGACCACGCCCTCCGCAACGAGACCGCGCGCGGCCGCTGATCAATCGCCCGTCGGGGCGATGCGGAACTCGACGACGTCGGGCCGTGCGCGGAGCGTGCGCGCCAGCGCGTCGGCGTTGCGCTCGGCGTGCGTGCGGATGGTCATGCGATACTCGAAGGTCGTGCCGTCGCCGTTCAGGCGGTAGCTGACGTTCGCCACGCTGAACCCGTGCTCGACGAGCAGCGCCCGCAGCTGCGGCTCCGGCATCACGGCGTCGCGGCGGAAGCGGATCTGGTGGTGCGCGTAGAGGAGCGTCGGCATCGCCGACTCGATCCAGCGGAAGACCGACAGCGTGCCGAGCGACAGCGCGGTCGCGATCACCACCGCGACGTGGAAGCCGACGCCCGCGAGGATGCCGATCGCCGCCGTCATCCAGATCGACGCCGCGGTGGTGAGGCCGCGCACCGACAGCCCCTCCTGCATGATGACGCCGGCACCGAGGAAGCCGATGCCGGTCATCACGCCCTGGGCCATGCGCGTCGGGTCGACGCGGACGCTCTCGGGCGCCGCCGCGGCGAACCAGCGCTCCTGGTAGAGCGTCACCAGCATCAGCAGGCTCGACGCCATGCACACGAGCGCGTGCGTGCGAAAACCCGCCGGGCGGCCGTGGTAGCTGCGCTCGAGCCCGATCAGCCCGCCCGCGACCAGCGCGGTGCCGAGGTGGATGCACACGTCGAGCGCGGCGTCGGCGCGCACGGAGCCGAGGAGCAGATCGAGCAGGGTGCCGTTCATCGATGGGTCGCCTCATGCGACGCCCACCACACCAGGGACGGCGATCACCCCATGCGACGCACCGCCCGCTGGCCGGTGGTGCGTCGTTGCCGTCGGTCCGCCGCCGCCTACGCAGCCGCGGCCGGGCAGCCGCCCGACCACCGGAGCCACGTACAGCGACACTGCGTCCGAGCCGTCACGGGCGCGACCCTACGCCCCCGGGCGCCCCCTGGCAACGACTTTCACGCGCTCGCGCGCGCATGGCGTCTGCTTCGATCGGCGCCGCGTCGTCTCGAGGACCGACAGCCGCGCACCGGTCGCTCTCCCGTTGCCGGCGGCCGAGCGAGCTCGCCGGCGGGCGGGCGCCGTCGTCCCGACCCGCCGGCGGCCCGCTGCGCTACTCGAGCGTGATCTTGATGCCTTCGGGGCCGGCCTGCGCCTCGAGACCCTGCGTGGTCTTGCGGAACGTCAGCCGCACGCCGCTGGCGTTCTTCAGGCTGGTGATGCCGACGCCGCCGCCCGCGGTCGCGCTGGCGGAGATGGCCGTGTAGGTGCCCGCGAAGTCGCTCAGCTTGTGGAGGTCGTAGACGAAGCCGTCGATCTCGGCGCTGGACACGCCGACCGCATTGACCGAGAAGCCGTCGACCTTGAAGCGGTGCTTGGCCCCCTTGTAGTGCAGCACGCCGCTGCCCCACGTCCATCCCACACCCACCGCCACCTGCTTCACCTCGAGCGTGAGCGTGCCGTCGGCCTTCTCCTCGGCGCGCACCGCGGCGGGCAGCATGAGCGCCCCCACGGCCAGCACCACCGTCATCGTCATCGTCGTCGTCCACCGGATCGTCCGCATCGCGAAGCTCCTCCTTCCCGCGCATCTAGTGTCTCGAGTCCGAAGTTCGTCGCCGAATCTCGGGCGGTCTCACGCCGCCCGCCTGCGTTGCTCCTCCTCACCATAGCGACGGCTATGCCTCGTCGTCGCGCCGCGCCGGACGGTGCGATCCCACCCGATCTTCGGCGACGAACTTCGGACTCGGGACACTAGCGGGAAAGCCCGGCAGGGTCGACTCCGCGCGGCTATTTCATCGGGCCGCACTCGAGCGTCTTGATCGTACCGACGGTCTGGACCGCGGCGCCGAGCAGCGCGTTCACGTCGCTCGCGTCGAAGGCCGCGGGGCCGTCGGCGATGATCTGCGAGAGCGTCGCCTGGAGGCCGGTCAGCGTGGCCTGCTGCGGCGGCGCGAAGAGGCCGAGGTCGGTCTGACCGAGCGCCACCGCCTGCCCGAGCGAGAGCGCGTCGGCGTAGACCGCGAGCGCCGGGTTCGGGGCCACGAACGCCGGCGTGGTCGCGCCCTCGGCGAGCGCCATGGCGACGCGGTAGGCGATGCGGCTCTGCGCCTTCAGCTTCTTCATGTTGACGATGCGGATGGTGTCGCCGACGGTGTGGTAGCAGGCGCCGTCGGCGTCGGAGAAGAAGACCGTCGGCACGCTCGCGGTGACGAAGTTCACGTAGTCGCTGCGCAGCTGTCCGAAGATGAAGCTCAGCGGCAGCGTGCCGAGGCCCTCGGCCTCGGCGGCCTCGGCGACGAAGGCCTGGAACGCCGAGCCGCCGGTCTCGGCACCGATCGAGAAGCTCGTGTTGCGCAGGCTCGGGAGCAGGTTCTGCCCCATGATGTCGAAGTTGATGTAGCCCTTCGTCTGCACCAGCGGCACGAGCGGATTCTGCGTGTAGTAGCGCGAGCCGACGAGGCCGTCCTCCTCGCTGTCCCACAGCGCCAGGACGATCGAGCGCCGCGGCGGCGTCCGCAGCTTCTTCACGGCGCGGCCGATCGCGAGCACCGCGGCGACGCCGGCGGCGTTGTCCGTGGCGCCGTGGCAGACCGCGCCGCCCGGCGCGCCGTTCGCCGAGCAGTTGCCGGCGGCGTTGCTGCGCGTGTCGAGGTGGTCGTAGTGCGCGCCGACGACGACGTACTCGTGCGGCAGGTCGCGGCCGGGGATGACGGCGAGGAGGTTCGTGCCCGTCTGCCCCGAGAGCGTGAAGGGCTGCTTGTAGGCGGCGTCGCCGGCGCCCGGCGCCGGCCCGGCGCCGAGGCGGCGGAGCTTCTTTACGAGGTAGGCCTGGGTATCGAACGAGCCCTGCGTGTCGTTGTCGCGGCCCTGGAAGCGGTCGCCGGCCAGCGTGCGGGTGACGCCCTTCAGGCCGCCCGCCGCCCGCCGCGAGCCGCGGTCGATCTCGGCCTGGGTGAGCGCGAGGGCGCTGGTGGCAATGGCGCAGCAGAGGGCGACGGCGAGGAAACGGATCCGCATGGGCGGGGTGGTACGTCGCCGCCGCCGCGGGGGTCAAGGAAAACCGTCGTCAGGGCTTGGGGATGCGCACGCGACTCACCATGAGCATGCCGCTCAGGAGGTAGACGAGGACGAGGGGATGGAAGCCGGCCGGCCCGAGCTGGAGGCGCCCGAACCAGACGGCGTCGCCCGTGGCCCCGGACCACCACGCGACGCCGAGCAGCGCGACGATGACGAGGCTCGTCGGGATCGGCGTGCCCTCGTAGTAGCGCACCTTCCCGGTGCCGGCGGCGAGCGTCGCCGCCGTCACGTTGTAGCGCGCCAGCCGGGCGACGCCGCAGCACACGAACAGCGACAGGATCAGCGAGTCCCACACCCCGCGCAGCCCGACGGTGAAGCCGAGCACGGCGGGCGCGACGCCGAAGGAGACGACGTCGGCGAGGGAGTCGAGGTCGGCGCCGTAGGCCGACGCGCGCCGCTGCCGGCGGGCGACGAAGCCGTCGGCCGCGTCGAGCACCGCCGCCAGCGGCAGGAGGACGAACGCGCCGAAGAGGTCGGGACGATGCCGTCCGCCCTCGAGGTAGTTGAGGCACAGGAAGATCGACACGGTGCCGCAGATGGCGTTGCCCAGCGTCAGGAAGTCGGCGGGCACGAGGGAGCGCACGAGCGAGCGCGACGAGCCGGCGGGCGTCGGGACGTCCATCGAGCGCCCCGTATGACGCGCCCGCCCGCCGGCCGCAAACTACACGCACGCACCGTGGTGACGATGCCGCTCGCACCGGCTACGCTCGGCCCCATGTCCACCGCCGACGAGGAGCGCCTGCTGGCGCTCCTCCAATCGACCCATACGTTCCCCGGCCCGTTCTTCCTGTCCGTGATCACCCACAACGACCCCGACGTCTTCGTCGCGCTGCGCGCCGCCATCGAAGACGGTCTCGCGACGCCGAGGCTCGACTGGGAGACGCGCGAGAGCGCCAACGCGAAGTACGTGAGCCACCGCGTGACGGTGCCGTGCACGGACGCCGACGCGGTGCTGGCGCTCTACGCGCGCGTGCGCGCCGTGACGGGGGTGGTCACCATACTCTGAGGCGCGCTATCGCGCCCGCAGCGATTGCCGCACCGGGCGGCGGCAGGCACGGCGGGACGCATGCTCGCCCGCATCCGCTCCGCCGCGCTGCGCGGCATCGACGCGGTCCTCGTCGACGTCGAGGTCGACGTCGCACCCGGCCTGCCGCAGACGACCACGGTCGGGCTCCCCGACGGCGCCGTGCGCGAGAGCCGCGACCGCATCCGCGCGGCCCTGCGCAATCTCGGCTTCGAGTACCCGCAGCGGCGCGTGACCGTGAACCTCGCGCCGGCCGGCGTGCGCAAGGAGGGCGCCGCCTACGACCTGCCGATCGCGCTCGCGCTGCTCGCGGCCGAAGCGAAGCCGCCGCTCCCCGACCTCGCCGTGTGGTGCGTCCTCGGCGAGCTCGGGCTCGACGGCCGCGTCCAGCCGGTGCGCGGCGCCCTGCCCGTCGCGGCGGCGGCGGCGCAGGCGGGCATTCCCCACGTGATGGTGCCGTCGGCGAACGCGGCCGAGGCGGCGCTGGCGGGCGGCCCGCCGGTGATCGGCGTCGACACGCTCGCCGACGCGGTGGCCCACCTCCGCGGCGAGACCGTGCGCAGCCCGACCGTCGTCGACGCGGCGGCGCTGCTCGCCACCGCGCCGGCGGCGTGGGGCGACCTCGCCGAGGTGCGCGGCCAGGAGCACGCGAAGCGGGCCCTCGAGGTGGCGGCGGCGGGCGGCCACAACCTCCTCCTCCTCGGCCCGCCCGGCTCGGGCAAGACCATGCTCGCGCGCCGTCTGCCCTCGATCCTGCCGCCGCTGTCGCTGGCCGAAGCGATCGAGGTGACGGCGGTCCACAGCGTCGCCGGTCTGCTGCGCGACGCCCCGCTGGTCGCGGCGCGTCCCGTGCGTGCCCCGCACTCCACCATCTCCGACGCCGCCCTCCTCGGCGGTGGCCATCCCATCCGTCCCGGCGAGCTGACGCTGGCGCATCGCGGCGTCCTCTTCCTCGACGAGCTGCCGGAGTTCCGCCGCAACGCGCTCGAGCCGCTGCGCCAGCCGCTGGAGGAGCGCACCATCACCGTGTCGCGCGGCGCCGGCGCCGTACGCTTCCCCGCCGACGTCGTGCTGGTCGCAGCGATGAACCCGTGCCCGTGCGGCTGGCTCGGCGACGCCGCCGACCGCTGCCGCTGCGCGCCGCCGCAGATCGCGCGCTACCGCACGCAGGTCTCCGGACCGCTCCTCGACCGCATCGACCTCCACGTCGAGGTGCCGCGCGTCTCCGTTGCCCTCCTCGGCGACGCGGAGGTTCGCGGCGAGCCGTCGGCCGCCGTCCGCGCCCGCGTCGAGCGGGCGCGGACGCGCCAGCGGGCGCGCGGGCCGGCGCTCAACGCGCAGCTGCCCGCACGCGAGCTGCGGCGGGTGGCGACGCTCGACGCACGCGGGCGCCAGCTGCTCGAGGCGGCGAGCGAACGACTCGGCCTGTCGGCGCGTGCCTGGACGCGCATCGTGCGCATGGCCCGGACGATCGCCGACCTCGCGGGAGACGCCCGAATCACCACCGGGCATCTCGCCGAAGCGATCCAGTACCGCAGCCTCGACCGCACGCCGCCGCGTCCGTGAGCGCGACGACATCTCGTCGGCACGCCAGCCGAGTCTTCGCCGCGACCGGCCCACGCGGCTGCGTCGCATGCGCCGACGTCGCTGGCGCGATTGGTGCAACACCACGCCCACCCGACTTCCGCCGTGACCGACAGCATGCCGACCACCGCCGACCGTGCCGACACCGCCGCGCCGCCCCCGGCCGCCGAGTACGCCAGCGAGGATTCGCTGGTGCAGTCCGACCAGGCCGTCGTCGAGGCGCTGATCGCGACCTACAAGGCGCTCGGCGGCGGCTGGGATGCGGCGACCGTCGTGGCGCAGGAGTGACGGCCGCGCTGCTTTCACCCGGGCGCGGCCCTCTGGCATACAGGACGAGGCCGAGGGGTGCGCCCCGGGCACCGACGAACCTGCATGCGCCGACCCTCCCTGCTCCGCCGACCCGTCCCCGTGCTCCTCGCCGCGGTCCTCCTGGCCGGCTGCGCGGCGACGCCGCCCCCGGCTCCGCCGCCCCCGCCGCCCGCCGTCGAGGCCGTGGCGCCGCCGTCGCCGGTGCGCCTGCTGCTGAAGCTGCGCGAGCGGCGGCTCTATCTACTCCACCACGACCCCGAGACGCCGGCCGAGTCCTTCCCGATCGCCATCGGCAAGCCGGGCACCGAGACGCCGACCGGCAGCTTCCACGTCGAGGAGCTGGTCGTCGATCCCGACTTCACGAAGTACGACCGCTCGGTGGATCCGCCCAAGATCGTCCGGCGCATCCCGCCGGGCGCCCCGGACAACCCGCTCGGGAAGCGCTGGATCGGCATCACGCACGGCCCCGGCTGGACGCTCGGCATCCACGGGACGCCGCGCCCGGAGCTGCTCGGCCAGGCCGTCAGCAACGGCTGCGTCCGCATGCGCAACGCGGACGTCGTGCGCATCTACGAGCGCGTGCAGCTCGGCACGCCGGTCGTGGTCGAGGAGTAGAGGCGGCGCCGGCGCCGCGGATCAGCCCTTGCGGCGGAGCACGTGGACGTAGACCGTGGCGCCGCCGTCGGTCTCCTCCGCCTGCGACTCGAGCGACGCGAGCTTGCTCGTCTTCGCCCAGCCCTGGAAGTCGGGCACCGAGCCCGGGTCGGTCGCCAGCACGCGCAGCTGCTGCCCCGGCGCCATCGCGTCGAGCGCCTGCTTCGCCTTGACGATCGGCACCGGACACTTGGCGCCGCGAACGTCGAGAACCTCGTCCTCCATGGAATGCTCCCTTCCCGGTCTCACGCGACGCGAGCGCTCGCGCACTGGTTGCGGCCGAGCTCCCACTCCGTCGCCGCGTCGGGCGCGATGGTGGCGAGCCCGAGGTTGGCGCGGACGATCTCGGCGTATGCCGCCGGCGGCGGCGCGATGCGCGCGGTGATGGCGCGCACGAAGGCGTCCTCCGACGCGAGGCGGAACTCGGGCAGCGCCCGCAGGGCCGCCAGCCGCGCGCCCACGGTGCCGTCCGGCCCGGCGTCGTGCACGCCGGCCGCGTGGGCCGGGAGCACGATCGTGTCGTCGGCCAGCGCCGCGAGCGGCCCGTGCAGCGTGCGGTGCAGGGCGCGCCCCCACTCGTCGGCGCGATCCCCGAGGTCCGGCCGCCCGACGCCGCGGACGAACAACGTGTCGCCGCACAGCAGGTGCCGGCCGACGCGATACCCGACCGATCCCGGCGTGTGGCCCGGCGTCGCCAGCACGCGGACGTCGAGGCTGCCGACGGCGAGCCCGCCCTCCCCGGCCGGCGCCTCGACCGGCGCCGCGTACGGCACCCCCCAGCGCGCCGCCAGCGCGGGCGCCCCGCTCACGTGGTCCGCGTGGACGTGCGTGTCGACCACCCCCACGACCTGGGCCCCGAGGTCCGCGACGAAGCGCGCGTACCAGGCGGCGTCGCGCGACGGGTCGACGACCAGCGCCTCCCCGTCGACCACGACGACGTACGAGAGGCACCCCTTGCCGCGGCGGTTCACCTGCCAGAGCCCGAACGGCGCCGGCACCCGGACCGGCTCCAGATGCTCGCCGTAGGCGACCATCCCGCCGGCGACGTTGCGCGCCGGGACGCCGGCGTCCCGCAGCAGGTCGACCACCATCGCCGACGAGCCGCCCTTCGCACAGATGGCGACGACGTCGCGGTCGCGCGGGACGCGGGCGATCGCCGCCTCCGCATCCTCGATGAAGTCGAAGTACGGCACGTGGACGGTCGTGACCGGCCGGCGTCCCTCGACACGCCAGGCGGCGTGCTCGTCCGCGTTGCGCAGGTCGAGGAGCACGAGGGACGCACCGTCGTCGACGGCCCGCAGCAGCTCGCCGATGCCGATCTCGGGCGTCTCCACGGCTCGCACGCTCAGATGAAGAGCGACACGCGCGACTTCGACGCGTCGGCCATGAAGGCCGCCACGCCGCCGTACTGGATGTCGTCCACCAGCTCCTCTCGCGTCACGCCCATCGCGTCCATCGACATCGTGCAGGCGGTGATCTTGACGCCGAGGTCGCGCGCCATCGCCATCAGCTCCTCGAGCGACGCGATGCCCTGCTCCTTCATCATCGCGCGCAGCATGACGGCACCCATGCCGAAGAAGTTCAGCTTCGAGGTGCCGAGGCCTTCGGAGCTCGCGGGCGTCATCATCGTGAAGAGCTTCTGCTTGAGCCCCTTCTGCACCGCGCTCGCGGTCGTGCTCTTCAGGGTCGAGAGGCCCCAGAAGGTGAAGAACATCGACACCTCGAGGCCGGACGCGGCCGCCCCGGTGGCGATGACGAACGAGGCGAGCACCTTGTCGAGGTCGCCGCTGAAGACGATCAGGGACACTTTGTCGTCCGGGGTGCGCTCGCGCACCTCGGCGATCGCGCGCTCCAGGTCGGCGCGCAGGCTGCCGACCTGGCGGGCGACCTCGGCGGCGACGGCGGACGAGAGATCGCTCCCGTCCGTGTGCTGCGCAGCGTTGGCGTTCGGCATCGGGTCCTCCGTCATCGTTGCAGCGCGCGGCGGATCGCCCGCTCGAGCTGGTCGACGTCGTCGTGGGTGTTGTAGAGCGCGAGCGACGGTCGCACGGTGCCTGCGAGGCCGAAGCGATCCATGGTGGGCTGCGCGCAGTGATGCCCGGCCCGCACCGCGATGCCGTCCCGATCGAGGATACGGCCCATGTCCTCGACAGAAAAGTCGTCGACGACGAACGACACGACACCCGCTTTGTCGGGTGCGGTGCCGACGAGATGCAGACCCGGGATGCAGCGCAATGCCTCGGTCGCGTGCGCCAGCAGCTCGCGCTCGTGCCAGGCGACGTTCTCCATCCCGAGCTGATCGAGATAGTCGACGGCCGCCCCGAGCCCGACGGCGTCCGCGAGCGTCGCGGTGCCGGCCTCGAAGCGCGCCGGCGGGTCGGCGAACGTGCTGCGCTCGAAGGTCACGCGATCGATCATGTTGCCGCCGCCCTGCCAGGGCGGCATCGCGTCGAGCAGCGCCCGCTTCCCGTACACCACGCCGACGCCCGTCGGGGCGAAGAGCTTGTGGCCGGAGAAGACGTAGAAGTCGGCGTCGAGCTGCTGCACGTTCACGGGGAAGTGCGACACGGCCTGCGCGCCGTCGACCAGCACGCGCGCGTCGTAGCGGTGCGCCATCTGCGCCATCTCGCGCACCGGCACGATGGTGCCGAGGGCGTTCGACACCTGGGTGATGGCGACGATCCGGGTGCGGTCGTTGAGGAGCTTCTCGTACTCGTCGACCAGCACCTCGCCGCGGTCCGACACCGGCACGACGCGGATGCGCGCGCCGACCGCCTCGGCGAGAAACTGCCAGGGCACGATGTTCGAGTGGTGCTCGAGCGTGGTGAGAACGATCTCGTCGCCGGCGCGGACGTTGCGTCGCCCCCAGCCGTTGGCGACGAGGTTCACGCCCTCGGTGGTGCCGCGCACGAAGACGATCTCGCTCGGCGACGCGGCCCCGATGAACCGCTGCACCTTCGTGCGGGCCCCCTCGTAGGCGTCCGTCGAGCGCGCCGCCAGCGTGTGCGCGGCGCGGTGCACGTTCGAGTACTCGTGCGTGTAGTAGTGCGCGATGCGGTCGAGCACCGCCTGCGGCTTGTGCGTCGTCGCGGCGTTGTCGAGCCACACGAGCGGGCGGCCGTTGATGCGCTCGCGCAGGATCGGGAAGTCGTTGCGGACGTCGCGGACGTCGAAGATGCGGCGGCCGGTCGGGGTGAGGAGCTTCGGACTCGACGGCGTGCCGGCGGCGCTCTGCGGTCCGGACGCCGTCAGGAAGTAGTAGTCGCGCCCGCTCGCGCTCGGCGCCGGCACCGGCGAGCCGCCGCCGAACAGCGGCGGGAGGTGCGCGGCCTCGATGCCCACCGGGGGCGACGTCCACGGGGCGTGGCTGCTGCGGAGCCCCGGAGCCGCCGGAACCGGAGCCCCGCTCGCGGCGCCGCCGGGCAGGGACAGGCCCGGCCGCGGGCCGGCCGCAGCGCCCTGCGGCACCGATGCCGGCGACGGCACCGTCGAGGACGGTGCGGTCGCCGACGGCAGCGTCGCCGCCGACGGCGACGGCGGCGCGTGGCGTGCGGCGTCGGGCGCGTCCGGTCTGGTCGTGGGCAGCTCCCGGATATGCAGCGCGTCGAGCCCCGCCGCCCGGGCCGGGCCGCGAGCGGGCTCGTCGCCGTCTCGGGCCCCGAGGGCCCGAGGAAGTAGTAGTCGCGCCCACCGATCGCGGGCGCCGGCGAGGCCGGCGGCGCACCGCCCGTGAAGAGCGGCGGGAGGTGCGCGCCGTCGACGCCGACGGCGGGCGCCTTCCAGGGCGACGCGTCCGGTCCGCTGCGCGTGCCGGGGATGCCCGGCGCCGCCGGGGTGGGGACGCCCGTCACGTCCGCGCCGGGCACGGACGGGCTCGGCGCCGCCATGCCCGGCACGACGACGCCGGGCACGGCCGAGACCGCCGTGCCGGCGATCGGCACGCCGCCCGTGGCGGCGGCCTGCGGCGCCGCCAGCGGCGACGACACCGGTGCCGACTGCGGCACGTGGCGCTCGGCGTCGGGCACGTCGGGCTTCGTCGCCTGCAGGTGCCGCGCCTGCACCGCGTCGAGCCCCGCCGCGGCCGGCGGGGCACTCACCTGGGACAGGACGCTGCCGGGGGAGGCCCCCCCCGGCATGCCCTGGGTGGGCATCGCGGCGAGGAGGCTCGCCGCGATCCGCTGCACTGCCGCGTCGTCGACCTGCGCCAACGACCCCCGCCCCGCACCGCCCACCGCGTCCGCCGGGGCCGACGTCAGCCCGACCACCCCCGGCTCACTCGTACGCATGGTAGTTCCCGACCTCGACGTTCTCGAGGACGCCGAGCGCATCCTCGGTGAGGACCGCGGCCGAGAAGTAGAGCGTCACGAGGTACGACGCCGTCGAGTACTGATCGATGCCCATGAAGCGCACCGACACGCCCGGCATCTGCTCGCCCGGGATGCCGACCTGGTGCAGGCCGACGACGCCCTGCTTCGGCTCGCCGACGCGCATCAGGAGGATGTTCGTCAGCCCCGCCGAGTGGTCGCCGCCGGTCCGGTTCACGAGCAGCTTGTCGCAGGGAACGAGCGGCACGCCGCGCCAGGTGATGAACGGCGAGCCGAACAGGCTGACGGTCGGCGGCGGCACGCCGCGGCGGGTACACTCGCGCCCGAAGGCCGCGATCGCCCGCGGATGCGCCAGGAAGAAGGCCGGCTCCTTCCACACCAGGGCGAGGAGATCGTCGAGATCGTCCGGCGTCGGCGGGCCGGAGCGCGTCTGGATGCGCATGCCGGGCGCGACGTTGTGCAGCAGCCCGATCTCCGGATCGTTGATGATCTCGGACTCCTGGCGCTCCTTCATGCCCTCGAAGGTGAGGCGCAGCTGCTCGCGCAGCTGGTCATGCACGTCGTTGTAGAGGTCGGTGACGCGCGTGTGCAGGCGGATCACGGCCTGCATCACGTTCAGCTGGTACTGGCGCGGCGCCTCGTCGTAGTCGACGAAGGTCCGCTTCAGCTCCGGCTCGCCCTCCTGGTACGACGCGATGTCGATGCCGGCCTCGCCCTGATCGTTGTGCTTCACGCCCTGCTCCTGGTGCAGGCGCAGCAGCTCCTCGAACTGGCCGCGCAGCGACGGCGACTCGCCCAGCAGCGTGCGCAGCCGCGCGCGCTCGAGGGTCAGGAACACGGTCGGCGTGAGCGTCTGGGCGGTGGTCGTGTGCCGCCAGTCGCCGGCGAGCGCCTGCTCGCCGAAGTAGTCGCCGTCGCCGTAGAGCGCGAGGCGGAGCTTCTCGCCGTGGGCGTCGGTGGTGCTGATCTCCACCTTGCCCTTCACGATGACGTAGAGCTTGGCGCCCGGATCGCCCTCGCCGTAGAGCACCTCGTTGGCGTTGTGGCGCTCGTCGAAGAGCAGACCGGCCACCGCGTCGAGCAACGCCGGCTCGGCGTTGCGGAAGAGCGGCAGCGAGCGCAGCGCCTTCGGATCGAGCTGCGCGTGATCGCCGTCCAGGCCGGCGACGATGCGCCCGCCCTGCTTCAGGACGATGCGCCGGCGGTTCACCTGATACGTCCCGCCTTCGATGTTCACCCACGGCAACAGGTGCAGCAGCCAGCGGGGAGTCACCGCCAGCATCTGCGGGACGGTGAGCGTCGGGTTGGACAGGGTCCGCGCCGCGCGCACCGTCAAGGTGTGGTTGCCTACCGGTCGTGCTGCTTCCGCCATCGAACTGTCTCCTCCGTGCAGCTCCGCTGCACCCTCGACCCGTGTCCCCACACGGATGGGTTGTCGTCAGCGCGTCCTTGCGCCACGCACGATGGCTGCGTCCGGGTCTCGGCCCGGAGGACGGTGCCCCTGCCTCAGATTCCGAGTCCTCCGTCGAACAGATCGTCCCGACTTTGCGCCTGGCTCACGTAGCTGCCCGGAGGCACGCCGCGCGTGAGCCAGACGTTCCCACCGATGCTCGACCCCCGACCGATGGTGATGCGTCCGAGGATCGTCGCCCCCGCGTAGATGGTGACGTCGTCCTCGACGATCGGGTGCCGTGGCCGCCCCTTGATGGGCCGCCCGCTCTCGTCGACCGGGAAGCTGCGCGCCCCCAGGGTGACGCCCTGGTAGAGCCGCACGCGCTGCCCGATGACCGAGGTCTCGCCCACGACGACGCCCGTGCCGTGGTCGATGAAGAAGCTGCCGGCGATGTTCGCGCCGGGATGGATGTCGATGCCGGTCGCCGCGTGCGCCAGCTCCGCGATGATACGCGGGATGAGCGGCACCCCGAACTCGTAGAGCTGGTGCGCGAGGCGATGGTGCGTGATCGCGGCGATGCCCGGGTAGCAGAAGATCGCCTCGTCCATGCTGGTCGCCGCGGGGTCGCCCTCGTACGCCGCGCGCACGTCGCTGCCGAGGAGCGCGCGAATCGCCGGCAGCCGCCGCGCAAGCTCGCGGACGACCTCCGCCGCGCGCCGCCCGCACACGACGCAGTCGCCGTCGCCGTGCGTGCACGCCGACAGGAGCCCGCGGCGCACCTGGTCCTGGAGGCGCGCCATGGTGTCCTCGAGCCGCAGGGCGATGGCGTGCCGGATGCCCTCGGGCGTGCGGTCGGTGGTGCCGAAGTGCGCCGGGAACAGCACCGCACGCAGATCGACCAGCACCCGCTCGAGGGCGTCGCGCGAGGGCAGCGCCTGGCGCGGGTTGCGGCGCACGCGCTCGGACAGGAGGTCGACGTTGGCGTCGGTGAGCGCGTCGATCACGTGGGCGAGCTCGCCCGCACGCGGCGTGCTCTCCGCGCGATCGGAGATGACTTTCAGTGCCGTCATAGTGGAACTCCCTGCGCGTCGAAGATGCCCTCGAACAGCGCGGTGCTGAGGTAGCGCTCGCCCGAATCGGGGAGCACGGTGACGATCGTCTTGCCGGCGAACTCGGGACGCCGCGCCAGCCGCACCGCCACCGCCACCGCCGCGCCGCACGAGATGCCGGCGATGATGCCCTCGTCGCGCGCCAGCCGGCGCGCGTAGGCGATCGCCTCTTCGTTGGTGACCTGCTCGATCCGATCGACGACCGAGAGATCGAGCGCCGCGGGCACGAAGCCCGCGCCGATGCCCTGGATCTTGTGCGGGCCGGACACGATCGGCTCGCCCGCGCGCTGCTGCGTGAGCACCGGGCTGTTGGCGGGCTCGACGGCGACCGAGACGACGTCGTGCCCGCGCGTGTGCTTCAGGTAGCGCGAGACGCCCGTGATCGTTCCGCCCGTGCCGACGCCGGAGACGAACACGTCGATCCGCCCACCCGTCTGGGCCCAGATCTCCGGGCCGGTCGTGCGCTCGTGGATCGCCGGGTTCGCCGGGTTCTCGAACTGCTGGAGCAGGACGTAGCGATCGGGGTCCGACGCCACGATGCTCTCCGCACGGGCGACCGCGCCCGCCATGCCCTTCGAGCCCTCGGTGAGGACGAGCTTGGCGCCGTAGGCGACGAGCAACTTGCGCCGCTCGACGCTCATCGTGTCGGGCATCGTGAGTGTCAGCGGGTAGCCGCGGGCGGCGGCGACGAAGGCGAGCGCGATCCCCGTGTTGCCGCTCGTCGGCTCGACGAGCTCCTTGCCGGGGACGAGGACGCCGCGGCGCTCGGCGTCCCAGACCATGGCCGCGCCGATGCGGCACTTCACCGAATACGCGGGGTTGCGGCCCTCGACCTTGGCCAGGATGGTCGCCGGTGCGCCGTCCGGGATGCGATTCAGGCGGACCAGCGGCGTGCCGCCGATCGACTGCGCGTTGTCCTCGAACCACGACGGCGCGAGCGCCTCCGCTCCCTGGGCGGGCGCGGACCCGAGCCCGAGCGGGTAGCTGCTGTCGTGGGACTGGATCGACGGGGTCTGGGCCATGCATCCTCCGATGCCCGACGCACGCTGGCGTGGGCCGCTGGGGGATGTTCGGCTCCAGAAAGCAGAACGCCCACCGACCCTCGCGGGTGGTGGGCGCTATCGCGTGATCCGCCGCGGCGCCTATCCGGCCGCGGGCGGGCACGTGCCCACCACCGCGGTCGTACAACACAGGGCCGACTGTCGGATCGAACTCACTGGATGGCTAGCTAACACGGCCGCTGTTCCGGCGTCAACCGAAGGTTCGTCGCACGCCGGCGCGCGCACGCTCGAACGGCATCGCGGACCGCATGCCGGCCGCCTGATCCCGCGGCGCCGGCTTCATCCGGCCGTTGCCGGCCGGCGGTGCCGTCGTCGCGAGCCGCATGGCGAGACGCTCGGCGAGCGCCGCCGCCTCGACGCGCAGCTCGGGCACCGCCGTGTTCTCCCAGAGGCGCCCCTTGCGCAGCGGCCCGACGAGGAACAGCCGATCGCTCGCGCGACCGGCGGCGTCGAGCAGCGCGCCATCGCCGTCGGTATCGAGGCCGAGGCCGAAGGCGTCGGGCCGCAGCATGCCCACCTCGCGCAGGGCGACGATGAGGGGCTCCCGCACGCGGGACAGATCCGTGTCCGGCCCCGTGCAGTTGATCACGCGCCCCACGCGCAGCCGCTCGACGTCGGCGCCGCCGCGGCCGCGCAGCGCGACCTCCATCGCCCCGTCGACCGGCCGCATGCCGAGAAGCCGCGCCGCCCGCACGTCGAGCTGGCCGGTGTCGATCGTCGCCTGCACGCCGGCCCAGGGCGCGGGTGCGGCGCGGTGGCGATGGGTCTCCCAGTACGGCCGCAGGTGGCGCAGCAGACGGGCGCGGGCGCGCTCGTCCAGCGACGCCCACATCGCCGGCGTATCGGCGCGGATCGACGCCAGCACCTCGCGCCAGTCGTGCCCTTCGCACGTCGCCTCGAGCACTTCACGCCGCAGCGCGCGCACGAGACCCGACGCCGTGCGCGGCCACTCGTCGAGATCGCGGGGCCGCGGGTAGTGCGGCGGCGGCACCGCCGACTGGCGGTGCGGCTGCGGCAGCAGGCCGCGTCGCGAGACGGCGTAGATCGGCCCGCGGTGCTGCTGCTCCACCAGCCCGAGCACGACGTCGATCATGGTGAGGCCGGTGCCGACGAGCAGCACCGGATCGTCGGCATCGACGTCGAGCGCGTCGTGCGCCCACGGGTCGGGGGCGTATCGCGGCGAGGCCAGGCCCGACGGATCGGCGAGCGCCGGCGTCGCGGGCGGAAAGTTGCCGACGGCGAGGATGGTGACGTCGCTCGCGAGACGGCGCCCGTCCGCGAGCCGCACCTGGATGCCGCCGGCGGCGAGCGGCTCGAGCCCGACGGCCTCGCCCGGGATGCGCTCGAGCTCGGTCCACGAGGGCGCGTCGGCCTCGGCCTCCGCGAGGACCTGGCGGAGGTAGTGGCCGAAGGCGAGTCGGGGCACGAAGCTCGCGCCGGTGGTACCCGGCTCTCGGCGCCGCATCCAGGCGAGGAAGTGGTCCTCGTCGTCGGCGAAGGCGCTCATGCGCCCGGCGGGGACGTTGAGCGAGTGGGCGCGACAGCGGGTGCCGTAGGCGACGCCGCCCGAGAACGGCCCGTGCCGCTCGACCAGGAGCACCCGCCCGCGCAGGCCCCGGCGCAGGAGATGCGCGGCGACCATGGTCCCGCTGAACCCTCCGCCCACGATCGCCACCGTGCTCATCGGCACCTCCTCATGCGAGATGGTTCCCTAGAATAGCGCTTGACGGGGACGATCGCGAGTCGCGCGCGCGCCGTGTCCGCCGCTGCGGCAGGTGCGCGAGTCAATCAGGGCCGCGTGAGGAGCGCGAGCACCTCGTCGCGGCGTCCCTGCAGCTTGTAGGCCGCCTGCCCCGCGTCCATGCCGCGCACGGCGGCGACCAGATCCGCGAGCACGCCGGCGGCTCGCGCCTCGGCGAGCTCCACGACGTAGGGACGGATAAGGAACAGCATCGCCTGCTCGTCGGGCAGCCCGACCGTCACCTGTCGCTCGACCCGCAGCCACAGCCCGCGCACGGCGTCGACCTGCGGGCGACGCGCGGGATGCTGATCGAGCCCCGCGTCGAGCTGGAGGCCCCAGGTGAAGCGGCGATGCGGGCCGGCGTGCACGAGCGTCCGCAGCCACTCCTCGCCGCGCAGCCCGGTGACCGCGTCCGAGCCCATGTCGGCGGCGAGCGGTGCGTGGACGCGCCCGAACGTCGACACCCGCTCGGCGGCGACGGCGTCGGGGCTCCAGCCGCTCGGTAGGCTCACGTGGAGGTAGCAGAGCCGGCTGCGCGTACCGTCGAGCCGGACGACCGCGACGTCCTCCTGGAGGAGGCCGACGAGCGCGTCGAGCTCGCCCGCGTCCCCCTCGGCGAGGCCGTAGGCCGACGCCGCCTCGGCACGCAGACGCGCCGTCACCGCGGCGCGCAGCGCGAGGTCACAGCGGTCGAGCTGCGGGCCGGGCCGCTTCTGCACCAGGTAGCGCGGACGCTCGCGATCCGCCTGGAGCAGCCGATCGTCGGCGCGGACGACGCCCGCATGGTCGACGAGCGGCGCCGTGAGCGGCGTCAGCCCGGGCACCACGACGTAGCGGCCCCGCCGATACCCCGCCGCGTCCCAGGCGAAGGGGTAGTAGCGCGCGGGCGGTGCGTCGAGCGCCGGCATCGCGACCTCCTTGACCGACTCCGGCGCCGGAGGCCAGCCGCCCGAGACGGGGATGACCGTCACGGCGCCACGACGTATCCTCGACGCCGGTGCCGAGCCCGGACGAACGCGTCGTGCTCGAGGTCGCCGGCCGCGAGGTCGCCGTCTCGAACCCGTCGAAGGTCTACTTCCCCGAGGCCGGGATCACGAAGCTCGACGTCGTGCGCTACTGGCTCGCGGTCGCCGACGGCGCCCTGCGCGGCGCCGGCGGACGGCCGAACGTCCTCGTCCGCTACGCGGACGGCATCCACGGCGCGCACTTCTACCAGAAGCGGGCACCAGCCTCGCGGCCGCCGTGGCTCGAGGTCGTGGCGCTGCGCTTCCCGTCCGGGCGCAGCGCCGAGGAGGTCGTGCCGCGCGACGCGGCGGCGCTCGCCTGGATGGCGAACCTCGGCTGCCTCGAGCTGCATCCCCATCCCGTGCGCGCCGAGGATCTCGACCACCCCGACGAGCTGCGCATCGATCTCGACCCGATGCCCGGCGTGCCCTGGCGCCAGCTGCAGGAGGTCGCCCGCGTCGTGCGCGAGGTGCTCGCCGCGCATGCCCTCGCCGGCTGGCCGAAGACGTCGGGCTCGCGCGGCATCCACGTGAACGTCCGCCTGCTGCGGCGCTGGACGTTCACCGCCGTGCGACGGGCGGCGCTCGCGGTCGCCCGCGAGGTCGAGCGACGCGCGCCGGCGCTCGCCACCAGCAAGTGGTGGAAGGAGGAACGGCATGGGGTCTTCCTCGACTACAACCAGAACGCGAAGGACCGCACCGTCGCCGCGGCCTACTCCGTGCGCCCGACGGTCGACGCCCGCGTCTCCGCACCCGTCACCTGGGACGAGCTCGACGCCTGCGTGCCCGAGGACTTCACGCTGCGCACGATGCCGGCTCGGTTCGCCGCCGTCGGCGACCGGCACGCGGGCATCGACGTCGAGCCCGCGTCGCTGGACGCCCTCCTCGCCCTGTCCGCGCGCCACGAAGCCGAAGGCCTCGGCGACGCCCCCTGGCCGCCGCACTACGCGAAGCAGGCCGACGAGCCGCCGCGCGTCGCCCCCTCGCGACGCCGAGCCGCCGGCACCGGGCGCCGGGTGCCGACGAAGCCGCTCGTCGAGATCGCGCGTGCGGCCCGCAGGGACGACGCCCTCGCCGGCCTCGCGCGCTGGAAGGTGCGCCACGCCGACGCCGCCGCGCATCTCGCCCCGGCCGACGTTCTGGTGGATGCCATGCGCGGCCGCTCGTCGACCTGGACCCGCGTCCGCGTGAACCTCGAGCACGTGCCGCCGGCGCTCCGGCCCGCGCCCGAGCCGCCCGATCCCGACGAGATCCCGGCGCGCCCTACCGCCGGTCCGCGCCGAAGAGCCCGGCCAGCTCCGCCGGCGCAATGACCTCGAGCTGGTCGTAGCGGCAGTCGGCGGGCGGCTTGTCCGGCCGCCAGCGCTGGAACACCGCCGCGTGGCGGAAGCGGTCGCCCTGGAGGTGGTCGTAGTGCACCTCGCAGACGCGCTCGATGCGCAGCGGCTCCCACGCGAGATCCTTGCCCGTGCTCCAGCGGCTCTGCCCGCCCGGCATACGGCCCGATCCCGCCGACTGCTCCGCCCAGCCCGCCCACGGGTGGCCGGCGAGCGCGTTCGCCCGCAGCGGCGACAGCTCCGCGACGAGCTGCCGCCGCGCCGCCAGCGTGAACGACGAGGTCACGCCGACGTGCTGCAGCGCGCCGGCGTCGTCGTAGAGCCCGAGGAGCAGCGAGCCCACCAGGGTGCCGAGCCCGTTCTTGTGCCAGCGGAAGCCGGCGACGACGCAGTCGGCGGTGCGCAGGTGCTTCACCTTCACCATGACGCGCTTGCCGGGCTGATACGGCGCCCCTTCGTGCTTCGCGACCACGCCGTCGAGCCCGGCGCCCTCGAAGCGGTGGAACCACTCCTCGGCGACGGCACGCTCGCGCCGGCACGGGGTCAGGTGCACGCCCGCGCGAGCGCCGGCGAGCGCGCGCTCGAGCCGCCTGCGCCGCTCCTGCTGCGCGCGCGGGCGCAGGTCGTCGTCGCCCTCGGCGAGGAGGTCGAAGGCGACGAACCCCGCCGGGGTCGCCGCCGCCAGCTTCTGCACGCGCGACGCCGCGGGGTGGAGACGCATCTGGAGGGCGTCGAAGTCGAGCCCGCGCGGACCGGCGATGACGATCTCGCCGTCGACCACGCACCGCGCCGGCAGGCTCGCGCGCAGCATCGGTGCGAGCTCGGGGAAATAGCGGTCCAGCGGCTTCGCGTCGCGGCTCTGGAGGTAGACCTGCTCGCGGTCGCGGAAGACGAGGGCGCGAAAGCCGTCCCACTTGGGCTCGAAGAGCCAGCCGTCGCCGGGCGGCAGCGCGCTCGCGAGCTTCGCCAGCATGGGCGCGATCGGCGGCGCGAGCGGGAACGCCATCAGCGACCTCCGCGACGGCGCGCGGCGATGCGGGCGTCGGCGGTCGTCCAGCCGGCATCGAGCGGATGGCCGGGTACGTCGAGGTCGACGACGAGCGGGGCGTGGTCGGACGGCATGGGCTTGCCCTTGCGCGCCTCGCGGTCGATCTCGGCCCACACCACGCGCGCCGCGAGCGGGGCGGTCGCCAGCAGGTGATCGATGCGCATGCCGTGGTTCTTATGGAACGCGCCGGCGCGGTAGTCCCACCACGTGTAGCGCTCCGGCTCCGGACGACGCAGGCGGTACGCGTCGACGAGGCCCCAGGCGCACAGCGCCGCGAACGCCGCCCGCTCCGGCGGCGAGACGTGCGTGCCGCCGTGACACGCCTGCGGGTCCCACACGTCGGCATCGGCCGGCGCGACGTTGAGGTCGCCGCCGAGGACGAGCGGCGCGGCCGGATCGGCCGTCGCGGCGAGCCAGCGCGACAGGCGGGCGAACCACGCCAGCTTCGCGGTGTAGAACGGCGAGTCGACCCGGCGGCCGTTCGGCGCGTACACGCAGACGACGCGCACCCCGCCGCACGTCGCCGCGAGCATGCGGGCTTCGGCGAGCGGCTCGTCGTCGCCCGTGTCGGCCGTCCGGGCCGGCGCGAGCGGAGCGCCGAAGTTGGTGACGACGTCGGCGATACCGACCCGGCTCGCGACCGCCACGCCGTTCCAGCGCCCCTCGCCGTGATGGGCGAGGCTGTAGCCGGCGTCGGCGAACGCGTCCGCCGGTGCGTCGGCGTCGGCGAGCTTCGTCTCCTGCACCAGGAGGACGTCGGGCTTCGCGCGCTCGAGCCACCAGCGCACCTTGTCGAGGCGCGCGTGCAGCGAGTTGACGTTCCAGGTCGCGATCCGCATGGCGCGCCGCCCGCGGGCGACCCCGTTCCCCTACGCCGCGCCGCCCGGCGGCGCCAGATCGCGTGCCGGCGTCGCCTCAGCCGACGAGGGCGCGCGCGACGCGCTCGCCGATGGCCTCGGGCGAGAGCTTCTGCCGCACCGCTTCGCGGCCGCGCCAGCCCACCGCGCGCGCCCGCTCCGGCTCGCGCTGCACGAGGCCCATCAGCTCGGCGGCGTGCGCGATGCTGGGCTCGGCCCAGACGCTGCCGCGCTGGAACGGGCCGTCGGCGACCGTCACCGGCGTCTCGCCGGCCATGACCAGGAAGGAGTCGTCGTCCGACATGAAGTCGAGGTTGCCCGAGTAGCCGGTGGCGATCACCGGGCGGCCGTACGCCATCGCCTCGGCGCAGGTGTAGCCGAAGCCCTCCGAGCGGTGCAGCGAGACGTAGCAGTCCACGGCGGAGATGAGGCGCAGGATGTCGGGCGTCGGGAGGTGGCGGGTGAGGAAGCGGACGTTGCAGCCGAGCTGCTCGGCACGGCGCGCGAGCGCGCGCAGCCGGGTCCGGTGCGTCAGGCGGTGCGCGTTCGACGCCTTCACCAGGAGGAGAACGTCGCGCCGCCGGCCGAACGCCTGCGCGAAGGCTTCGAGCGCCGCCTCGGGGTTCTTGCGCTCGATCGAGCTGTTGGCGTCGAAGACGTAGAGGAACACGCAGGCGTCCTCGGGCAGGCCCCAGTCGGCCTTGGTCGCCGCGGGAGGGAACGCGGCCGTATCGAGGACGCACGGCACGTCGAGCACGGGGCGCTCGAGCACCCGCGTCAGGCTGGTCGCCGCGAACGCGGAGAGGGCCCAGACCTGGTCGAAGTCGCGATAGGCGTCGACCCACCAGTGGAGCGCGTCGCGCTGCTCCCACGCGAGGTAGGCGACGTTGCGCCGATCGCGCACCATGTACTCCGGCAGCGCGTGCAGGAGGTGCTCGCGCAGGTGCGGGTAGCTGACGAACAGGTTCGTCTCGTAGCGCCAGTCCCAGCGGCGCAGGAAGTGCTCCGGCCGGACGTCCGCCTCCATCGCGACGTTGCCGACCACGTTCTCGGCCACCGCGATGCCCGCCGCGCGCAGCGCCTTCGCAAGGCCGCGGGTCATGCTGCCGAGGCCGATCGGGCTCAGAAAGTAGCCGAAGAGGTTGACGCCGGGCGCGGCGCGCGGACCCGGCGTCGTGGCGTCGTCGCCCGTCTGCTCCGGCAGCGCCAGCGGGTCGATGCGACGATCGGGCACGACGGCGCGCTCGCTGCGGCGGGCGGCGGCGCGCACGCGGGCGATCACGCGCCGGCCGTCCTCGTCCTCGTGCCAGCGCCGGCGGTACTCGACGAGCGCCTGGCGGAAGCGCTCGTCGCTCGCGAGCAGCGGGCCGAGCAGCGCGTCCTGTCCCTCCGGCAGCCGGCTCGAGCACGGCCGGCGGAGATTCACCGCCAGCTCCAGCGTGAGGTCGATGCCCATCCACGGGCGGGTGTCCATCAGCCAGAGGTAGGTGAGAACGTCGTCGCCGTCGTACTCGAGGCCGTGGCGCGTGGTGGCGAGGAGCGCCTGGGCCGCCTCGGCGCGCCCGACGCCGACGAGGCAGAGCGGGAAGCGCTCCATGAGGGCCCAGTCGCGATTGACGTACGAGAACACCCGCGCCAGCGCACGCCCGCCGGCGCGGCGGCGGAGCGTGTCGCCGAGGTTCGACGGCAGCCCGTGCAGGGTGACACCGAAGCTGTCGAGCCAGTGCGCGAACTGCTCCACCTGCGTGCAGAGCGGATCGGGATACGCCTCGCGCAGGTCGTCGTGCGCCTCCCAGACGTCGCGGATCAGCTGCATCGGCGCGAGCAACGCGAACTCGCCGGCGAGCGAGTTCAGGTCGTCGGCCAGGTGGCGGTGCCCCGTCGTCGCCGCGCGCGCCGCGAGCGCCAGCACGTCGTCGCCGAGCGGCGCGGCCATGTCCGCGACGAGCGCGGGCGTCTCGTCGCGGGCGCGGGCGACCTGCTGGAGCAGCCGGCGCGTCGGCAGCGTCGGCCGATGGCGGCAGAAGAGCGCCTCGTAGTCGTACTCGACGAGGCCGTGCCGCACGATCCAGACGAGGAAGCCCTTCGGCGACAGCGGCGCGTCGGGATAGCCGACCTGGAGGTCGGCGCGCTCGCGATAGATCGCGTCGAACAGCACCGGCACGATGCTACCGAGGTACGGCACGGGCGAGAGCAGCGCGCGGCAGTACCAGCGCTCGCCCTCCGGCGTCCACGGATCGAGGTCGCGGTAGAGGAACTCCTCGTGCTCCTTGAAGATGTCCCGCATCCGCGTGTCGATGCGAATGCCGGAGGGGAAGCGGTCGAAGCCGTAGCCGCGGGCGGTGTACGCCGCCGCGCCCGCGCCGAGGAGCTCGTCGGCGTAGGTCTCGTAGAGGCGTGCGAGCGACGGCAGGTGCAGGAGCGAGTAGCGGTTCTGGTGCCGCGACAGCGTCGTCGGGTCGAAGGGCGAGAAGCCGCTGAAGTGGAACGCGACCAGCGGCCTGCCGTCGACCAGCCAGCCCGCGCCGCCGTCGAGCCCGGCCCAGCGCACGGAGCGGTCGTGCAGGTTCCAGTACGCGACGTCGTAGGCCGGATCGCGCAACACGTGGACGCGGTCGGCGAACGCGATCACCCAGTTGAACGCGTTCTGCTCCATCTGCCCGCCCTGCGACGGCAGGAACGCGCCCTCGCGCGTGACCAGCTGCTCCCACTGGGCGAGGAAGCGGGTGCTCGCCTCCCCCATCGTCATGGCGAAGAGGCCCGCGTTCAGCACGCCGGCGTACGCGAGGTCGCCCAGCGACGGCCGCTCCCAGAGCCGCTCGGGATTGGGCAGCGGCGCGAGCGTGTGCGGCACCGCCACGACGTCGGCGTGGTCGAGCGCCGCGAGGAGCGCGTCCATGCGCGCGTACAGGCGGATATCGGCGTCGAGGTACACGACGCGGTCGAATCCCAGCTCGCGGCCGGCGAACTGCACCGCCGCCGGCTTGAGGGCGCAGCAGAGATCGGTCGCGGAGTACTTGAGCGCGAGATACGGCAGGCGGTCGACGCCGAGCGCCGGCGCCGGCACGGTCGTCGCGTCGGCCACACCCAGGTCCTCGGGCTCGTACCCGTCCGCCAGGACGACGAGCACCGGCAGCTCCGGATGCTTGGCCCGCACCGACGCCGCGAGGACCTTCGCGAAGTGCAGATGGTCGCGCGTGCACACGGTGACGACGCAGGCTCCTCCCGTGTCCGTCCGGCGCCGCGAGCGGCCGTCGTCGTCCGCGACGAGACACGCGGGCACCGCGGTGGGATCGGCCGGCTCGGGCGCGGCGTCGACGCGCGCGAAGTGCGGATGGCCGAGCGCCGCGCCGATCGCGGGCAACGAGGGCGTGGGCTCGAGCGGCAGCGGCTCGCGCACGAGCTGGCGGCCCATCTGCGCCACCAGGCTCGTCGGATGCCCGCCCACGCGGTGTGCCCACTGGCCGAGCGGGAGCCACGTCGTCCACACCTCGCCGCGGGTGCCCGGCGTCCGCGTCCAGGCCGGCGTCGCGCGCGCGTCGCGCAGACCCTCGAGCCGCGGCGCGCGCTCGAGCGGCGTCGCCGACCACAGCCGCAGCGTGCACGTGCCGCGGGCGAGCACCGTCACCGGGTCCTCGGTGACGACCGAGAGGAACCAGTCGCTCGCCTGGAGGGCGAACGGGCCGAGCACGACCTCGCCGCGCCGCTGCGTGTGGAACACCAGTCGGAAGGTCGTGCGGAGACGCGCGCTCGGCTCCCACGGCACGAAGCCCTGGAAGCGGGCGAAGCGCGCACCTGCCTCGGCAGGGTACTCCTCCGCGACGTCGACGCTCGGCAGGCCGACGGTGAGCGGCGCCACGCCGCCGTCGTCGGTGTACGCCTCCGCGTGCGTGACGACGTCGTCGCGCAGCAGCAGCCAGCCGACGACGGCATTGTGGCGGGCGTCGGCGGCCGGGCGCTCGACGGCCCAAGCCGGCGCCGCGGTATTCAGGTCGCGCGGCGCGGCGACGACGTCTTCGAAGCTCCATTCTCCGTCCATGCGTCGGACCCCGCGCGCAGGTCGCGCCGACCCCTCGATCCCCTCCCCCCCGACGGGCAGCTCGAGCGCGGGGGGTGGTGTACCCGCGCACGTCGCCCGTTGTCCAGTCAGAGGCGTGCCCGCTGCGCGACGAGCCGCCGATCGGCGGGGAAGCGCGCGAGCGCATCGGCGAGCGCGCCCTCGGCCTCGGCCGTGGCCCCGGCGCGGAGGAGGTCCTCGACGTACTTCCAGTGCCAGTGCGGCTGGTCGGGCTCGAGCTCGAGCGCGCGTCGATGCGCGGCGGCGGCCTCGCCGGGACGCCCGAGGCCGGTGAGGAGATTGGCCGCGTGGTGGTGGAACTCGCCGACGAAGGGAGAACGCTCGATGCCGCCCTGCACGGCCGCCAAGGCGGCCTCGAGCTGCCCGAAGGTCGCAAGCACCTCGCTCGCGTACCGCCAGACGAAGGCGTCGCGCGCGCCGGCCGACAGCGCCCGCCGCGCGTGCCCCACGGCCGCGTCACGATCGCCCAGCCGCATGCAGATCGACGCCAGGTGAACGCGATCGCCCGCGTCGTCGGGACGCAGGGCGACCAGCCGCTCGGCGACGGCGCGGGCGCCTACGAGGTCGGCCATCGTGCGGCGGACGTGGAGGTTGCTCACCCGGCGCAACGCGAGGGCGTCGCCGGGCTCCAGCTCCGCCGCGGAGGTGGCGGCGGCGATCGCCTCGTCGAGGCGCCCCAGCCGCGCGAGGAGGTCGGCGCGGGCGCCGAGAAGATAGCGGTTGCGGGGCTCGAGGGCGCGGGCCGCGTCGAGGTGTCCGAGCGCGCCGAGGAGATCGCCGGCGGCGCAGGCCTGCTCGGCCTCGTAGACCGGCGTCACCGGGCTGCGGCGATGGTCGACGTCGGCGAGGAGGCGGCCGGGCCGCAGCTCCGGCAGATGCTCGCAGAGCAGGGACTCGAACGCCGCGAGCAGCTCGGCGTCGAGATACGGGCTGTCGGTGCGCCGGCGACGGGTGAAGCGCTCGGGCGCCTCCTCGGCCGGCGCGGCGCGATGGCCGGCGACCGCGCCGACGGCGGCCGCGAGGCGCGCGTCGTCGACCTCGACGCCGCAAGCGGCGGTGAGCTGCCGCAACGCCGCCGCGGGATCGGCGACCAGGTCGTCGTACGGCAGGTGCAGGTGCGCCGCCGGTGGCCGGTGCACCCACTTCTCGACGAAGCGTTGGTAGTAGGACGCCTTGCGACCGAGCCACAGCACCGACTCGTCGCGATCGGCGGCACGCGCCTCGCCCTCGAAGCGGGCGAGGTGCTCGCGGTCGGAGAGCGTGCTCATCACCGGATCCCGCGTCTGCACGACGTAGAGCACGCCCGGGACGTCGGTCGGCAGGTCGAGCGCGAGGTCGTGGTGCTTCTGGAAGCGGATCGCCCCCGCCGTCGGCACGGCGCACGGGATTCGCCGGCAGCAGCCGGCCTCGGCGTAGAACTCGCAGTAGCGGATGCCGTCGCCCAGCAGCGCCGTCAGCAGGTCGACGAGGAAATGATGCCCCGAGCGCGGGATCGACGCGCCCACGAGATGGGCGCCGGCGGTCGTCTGGCCGTCGAGCATCGGGCGCGCAGAGTATGCGACGAGCGGGGCGCGTTGCCACTGCGACGGGTACGTTGACATCCCGGGCGCCCGGCGCCATCTGCATTGGCTCCCGAGCGCCGATGCCGAACTCCGTCCCCGCCGCGCTGATGCTGCGCCGTATCTACCCGTGGCTCGGGAAGGCCGTGCACGCACGCTGGTCGCGCAGCCGCGCGCTGTACCAGCAGGAGGCGGGCGATCTCCTCATGGAGCTGTCGCGCTACCAGGGCCGCATGCCGCCGGAGCTGGCGCTGCGGCTCGAGGGCTTCCTCGGCCGGCTGCACAAGGAGTGGTTCCCGAAGACGTGGCGGCGCAACCCCACCTACGGCGAGGTGGTGGCCGACTTCCGCTGGTGGCTCTCCGTCGCCGAGCGCTGGCGCGAGGCCCCGCCGAAGCGCAACGGCACCCGCGACGCCGCCGGCGCCACGAAGACGACGAAGCCGAAGGAGCCGCTCTCGAAGCAGCCGACGCAGCTCCTGCGCATCCTCGCCCTGCCGCCGAACTGCACGCAGAAGCGCTTCATGCGCGTCTGGCGGAAGTTCCTGAAGGAGAACCACCCCGACCTGAACCCCGAGCAGACCGCCGACGAGCGCCGCCGCTTCGCCGAGGCCGTCTCGCTCTGGCGGCGCTGAGCGGCTCAGGCCGGAGCGTCGTCGCCCGCGGGACGCAGCGGCGGGTTCGCGTCGGACGGCGGTGCCGTCCCCTCGTCCGCGGGCCGCGGCGGCGGCGTCGCGCCGACGCCCTCGTCGCGATCGAGGAGCGCGTTCAGCTCGCCGCCGAGCAGCAGGAACAGCGCGAGGAGATACATCCACAGCAGCAGGATGATCACCGCGCCGAGCGACCCGTAGGTCCGGTCGTACGAGCCGAAGCGCGACACGTACGTCGAGAACGCCAGCGAGGTCGCCCCGAAGCCGAGCGTGAACAGCACCGAGCCGGGCGAGAACCAGCGCCAGGGCAGCTCGACGTCCGGGCAGGCGTCGTAGATGGTGGCCACGACGAGCGTCACGGCGGCGATCACGACGAGCCAGTTGGCCGCCAGCAGGCCGACGCCGCCGAGGGGGCCGAGGTAGCCGGCCACCCAGCGCGCGAGCGGCGTGCTGCCGACGGCGAGCACGAAGGCGAGGATCATGAAGAACGACAGCGCCACCGTGAGCCAGAGCGCGCGCAGGCGCACCCGCCACCACGGCCGCGTCTCCTCGACGCCGTAGGCGACGTTCAGCGCGTCGGCGACGCCGGCGAGCGCCGCCGACGCGCTCCACAGCGCCAGGCCCGCGCCGAGCGACAGCAGCCCGCTACGCGGCTGCGCCAGGATGCCCCGAATGGTGGTCTCGAGCATCCCGAACGCGGTATCCGGGACGAACTGCGCCGCCTGCTCGAGCAGCCAGTCCTCGATCCCGCCCACGCCCGGCAGCATCGTGACGAGCGACAGCAGGAAGAGCAGGAACGGGAACAGCGCGAAGAAGAAGTAGTACGACAGCGCCGCCGCGAGGGTCGCGATGCGATCGTCGGAGATGCGCGTGCGCAGGGCGTTGAGGAGCTGCCCCGGCCGGCGCACCCGCTGGCGAAGCGCATGCCAGGAGCTGGCCGTGGCCGACACGCGGCCCCGCGACGCGGCGATCGCCATCACGTCCCGTGATAGCAGATCGCGGCGCGATCAGTCCCACCAGTCGAGCGTGCCGCGCATCGCCCGGACGTAATCCTCGAACGACAGCTGGCGATGGGCGGCCGCGATCATCTCCGCGTCGCGGCCCGCGAGCGTGCGCAGCGGCGCCTGCGGGTCGTGGGCCACGCGCACCACGAGGTCGGCGACCTCCTGCGGGTCGGCCCTCCTGCCCTCGGGCACGACCTTGTGCATCGCCCGGTCGAAGCGCTCGGAGCGCTCCCAGTACGGCGACGCCGGTCCGAACCCGGCCCCGGTCCAGGCGTTGTCGAGGAGGCGCGTCGCGTACTGTCCCGGCTCGACGAGCGCGACGCGGATGCCGAACGGCGCGACCTCGAGCGCCAGCGCCTCGGAGAGCCCCTCGAGCGCGTGCTTGCTCGCCGAGTAGAGCCCGCCGAACGGCCGCGCCACGAGGCCGGCGACCGACGAGACGTTGACGATCGCGCCCCGCCCCCGCGCCCGCATGCCCGGCAGCACGGCGCGGATCAGGCGCAGGGTGCCGAAGACGTTGGTCTCGAACTGCCGGCGCACGTCGGCGTCGGAGGCGTCCTCGATCGACGAGCGGCACTCGATGCCGGCGTTGTTGACGAGGACGTCGATCGGCCCCCGCGCCAGCGCGCCGGCGACGGCCTCGCCGACCGACGCCGCGTCGTCGACGTCGCAGCGTTCGACGACCAGCGTACCCGCTGCGTCCGCGGCCGCCGCGCGCAGGCGCTCGCCCTTCGCCGGCGTGCGCATGGTGGCGGTGACGTGATCGCCGCGGCGCGCGAAGGCGAGCGCGGCGAGCTCGCCGAAGCCGCTGCTGCACCCGGTGACGAAGACGTTGGCCATGCGTCGCCTCCTCCCGGCCTCCCTTTAGCCCCGGGTCGGGCGCGGACACCAGCCGGGCCGGCGGCGGCCGCTCACGCCGCGGCGGCGCCCGACCCCCGCGGATCGTAGCCGAGGTTCGGCGCCAGCCAGCGCTCGACCTCGGCGACGGTCATACCCTTGCGGCGGGCGTAGTCGGCGACCTGATCGCGGTCGATGCGGCCGACGGGGAAGTACCGCGCCTCGGGATGGCCGAGGTAGATGCCGCTGACGCTCGCCGCCGGCAGCATGGCGAAGTGGTCGGTGAGCGTGATGCCGACCGCCGGCGCGTCGAGCAGCGCGAAGAGCGCCGTCTTCTCCGTGTGGTCCGGGCAGGCCGGGTAGCCGAAGGCCGGACGGATGCCGCGGAAGCGCTCGTGCAGCAGCGCCGGCACGTCGAGCCGCTCGTCGGGGGCGTACCAGGCCCGGCGTGCGCGCTCGTGCAGCAGCTCGGCGAAGGCCTCGGCCAGGCGGTCGGCCAGGGCCTTCACGATGATCGCCTGGTAGTCGTCGCGCGCCGCCTCGTAGGCGGCGGCGAGCGCGTCGCAGCCGATGCCGGCCGTGACGGCGAACGCGCCGACGTGGTCGTCGAGCCCGCTCGCCCCCGGCGCGACGAAATCGGCGAGCGACCAGTGCGACTCCGCCGCGCCGCGGCTCGCCTGCTGGCGGAGCATGTGGAAGCGCGTCTGCTCCGTCTGGCGGGTCTCGTCGGTGAAGAGGACGACGTCGTCGCCGTCGCGCGCCGCGGGCCAGAAGCCGTAGACGCCGCGCACCGTGAGCAGCCGCTCGCGCACGATGCGGTCCAGCACCGCCTGGGCGTTGGTCCACAGATCGCGGGCCGCCTCGCCGTACTTCGGGTCGTCGAGGACGTCGGGGAACTTCCCGGGCAGCTCCCAGGCGGTGAAGAAGAAACGCCAGTCGACGTACGGGACGAGCTGCTCCAGCGTCACGTCGTCGACCACGCGGCGGCCGAGGAACTGCGGGCGCGCGACGACGTCCGGGCTCCAGGCAAGCTTCGGCGCCGCGGCACGCGCGGCCGCCAGCGGGTCGAGCGGCCGCGCCACCTTCTGCGCGAAGACGTCGCGGATGCGGGCCTGCTCGCTGCGGTTCTCGGCGTCCAGCACGGCGCGCTTGTCGGCATCGAGGAGGCTCGCCACGACGTGCACCGCGCGCGAGGCGTCGAGCACGTGCACCGTCGGCCGCCCGTAGGCCGGGGCGACCTTCACCGCCGTGTGCTCGCGGCTCGTCGTCGCGCCGCCGATCAAGAGCGGCAGCTCGAAGCCGAGGCGTTCCATCTCGCTCGCGACGTGCACCATCTCGTCGAGCGACGGGGTGATGAGGCCGGAGAGGCCGACGATGTCCGCCTGCTGCTCCTTCGCGGTCGCGAGGATCTTCTCGCACGGCACCATGACGCCGAGGTCGATCACCTCGTAGCTGTTGCAGCCGAGGACGACGCCCACGATGTTCTTGCCGATGTCGTGCACGTCGCCCTTCACGGTGGCGAGCAGCACCTTGCCGGCGCTGCGCCCGCCGCCCGCCGCGGCCTTCTCGGCCTCCATGAACGGCTCCAGCCAGGCGACCGCCCGCTTCATCGCGCGCGCGCTCTTCACGACCTGCGGCAGGAACATCTTGCCGGCGCCGAAGAGGTCGCCGACGATCTTCATGCCGTCCATGAGCGGCCCCTCGATGACGTCGAGCGGCTTCGGGTACGCGAGCCGCGCCTCCTCCGCGTCGGCCTCGATGAAGTCGACGACGCCGTGGACGAGCGCGTACGCGAGCCGCTTCTCGACCGGCGCCTCACGCCACGCGAGATCCTGCTCGCGCTTCTTCCCCTGCCCCTTCACGCGGTCGGCGTAGGCGACGAGCCGCTCGGTGGCGTCGGACCGGCGGTTCCAGAGCACGTCCTCGACGAGCTCGCGCAGCTCGGCGGGAATGTCCTCGTAGACGGCGAGCTGGCCGGCGTTGACGATGCCCATGTCCATGCCCGCGGCGATGGCGTGGTAGAGGAACGCCGCGTTCATCGCCTCGCGCACGGCGTTGTTGCCGCGGAAGGCGAACGACAGGTTCGAGACGCCGCCGCTCACCTTCGCGCCGGGACAGGTCGCCTTGATGATCCGCGTCGCCTCGATGAAGCTCTTGGCGTAGTCCGCGTGCTCCTCGAGCCCCGTGCCGACGGCGAGGATGTTCGGATCGAAGATGACGTCGAGCGGATCGAAGCCCGCCTGCTCGACGAGGAGCCTGTAGGCGCGCTGGCAGATCGCGACCCGCCGCGGCGTGGTGTCGGCCTGGCCGGTCTCGTCGAAGGCCATGACCACGACGCCGGCGCCGTAGCGCCGCACCAGCATCGCCTTGTGCAGGAACTCGGCCTCGCCCTCCTTCAGGCTGATCGAGTTCACCACCGGCTTGCCCTGGATGCACTTCAGGCCGGCCTCGATGACCGACCACTTCGAGCTGTCGACCACGATCGGCACGCGCGCCACCTCCGGCTCGGTGGCGACCAGGTTCAGGAACGTCGTCATGGCGCGCTCGGAGTCGAGGAGACCCTCGTCCATGTTGACGTCGATCAGGTTCGCGCCGCCGCGCACCTGATCGAGCGCGACGGTGAGCGCGCCGGTCCAGTCGCTCTGCTTCACCAGCCCGGCGAACCTGGCCGAGCCGGTGACGTTGGTGCGCTCGCCGATCATGGTGAAGGTGCCGTCGGGGCGCAGGGTCAGCGTCTCGAGGCCGCTGAATCGGGTGAGCGCCGGCGGCGTGGCGCGGACCCGCGGCGGCAGGCCCTCGACCGCTTCGGCGATGGCGCGGATGTGGTCGGGCGTCGTGCCGCAGCAGCCGCCGACCAGGTTGATCAGATTCGCCGCGGCGAACTCGCGCAGCAGCGCGCCCGTCGTGTCGGGCGTCTCGTCGTAGCCGCCGAAGGCGTTCGGCAGCCCGGCGTTCGGGTAGCAGCTGACGAACGAGGGCGTGATCGCCGCGAGCTCGGCGAGATACGGTCGCATCTCCTGCGCCCCGAGCGCGCAGTTGATGCCGACCAGCAGCGGGCGGGCGTGGGCGATCGAGGTGTGGAACGCGTCGATCGTCTGGCCGGACAGCGTGCGGCCGCTGCGGTCGGTGATCGTCACCGAGATCATGATCGGCAGCCGGACGCCGCGCACGGCGAAGACCTCCTCGATCGCGACCAGCGCCGCCTTCGCGTTCAGCGTGTCGAAGATGGTCTCGACGAGGAGCAGGTCGACGCCGCCGTCGAGCAGGCCGTGCACCTGCTCGGCGTACGCCTCGCGCACCTGGTCGAAGGTGACGTTGCGGAAGGTCGGATCGTCGACGTCGGGCGAGATCGACAGCGTACGGTTCGTCGGGCCGATCGCGCCGGCGACGAAGCGCGGCCGCTCGGGCGTGCGCGCCGTGGCGGCGTCGGCGGCCTCGCGGGCGAGGCGTGCGGCGGCGACGTTCAGCTCGCGGCAGAGCGGCTCGAGCGCATAGTCGGCCTGGGAGATGGCGTTGCTGCTGAAGGTGTTGGTCTCGACGAGATCGGCGCCGGCGTCGAGGTACTGGTCGTGGATCTCGCGGATCACGTCGGGCCGCGTCAGCACGAGCAGCTCGTTGTCGCCCTTCAGGTCGCGGCCGTGGTCCGCGAAGCGCGTGCCCCGGTAGTCCGCCTCGCCCAGCCGGTAGCGCTGGATCATCGTGCCCATCGCGCCGTCGAGGACGAGGATGCGCCGGGTGAGCAGCCCCTCGAGGGTGCGGGCGACGTCGGTCGTGGTCATGCGGTCTCCTTGCGCGCGAACGCGGTGACGACCTCGAAGTTGGGGGGCCGGCGCTCGCGCGCGACCACCTCGCAGGCGTCGACGGCGAGGCCGGCGCCGGCGAGCAGCGCGCGCAGCGCGGCGGGCGTGAAGCCCGGCTGGACGTGCCCGTAGGGGGCGGTCGCGTCGAGATGCCGGTGCGCGTTCAGCGTCACGAGGGCGACGCGGCCGGCGGGACGCAGCACCCGCGCCGTCTCGGCGAGGACGCGGCCGGGCTCGCGCGTGCTGGCGAGGACGTGGAACAGCAGCACCTGGTCGAAGGCGGCGTCGGCGAGCGGCATCGCCTCGACCGCGCCGTGCGCGAAGCGCACGTTGGCGGCACCGCGCAGCCGCGCGCGCGCGGCCTCGAGCACGCGGCGGCTGCGGTCGAGGCAGGTGACGGTGCGCGCGCGCGGTGCGAGCAGCTGCGCGACGGCGCCGTCGCCCGAGCCGCCGTCGAGGACGTCGCCCAGCGTCAGCAGGCCGAGGAAGCCGCGCGCCATCGCCTCCCAGGTGCGGCCGGGCGAGTAGTGCCGCTCCATCTGCCCGGCGACGCTGTCCGGCCAGGTTGCGGCACCGTCGCGCGCGCGCACCAGGCGCTCGGCGCGGGCGGCGTCGGAGCGCAGCAGCTCGTCGTCGACCTCGCCCTCGACGAGCGCCCACAGGCGCCGCACGTCGGCGGGCATGGCGCCGTCGTTGAGGGCGTAGAAGGTGGACGCGCCCTGCCGGCGATCGCGCAGCACGCCGGCCTCGCGCAGCTTGCCGAGATGGGTGGAGACCCGGCTCTGCGCCAGCTCCGTCACCCCGGTCAGCTCGGCGACCGTCAGCTCGTGGCGGGCGAGGAGCGCCGCCAGGCGCACGCGGGTGGCGTCACCGAAGAGGTGGAGAAGATCGAGCGTTTCCGCCAGCGAAGGCAATTATCCGTCCATCCTGATGACTGGATAGAGACAGCCACACAGATGGACGAGGCCTCCCGGGCTGTCAACCCCGAAGCCCCTGCGGACGCTACGGGCAGGTGCCGGGCCGGCGCGTCCTCACGCCGGCGCTACGGCGTCCTGCGACAGCCCGAGCACGCGCCACAGCGGCTGCACCGCCGGCGGCACGAGCCCGACCTCCTCGCAGAGGCCCCGCACCTTCGCCAGCGCCTCGAGCGTGCGCGCCTTGTGCACGGGGTTGTTCGTGTACGCCGCGGCGATGACGTCCTTCGGGATGCCGTAGGTGGCGATGATGCGCGGCGACGGCCGCATCATCATCTGCGCCATGGTGGCGAGGATGAACGGCGCGCGCCACGAGACCACGGCACGGCGCAGCCCGCGCAGCTTCGGCGCGTTCTGCTTGAGGAAGTGGCGCGCGAAGCAGAGGTGCCGCGCCTCCTCGGTGACGTGGATCTGCATGATGCGGCGGAGCAGCGGGTGCAGCTCGCGACCGCCGCGCAACGCCTGGCGCTGCACGTGATCGATCGGGTCCTCGCCGCCCAGCACGAAGACGAAGAACAGCTCGGGGAAGCGGCGTCCGAAGCGCACGACCTGGCGCGCCCCGAAGCGCGCCCACCACGGCAGTCCCGGCAGATCGAAGCCGGTGCGGTTCACGAACTCCTGGAACATGAGCCCGTGCTGCGCCTCCTCGATCACCTCGTGGTAGACGTAACGGAATTCCGGCGCGCCGTTCGGCAGGGTCTGCGCGTACTCGAGCAGCCCGCGCTTCAGCACGTTCTCGAACTCGAGCCCGATCTTCGCGAAGCTCGCCATCATGTGGAGACCGATGCGCGAGCGCACGCCGGCGGGCTGGTTCCGGTACCAGGCGGTCCCGCCGAGCACGTCCTCGCCCGACAGCTCCCAGCGCGGATCGTCGTGGTCGACGCGCATCTCGGGCGCGTCCCAGTCGATGTCGGCGTAGGCGTCGAAGTGCTTCACGACCGACTGATGGCTCAGGCGGCGGATCAGCTGCGGGTAGCTCTCCTTGCGGCCTTCGATGCACTCCTCCTGCGGGACCTCGTAGGTGCTGCCCAGCAGCGCTCCGGCAGTGGTCGACATGGGGGATCCTCCGTGACGGCTCATTCGCGTTGGGACAGGCCGACGAGCTGCGCGAGCGCCTTCAGCGCCCCGAGCACCTCGCCGACCGTGGAATCGTCGGGGCTCTGGATGCGGTGCAGCGCCAGCCCGTCGAGCAGAGCGAAGACGAACTTGGGGGCGGCGTCGTAGAAGAGGTCCGGTCCCGGCGCCGCCGGCGGCAGGATGTCGCGGAACGTGCGGTCGATGGTCGCCGCGAAGCCCCCGGACAAGGCCTCGAAGCGGGACCGCAGCTCGGGGTCGGTGCGTGCCGCCACCGCCATCTCGAGCCAGGCGTAGAACGTCGGCCCCGAGATCATCGACCAGAGGAGGTCGATGGCCGCCGAGGCCCGATCGGCCGACGCCGGCAGCGCCGCGATCGCGGCCAGGAACTCCTCGTGCCGCCGCGCGAAGAGGTGCTCGATGGCGTTGCTGACCAGCTCCGCCTTGGTCGGGAAGTGGTGCAGCTGCGCTCCCCGCGAGACCCCCGCCCGGCGCGCGACCTCGGGCGTCGTCGTGTGCGCATAGCCGAGCTCGTTGAGGCACTCGATGGTCGCATCGAGCAGCCTCGCCCGCGTCGACGCACTCCGCGCCGCCTGCGTCCGCCGCTCCGGCTTGAGCACCGCGACCTCGCTCACGTCCTCGGGTCTACGCACGCACAAAGAAACAGTCAAGCCTGAACGTAACCTTCGACGGCCTCCGGCGACGGCCGGGAGCGATGACGACCCCGCTCGGGGAGCTCGCGGCGAACCACGTCGTCCACGGCGTCGTCCACCGAGACGACCGCGACGCGCCCGTGCGATCGTCGCCGCCGCACACGCGTCCCACTCCGCACAGCGCCCGATCGCGCCACCGAGCGAAGTTCGTTGACGCCGCGCGCACGCCGGCGATACCTTCCCGCCGTGGCGCGCATCGCGTTCGTGAAGGTCTTCACCGGCCTCAACCTCGGCGTCTCCCAGCTCTCCGGCGAGCTCCAGCGCGCCGGTCACGAGAGCCTGATCGTCTACTTCAAGGACTACGTGGTCGCGCCGGAGGACGACTCGGACCGCTTCGAGCGCAGCGAGCTGTGCGGCACCTGGGTCGCGGCGCGCGGCAAGGAGTTCAACTGCAACCTCTACACGCGCTTCTCCGAGCGCGAGTACGACCTGCTCGTCGACACCCTGCGCGAGTTCCAGCCCGACGCCATCGGGCTCAGCATGTGCTCGGTGCCGATCGGCGAGTGTGCCCAGGTGACGGAGCACCTGAAGCGGCACTTCCGGGTTCCGATCCTGTGGGGCGGCTCGGGGCCGACGCTGGAGCCCGAGCGCTGCCTCCAGTGGGCCGACTTCGTCTGCGTCGGCGAGGGCGAGAAGGTGATCCTCGAGGTCGCGCGCCGCCTCGACGCGGGCGAGAGCCTCGTCGGCGTCCCCGGGCTGCACACGCGCGCCCACGACGGGGCGCTGATCACGCCCGAGGCGTACCCGCTGATTCACCTCGACGACATCGCGGTGCCGGACTTCGACCTCGCGCGCTGCGTCTACATCAACGACGACAAGCGCCGCCGCAACGTCTACCCGCACAACCTCGGGCGCCAGTACCACATCATGACGCAGCGGGGCTGTCCGTACTCCTGCTCCTTCTGCATCGAGAGCTGGTACCAGGAGCAGTGGGGCAAGAAGGAATCGCTGCGCCGCCGCTCCGTCGACGCCGTCATCGCGGAGCTCGTCGAGGCCAAGCGCAAGTTCGATCCCCACGCGGTGATGTTCTGGGACGACGTCTTCACCCTGAACCCGCGCTGGCTGCGCGAGTTCGCGCCCCGCTACAAGGCGGAGATCGGCCTGCCCTTCTGGTGCTACACGTATCCGCGCACCACCCGCCGCGACGACCTGCTCCTGCTGAAGGACGCGGGCCTGCGCTCGGTGACCGTCGGCATCCAGTCCGGCAGCGAGAAGGTGCTGAAGGCGTACGACCGCCCGGTCGAGCAGGACCTCGCGATCCGCGCCGCGCAGACGATCATCGACTGCGGCCTCTCCGGCTTCTTCGATCTCATCACGCGCAGCGAGTACGAGACCGACGCCACCTGCCGCGAGACGTTCGACTTCCTGCTGCGCTTCCCGCAGGCGATGCAGACCGTCGGCTTCTACCCGATGATCCGCTTTCCCGGATACGGCTACGAGCGCGGGGTGCTGGCCACGAACCAGCAGGCGACGCTCGACGACCACGACTACGCGTACTGGCACCGTCTCTACCTGCTCACGCGTACGACGTGGCCCGAGTGGGTGAAACGTCGCGTCGGGACGACGGGCGTCTTCCGCCGCTGGCCGAAGCTCATCGAGCCGCTGCTCCCGAAGACGCTGCCGTTCTTCTACCTCGACAACGGCGCGCTCGACCTCGCCGCCGGCACGCTCGAGCTCACCGACGAGCACGGCTCCAAGCAATCGTCGACCGTCGGAACGCCGGCCGCCGAGCTGCCCCGAGCCGCCGCCGGCTGACGGTGCGCGCGCTCGTCTTCCACGGGCCGGCGGACGTGCGCTGCGACGACGTGCCGGAGCCCGTGCTCGGCACGCCCGACGGCGCCGTGCTGCGCGTGACCGCGGCGTCGATCTGCGGGTCCGACCTGCACCTCTACCACGGCCGCATGCCGATGCCGGGCGGCTTCGTCATCGGCCACGAGTTCGTCGGCGTGGTCGACGCGGTCGGTCCCGCGGTAGCCGCCGTGCGCCCCGAGCAACGCGTGATCGCACCCGGCGTATTCGGGTGCGGCCGCTGCCGCGCGTGCATGACCGGACGCGTCTCGGCGTGCACGGGCTTCCCGTTCACCCGCGTGTACGGCTTCGGCCACGACATGCCGGGCGGTCAGGCGGAGCGTGTCTTCGTCCCGCACGCCGACTTCAATCTCGTTCCCATCCCCGACGGCCTCGAGGACGAGGACGTGCTCTTCCTCACCGACATCCTCCCGACGGGCTACCAGGGTGCCGTGAAGGGCGCGGTCGCGCCGGGCGAGATCGTCGCCATCGTCGGCGGCGGACCGGTCGGCCTCTCGGCGCTGCTCGCGGCGCGCGTGATGGGTGCGGCGCGCGTCTTCGTCAGCGACCCCGATCCGGGACGCCGCGCGGCGGTCGCGCGCTTCGGCGGCGAGCCCGTGACGCCCGCCGACGCCGCCGACGCCGTCCTGGCCGCGAGCGGCGGTCAGGGTGCCGACGTCGTGATCGAGGCCGTGGGCCACGAGTCGACGCTGGCCGCGTCGCTCGCGCTCGTGCGCGTCGGAGGGCGCGTGTCGGCCGTCGGTGTCTTCGTCGAGTCCGCCCTGCCCTTCGCCGCCGGCCTCGCGTTCACGAAGGACGTGACCCTCCACTTCGGAATCGCCGACGTCCACCGCCACCTGCCGCCGCTGCTCGCGCTGGTGCAGGCGGGACGCCTGCGACCGCGCGAGCTGGTCACGCACCGCCTGCCGCTGCGCGACGGCGCCGAGGCCTATCGGGTCTTCGCGGCGCGGCGCGACGGATGCCTGAAGGTCGTGCTCGACCCCGCCGGCTGATCACCGCCGACGTCGAGGTGGGGAACGGTCGTGAGGTTCCGCCGGGCGGGCTCGTCCGCCCGTGACCCGGCCGCGTCACTGGAACCAGTAGGGCGTGTCGGCCGCGAACGGGCTCGTGGGATAGCGGCGATGCAGGCGCAGCAGCGCGACGTAGAAGGCGCGCCGCGAGCGCCGCGCGTCGAAGTCGATCTGCAGCGCCGTCGTGCCTGGTAGCGCCGCCAGCGCCGGCACGATCGCCGCGGCAACGGCGTCCACCGCCGGCGCCGCCGGCACCGCCTCGAGGCGGACGACCGCGATCCGACGATAGGTCGCGGCCGGGACCCGCAGCGGCTGCCGGCGCGGCAGCACCGCCAGCCGCCCGTCCGCACCGACACGCACCGTGCGCGCGAGGAAGGCGACGCCGACCTCACCTGGATCGACGAACCGCAGATCCTCCGGGCGCTCCCACGCCCAGAGCACGAGCGGCGGCGGCCGGGTCGCGACCGCCGGCGACGCGCCGAGCCCGAGCAGCGCCAGCGCCGCGAGGCGGTGCACGAGCCCGGGACGACGCCGCATCCGGCTTAGCGTCCGTCCCAACGGCGCATGACGAGCGCCGCGTTCGCGCCGCCGAACCCGAACGAGTTCGTGATCGCCGTGCGCACGTCGGCCTTGCGGGCCTCGTGCGGGACGTAGTCGAGGTCGCAGGCGGGATCGGGGGCGTCGAGGTTGATCGTCGGCGTGACGATCCCGGTCTCGAGCGTGCGCGCGACGATCATGGCTTCGAGCGCGCCCGACGCCCCGATGAGGTGCCCCGTCATCGACTTGGTGGCGCTCACCGGCACCCGGTACGCGTGATCGCCGAGCGCCTTCTTGATCCCCTGCGTCTCGTTGACGTCGCCCGCCGGGGTCGAGGTGGCGTGCGCGTTGACGTAGTCGATCTCCTCGGGCCGGATGCCGGCGCTCGCGATCGCGGCCTGCATCGTCATCGCGGCGCCGATCCCCTCGGGCGCCGGCGCGGCGATGTGGAAGGCCTCGCTGCCGGTCGCGTAGCCGATGATCTCCGCGTAGATGTGCGCGCCGCGCGCCTGCGCGTGCTCGAGCGCCTCGACCACCATCATCACGCTGCCCTCGGAGAGGACGAAGCCGTCGCGGTCCTTGTCGAACGGGCGGCTCGCCCGGGTGGGCTCCTGGTTGCGGAAGGACACCGCGCGCGAGTTGGAGAAGCCGGCGATCTCCGTCGGGTCGATCAGCGCGTCGGTGCCGCCGGCGAGGACGGCGTCGCAGGTGCCCTCGCGCACCCAGCGCCACGCTTCGCCGACGCCGTTCAGGCCCGACGCGCAGGCGTTGCCGATGGTGTAGTTCGGCCCGCGCACGCCGAGACGGATCGCCACCTGGCCGGCGCCGAGGCTGGTGGTGATCGCCGTGATGTAGAACGGCGACACCGAGTCCGGGCCCTCGGCGTTGTACTTCGTCACCGTCTTGAAGATCGTGCGCGCGCCGCCGTTGTTGTTGCCGAGCATGACGCCGATGCGCATGCCGCTCTCGGGCGTGATCTCGAGCCGGGCGTCGTCGACGGCCATCACCGAGGCCGACACCGCGTAGCGCGCGAAGTCGTCCATGCGCTTCAGGTGCTTGGCCGGGATCCACCTCGTGGCGTCGAAGTCCTTCACCTCGCCGGCGATGCGGCACTTCTGGCTTGCGACGTCGAACAGCGTGATCGGGCCGATGCCCGAGCGGCCGGCGCAGGCCGACTCCCACATCGCGTCCTTGCCGATGCCGATCGGGGTGACGCCGCCGATGCCGGTGATCACCACGCGCCGCAAGCTCATACGTCCACCTCGTCCACGCGCGGCGCCCGCTCCATGATGAACTGGAAGCGCGGCGCGACGTCGCGCCCCATCAGGGTCTGGATGGCCTGCTCGGTGCCGGCGGCGTCGTCGATGGTGACGCGCAGGAGCGCGCGACGTGCCGGATCGAGCGTGGTTTCCTTCAGCGTGCTCGGGTTCATCTCGCCGAGTCCCTTGAAGCGCTGGACCTGTACCCGATCGCGCTTGCCGTTCAAACCCGCGAGCAGCTTGTCCTTGGCCGCGTCGTCCTTGGCCCAGTGCGTCTGCTTGCCGACGTCGACGCGGTAGAGCGGCGGCTGCGCGATGTAGACGTGCCCGGCGCGGATCAGCGCGGGGAGGTGGCGGTAGAAGAACGTCAGCAGCAGCGTGCAGATGTGGTTGCCGTCGGAGTCGGCGTCCATCAGCAGGCAGACCTTGTGGTAGCGCAGCTTGCCGAGGTCGGTGTCCTTCCCCGCGCCGCAGCCGAGCACCGAGACGATGTCGGACAGCTCCTTGTTCTGCAGCACCTTCGCCATCGACGCCTGCTCGGTGTTCAGCACCTTGCCGCGCAGCGGCAGGATCGCCTGGAAGCGGCGGTCGCGCCCCTGCTTGGCCGAGCCGCCGGCCGAGTCGCCCTCGACGAGGAACAGCTCGCATTCCCCCGGATCGGTCGAGGAGCAGTCGGCGAGCTTCCCGGGCAGGTTGAGCCGGTGCGAGACGCCGCCCTTGCGCTGCACCTGCTGCGCCGCCGCGCGCGACGCCGTGCGCGCCTTCGCCGCCAGCACGACGCGGCCTCCGATGACGTCGCCGGCGGTGCGGTTGCCGTTGAGCCAGTTCTCGACCGCCGTGCGCACGAGGCCGTCGATGACGGGCGTCACCTCGGTGTTGTTGAGACGCTCCTTGGTCTGGCCCTGGAACTGCGGCGCCGCGATCTTGATCGACAGGAGGCCGGCGAGACCCTCGCGCACGTCCTCGGCCGTGATCGTGAGCCCGCGCGGGATCTGGTTGTGCGTCGTGAGGTAGTTGCGCACGGCCTTCACGAGGCCCGACTTGAAGCCGTTCTCGTGCGCCCCGCCCTGCGCGGTCGGGATGCCGTTCACGTACGACCAGACGCGCTCGCTGGTCTCCTCGGTCCACGCCAGCGCGCAGTCGAGATGCAGGTCGTCCTGCACCTTCTGCAGCGTCAGGATCTCGCCCGCCAGCGGCGCGGCGCCGGCGTCGCCGACGATCTTCTGGAGGTACGCCTTGAGGCCGTCCTCGTAGTGGAACGTCTGCGACGTGCCGGCCGCCTCGTCGCGGAGCTCGATGGTGAGGCCGCCGTGCAGGTACGCTTTCGACTCGAGCCGCTCCGCGATGTGCTTCGCGTCGAAGCGCGTGACCGGGAAGATGTGCGGATCGGGATGGAAGAAGATCGACGTGCCGCTACCGCGCGCCGCGCCGACCTTCTTGAGCGGGCCCGTCGCCTTGCCGCGCGCGAACGCCTGCTCCCACTCGGCGCCGTCGCGCTTCACGCGTGCGACCAGCTTGTCGGAGAGCGCGTTCACCACCGACGCGCCGACGCCGTGGAGGCCGCCCGAGTGGAAGTAGCTCTTCGCCTCGAACTTGCCGCCGGCGTGCAGCGTCGTGAGGATCAACTCGAGCGCCGACTTCTTGTACTGGCTGTGCTTGTCGACGGGGATGCCGCGGCCGTTGTCCGCCACCGTCGCCGAGGCGCCGTCCTTGTGCAGCGTCACGACGATGCGGTTCGCGTGCCCGTTCATGGCCTCGTCGACGGAGTTGTCGACGATCTCCCAGAGCAGGTGGTGCAGGCCGGACGCGTCGGTCCCGCCGA
Organism: bacterium; assembly: GCA_026129405.1. Lineage (NCBI taxonomy): Bacteria > bacterium. The sequence goes on from JAHCID010000006.1 coordinate 221,319, forward strand.
TGTACATGCCGGGACGGCGCCGCACGGGCTCGAGGCCCTCCAGCACCAGGATGTCCTTGGCGGTGTACGTCGCTGCCATCCCCTCACTCCTCCAGCCGGCGGAGCCCGGCCACCCCGCCCCGCTTCACGACCTTGTGCCCCTTCTGCGCGCGCTTGCCCGGCGGCACCTCGGTGACGCCGAGCTTGCGCTCGCCGCCCTCGGGCGTCAGCACGAAGAACCCGCTGCGGTCGGCGACGGTGACGGCGCCGACGACGCGGTCGTCGTCGTCGGGCCGCATGAGGAAGACGCCGCGCCCGGGTCCCGACAGCTCCGGGACGTCGGCGAGCGGGAAGCGCAGCATCTTGCCTTTCGCGCTCGCGAGCACGACGTGCCTGTCGGCGGCGGGGTGCACGGACACGACCTCGTCGCCCTCGCCGACGCGCGCCACGCGGCGGCCGGCGCGCGTCGTCTCGGACAGGTCGGGCGTGGCGCGGAAGCCGTAGCCGCGCGCGGTCGCGACCAGGATGGGTCCCGGCGCCTCCCCGCCGGCGGCGGCGCCCATCCCGGGCAGGAGCGACTGCTGCCCCGCCTCGGGCTGCGGCGGCGGTCCCTCCTGCACGAGGTGCGCGGCGACGACGCGCTCGCCGTCGCCGAACTTGAGCAGCGACTGCACCGGCTCGCCGTAGCCCGTCGTCGCCGGCACGTCGGCGACGCGCAGCACGTAGATGGAGCCGTGGCTCGAGTAGAGCACGAGCCGGTCGCGCGTCGTACCGGGCAGGACGGCGAAGAGCGCGTCGCCCTCGCGCAGGCGCGTCGACGCCGGGTCCTTCACCTCGCGCAGGCGCTTGATCCAGCCGTCGCGCGACAGGATCACGACGGCTTCCTCGTGGACGATGTACGCCTCGGGGTCGTAGGCCAGCTCCTCGCCGGCGGCGAACGACGTGCGCCGCTTGTCGCCGTATGCCGTGCCGATGCGCTCGAGATCCTCGCGGATGAGCTTCCAGCGCGCCTTCGGGCTCTTCAGCAGCGCCTCGATCTCGGCCAGCCGCTTCTTCTTCTCGCGCTGCTCCTCACGGATCTTCTCGATCTCGAGCCTGGCGAGCTGGTAGAGGCGGATCTCGAGGATGGCGTCGGCCTGGACCTCGTCCAGGGCGAAAGCCTTCATCAGCTTCTGCTGCGCGTCGCTGCGCGAGTCGGCGGTGCGGATCAGGCGGATGGCGCGGTCGAGGTCGTCGTAGATCTCGACCAGCGCTTCGAGGATGTGGAGCCGCTCGAGCAGCTTGCGCTTCTCGTGCTCGAGCTTGCGGACCAGCACGACCATGCGGTGGTCGAGGAAGTGGCGGCAGAGGTCGCGCAGCGTGACCCGCGCCGGCTGGCCGACGGCGGGATTCTGCGTCGGCAGGAGGCACGTCAGGTTCACGTTGAAGTTCGTCTGCAGGCTCGTGTGCTTGTAGAGGTAGGCCATCGCCGCCTCGGGCGACGCCTCGGCCTTCAGCTCGAGCACGATGCGGACGTCGGTGGTCGACTCGTCGCGCACGTCGGTGATCTGCGGCACCTTGCGCGCGATGATCTCCTGCGCGATCGCCTCGACGAGCTCCCCCTTGTTGACGGCATACGGGATCGAGGTGACCACGATCTGCCGCTTGCCGCGCGCGAGGTCCTCGACGCCGTACTCGCCCCGCACGCGCACGGCGCCCTGCCCGCTCTCGTAGATCTCGCGCAGCTCCTTCTTCGCGTTCAGGATCTCGCCGCCGGTGGGGAAGTCGGGGCCGCGGAGGTGCTTCATGAGCCCCTTCACGTCGAGGTCCGGCTCGTCGATCATCGCCGTCAGCGCGGCAACGATCTCCCGCAGGTTGTGCGGCGGGATGTTCGTCGCCATGCCGACGGCGATCCCGGTGGAGCCGTTCATCAGCAGCTGCGGGATCGCGCTCGGCAGCACGATCGGCTCGTCGTGCATGGCGTCGAAGGTGGAGCGGAAGTCGACGGTGTCGGCGCCCAGATCGGCGAGCATCTCCTCGGCGAGCGCCGTCAGCTTCGCCTCGGTGTAGCGGTAGGCGGCGGCGCCGTCGCCGTCGAGAGAGCCGAAGTTGCCCTCGCCGTGGACCAGCGGGTAGCGGAGCGCAAAGTCCTGGGCCATGCGCACCATGGCCTCGTACGCGGCGACGTCGCCGTGCGGATGGTACTTGCCCAGCACCTCGCCGACGATCGCCGCGGACTTGCGCGGCCGCGCGCCGGCCGTCAGGCGGAGGTTCGACCACATCGCATAGAGGATGCGGCGCTGGACCGGCTTCAGGCCGTCGCGCACGTCGGGCAGGGCGCGCGAGGTGATGACGCTGAGGGCGTAGCTGAGATACCGCTCCTCGGCGGCGTCGCGCAGATCTGTTTCGAGCGACTGTGCTGCGGCGGTTGCCATCGTCCTCCCCACCCCAAAAGCCGCCGCATCTTAGCAACCCGACCCGCGAAGGCGAGCGCAGCCGCACGGATTCCCAGAGACGATGCAGCTCTGCGAGACGACCCACCACGCGGGAGCCAGGTTCGCATGGCCCCGCGCTGGCACCGTGCTTGCTCGTCTCGCTCCCCGTGCAGAAGGACGGGTCACCCGTGACGGTCACGATCGAGCTGCGGGCCGCCGACGCGGACGGCGACGTCGCCACCGTGTCCACGGCGCTCGACGTCGATCAGGGTGATCCCCGGTGGCAGACCTGGCTCGTCGATGCGATCGCGGGCCAGGCCAAGGAAGGAGCCCGGCGTCTGCGCGACGAGATGCTCGCCCAGCCGGGCCGCGCGGTCGGGGGCTTCGTGCCCCTCGCCGCCGTCACTCCCATCAGCACCTCCGGCGCCCGGCGCCTCGCCGCCGACTCGCCGGGCCATTCGGGGTCCTAGCCGCTGCCGGCCGCGCCGGGTGCTGCGGCACCCGGCGCGGCTCAGAGGCCGCCGCTTGCCCGGCGCGTGCGCGCGGCCCACTGTCGCCTCGCCGATGCCCGAGCCGTCCCTCGACGCCCTCGCCCGCTGGCTGTCGCGTCAGGCGCTCGACGCGACGCCGGCCGAGCGCCTCGTGATCCACCTCGCCGAGACGCTGGTCGCGCTCGGCCTGCCGCTCTGGCGGCTGCACGTCGGCACCAGCGCCCTCCATCCCCAGGTCGAGTCGACCGGCGTCACCTGGACACGCGGCAGCGCGGTGCAGCTCGAAACGTACGGGCACGGCTCGTTCGCCGCCATCGCGCAGACGAGCCCCTTCCACGACGCGGTGGTGGCGGCGCAGCGCCAGGCGCGCGCCGGCGCGGCCGGCACGACGCTGCCGCGCACGCGCTACCGCCTCGAGCGCGGTGAGGGGCTGCGCTTTCCCCTGCTGGCGGGGTTTCGCGAAGCCGGCGGAACCGACTACCTCTGCTTCGTCGCCGTCTTCGGCACCGCGGGCCACGTCGATCCGCATCTCTCCGGCACCGCCGTCAGCTTCACCTCCGACCGCCCGGGCGGCTTCGCCGAGGCCGACGTCGAACGGCTCGCCGACCTGATACCGTCCTTCGCCGCGGCCCTGCGGATCGCAGCCCACGCGGACACCACGCGCAGCCTCCTCGACGTCTACCTCGGACGCGACGTCGGCCGGCGCGTGCTGAGCGGCGAGATCCGCCGCGGCTCGGTCGAGACGATCGCCGCGGCGATCGTCGTCGGCGATCTGCGCGGCTTCACGGCGCTGGCCGACGCCACGCCCGGCGCCGAGCTGGTCGCGATGCTCGACGACCACCTCGACGCGCTCGTCGGCGCCATCGAGGACCGCGGCGGCCAGGTGCTGAAGTTCCTCGGCGACGGACTCCTCGCCACGTTCTCGACCCACGGACCGGCGCAGGATTGCGCCGCGGCCCTCGACGCCGGGCTCGACGCCCTCTCCCGCATCGACGCGCTCGCCGCCGCGCGCCGCCGCGACGGCCGTCCCGCCGCCGCCCTCGACCTCGCGCTGCACGCCGGCGACGTCCTCTACGGCAACGTCGGCTCCGAGCGCCGGCTCGACTTCACCGTCGTCGGCCCGGCCGTCAACGAGGCGGCGCGGCTCGAGCTCCTGTGCGCGCCCCTGGCCGTGCCGCTCGTCGCCAGCCGCCGCTTCGTCGAGCAGCTCGGAACCCCGGCGCGCTTCCGCAGCCTGGGCACGCACGCGCTGCGCGGCGTGCGGCATGCGGCCGAGGTCTTCACCGTCGTCTGACACGCCGGCCCTCGGGCGCCCGCGGCCCGCCCGTCCGTGGAAACGCGCCACGACGGTTGCTATGGACCGCCGCCATGCATGCCTCCCTGTGGATCGCGGCGATCGCCGTCGCATTGCTCGCCACCAACGTCCGGGCGAACGATCCGGAGCAGATCGAGCGCGGACGCTATCTCGCCAACGACGTCGCCAAGTGCGTCGAGTGCCACACGCCGCGCGACGGCAACGGCAACCTCGAGCGCAGCCAGCTCTTCCGCGGCGCGCCCATTCCGGTCGGCACCCCGCCCTTCCTGGCGACGAGCGACTGGGCCCTGCGCGCGCCGCAGATCTCGGGCGGCGCGGTCAACACCATCATCGTGCCGATCCTGACCACCGGCCGGCGCACGACGGGCGAGGTACCGCGGCGACCGATGCCGACGTTCCACATGAGCCAGGAAGACGCGGAGGCCGTGGCCGCGTACCTGCGCTCACTCCCCTGAGCGGTGGCGGCCGGCGACGGCCGGCGGCAGGAACGCCTCCAGGCCGCCGCCGGCCAGCACGGCACAGAGCCGGCGGAGCTGGCGCTCGGCCACGCGCTGCTGCCGCGCGAGCCGCGCGACGGCGGGCCAGGCCCAGGGCCGCGCCGCCACCGCGGCCGCGGCCCGCAGCGACGCAGCGCGCCGGTCGCCTCGTCGACCGCGCCGTCCAGCGACGGCACGCCGTCCTCGGGCCCGTCGAGCACGACGCGCAGGCCGACGAACGGCACGCCGCGCCGCTGCGCCTCGGCCGCGATCGCGGCGCTCCTCCATCTCGACCGCCACCGCGCCCGTGGCGGCGAGCCGCGCCTTGGCGACGGCGCCGCCGACCACCACGTGCCCCGAGGCGATCGGCACCGCGGGTAACGTCATGCCGCGCGCCGCCGCCCAGGCGACGGCCCGGCGGCGTCGGCCGGCAGGCGGGCCGCCACCGCGCCTGCCGCGTCCACCGCCAGAACCTCGCCCGCGGCGAGCGCGTCGCCCGCCGCGAGCGGCGCGACCAGCGCCCCCGCACAGCCGACCGAGACGAGGGCCTGCGCCGCCGGCGCCGCGGCGGCCGCCGCCGCGGCGCGCGCCGGGCCGATGCCGATCTGGAGGACGAGACAGGTCGTGGCGTCGCCGAGGTGTCCCTGCCACGCGAGTGCGGCGCGCGCCGGCTCGACGCCGCCCAGGGCATCGCACATCGCCCGCGCCTCCCAATCGAGGGCGGCGAACGCGACCAGGTCGGGCACGGCGCTCAGGCCACCCGGCTCGACGAGCCGCCTGGACGGCGCTGCCGCTCGGGCCGCACCGGCGCCTGGCGCTCGACGCGCTCGACGCCGGCGAGCGTGCGCAGCTCCTCGAAGCTCGTCTGGAGGTGCTCGACGATGCGCTCGCCGTCGCGCAGCAGGGCCGGATCGAACGAGGCGCAGATCGTGATCGTGTCGGCGTAGCTGAGGATCGCGAAGGCGAGGCCGACGCCCTGGGCCAGCGGCACCATCGCGACCATCGCGTCGAGCCGCTTGCCCTGGGTGTAGAGCGACACCGGCGGCCCGGGGACGTTGGTGCAGACGGTGTTCACCGGCGAATGCACCAGCTGGAGCCAGCCGAGCTGCGTCTGGAGCGGCACCGGCAGCCACGCCAGCGCCGCCAGCAGCCGCTCGTTGCGCACCGACTCGCCGGCGCGCTTCAGCTGGTCGGTCGCCGCCCGCACCTGGCGGAAGCGCTCGTGCGCATCGAAGATGCCGACCGGGAGCGGCGCGACCATCATCGACACGCGGTTGCCGAGGCGCAGATGCTCCGACGCCGTCCGCACGTTCACCGGACACATCGCGCGCAGCTCGACGCGGTCGGGCACGAGGCCGCGCTCCTCGAGATAGCGGCGCAGGGCCGCCGCGATCGTCGTCAGCACGACGTCGTTCATCGTGCCGCCGAGGCGGTTCTTGATGCCCTTGGTCTCGTTCAGCGAGAAGGTCGCCCACTCGATGCGTCGCAGGATGCTGACGTGGCCGTTGAACGGCGTCTCGGGAACGGGCGCGAGCGCCAGCTCGGCGAGCTGCCAGGCGGTGGTGCCGAGCTCCTGTGCGGCCGCGACCAGGTCGGCGGGCCGACGCGCCAGCTCGGCGACGCTGGTCGCGAGCGCCGCGCCCGCGCTCGCGCCGTCCTGGAGCGCCCGCCACACCTGCCGCGCCGGCGTCGCCGGCGGCGGCGGCTCCGCCACCGCGGGCGGCGGCGGATAGGGCGTCGGGCTGGGCGTCGGATCGAACAGCACGCCGAGCAGCTGCACGCCGCTGACGCCGTCGATCATGCAGTGATGGACCTTCGCGAAGATGGCGCTGCGCTCGCCGCGGTAGCCGTCGATGAGATGCAGCTCCCAGAGCGGCTTGGTGCGGTCGAGCGGGGCCGCGAAGAGCCGGCTCGCGAGCCGCTTCAGCTGCTCGTCGTCGCCCGGCGCGCGCAGGGTGTGGCGCAGCACGTGGTCGCGGATGTCGAAGCGCGGCGCCGGCTCCCAGGTGGGATGCGCGAGGCCGAGCGGCACCGGCACGACGCGCTGGGTGTAGCGCGGGATGACGTGCAGCCGGCCGGCGAGGTCGTCCAGCATGCGCGCGAAGTCGAGCCCGCCCTCGACCGTGTAGAGCCCGCCGACGTGCAGCAGCTGCCCCGTGCGCTCGAGGTTCCAGAACGCGGCGTCGAGCGCCGTCATGCGGTCGCCGCCGCGCGACGGGGACGCGTCGGCCATCAGGTGCCCTCGAGGACGAAGGTCACGAGCACGGTCGCCCGGAACTCCGCGACCCGGCCGTCCTCCACCGCGGCGTTCTCCTTCAGCACCTCGATGCCGGTGATGCCGCGCAGGGTCTTGTTCGCCCGCTCGAGCGCGTTGCGGACCGCGTCCTCCCAGCTGTGGGGCGAGGCTCCGATGATCTGGGTCTGACGGGCGACGGCCATGGACTCCTCCGAACGCGGCTAGTCGAGCAGAAAGATGAGGCGCATCTCGACGCGGTACTCGGTGATGAGCCCGCGCTCGACCTTGACGCGCTTGCCGGTGACCTCGAGGCCGGTGATGTTGCGCAGCGTGCGCGCCGCGCGCGCCACGCCTTCCTCGACCGCCTCCCGGAACCCGTCCGGCGACGAGGCGATGATCTCCGTCACGCGCGCGACCGCCACGTCGGTCGGGCTACCATCGCGCTCCGCGCTGGCGCAAGCCGGCGCCGACCTGCCATGACTCCGGCCGGATGGCCCTGCTCCTCCTGGCCCGCCGCCAGCTCGCCCGGCACGCCGCCCGCACGGCGCTGACGGTCGCCGGCGTCGCCTGCGGCGTCGCGCTGGTGGTCGCCATCGAGGTGGTGAACGCGAGCACGCTGCGCGCCTTCACCGATGCCGTCGAGGATCTCGCCGGCACCGCCGCGCTGCAGGTGCGCGGCGCAGGGCCGTTCTCGGAAGACGTCGTCGAAACCCTGCGCGCCGTCCCCGGCGTGCGCTCGGCGGTGGCGATCATCACGACGACGTTCTTCCCGGTCGACGGCCCCGCCGCCGGCGAGGCGCTGTCGGTGTTCGCCGCCGACGTCGGCGACACCCAGGCCGTGAAGACGCTGCGCCTCGTGCAGGCGGGCGAGCGCGTCGTCGACGACCCGCTCGGCTTCCTCGTCGATCCGTCGAGCGTCGTGCTGACCGACGGCTTCGCCGCCCGCGTCGGCGCGCGGAAGGGCGACGTGCTGCGCCTGCGCACGCCGGTCGGCATCCAGCCGTTCACGGTGCGCGGCATCCTGCCGGCCGGCGGCGTCGGCCGCGCCTTCGGCGGCAACCTCGTCCTGATGGACGTGATCGGCGCGCAGACGATCCTCGGCCGCGACCGCACCATCGACCAGATCGATCTCGCGCTCGCGCCGGGTGTCGCGGTCGAGGACGCCGAGCGCGCGGTCCGCGCCGTGCTGCCGCCGGGGCTGGACGTCGAGCGCCCCGAGCGGCGCGGCGAGCAGATCGAGCGCTACCTGCGCTCGTACCGCACGCTCCTCTCCGGGGTCTCGGGGCTGGCGCTGCTGGCGGCGATCTTCGTCGTCGGCAGCACCATCGCCACCGGCGTCGCGGCGCGCCGGCGCGAGCTCGGGCTGCTGCGCTGCGTGGGCGCGGGACGGCGCGCGATCCGCCGGCTGGTGCTCGGCGAGGCGGCGCTGGTCGGCGTCGTCGGCACGGCGGTCGGCCTGCCGCTCGGGCTGCTGCTCGCCCGCGCGCTGCTCGACACGGTGGCCGAGTCGGCGGCGCTCGTCTTCAACATGGCGTTCTTCGAGAGCGCGCTCGCCGTCGAGCCGGCGGCGCTCGCGCTGGGCGTGGTCGCCGGCCTCGGCGCCGCGCTCGCCGCGGCGGTGCTGCCCGCGCGCGGGCCATGTGGTGTCGCCGCTCGCCGCGGCGCGCGCCGACGCTGCCGTGCCGACCGATCGGCGCTGGCCGGCGCGCGGCGCCGTGGGCGCGACGCTGCTGCTCACCGCCCTCGCGCTCTGGGCGCAGGTGCGCTTCGACTCGGCCTGGGCCGGCAACGCCGCCGCGCTGCTCGCCGACTTCGCGCTCGTGTGCCTCTTCATGCGCCACGCCCGCCGCGTGGCGACCTGGGTGCTGGTGCCGCTGCGGCCGCTCTGCGGCGTCGCGGGGCGGCTCGCCATCGACCGCCTGGCGCAGATCCCGAACCCGCTCGCGCTCGCCGGCGGCGTGCTCGCGCTGGGGCTCGGGCTCATGCTGATGTCGGGCACGCTGGCGCGCAGCTTCGAGGAGTCGATGCTCGACTTCATCCGCCACCAGGTGCGCGCCGACCTCGTCGTCGCCTCGACGGCGAGCACCGGCTGGATCGAGTCGCCGCTGCCGGCGACGATCGGCGACGCGCTCGCCGCCGTGCCCGGCGTCGCGCGCGTCGAGCGCATCCGCCTCGCGGAGCACGTGCTCGGCGGCGAGCGCATCAGCGTCGACGCGCTCGAGGAGAGCGCCTTCGCGCCCGACCGCCGCGGCGACTTCGTGTTCGCGGCCGGCGACCCGCAGGCGGCGCTGGCGGCGGTGCGCGCGGAGCGCGGCGTGCTCGTGTCGCGCAACCTCGCACGCCGCACCGGCCTCGCGCCCGGCTCGCCGCTGGTGCTGGACACCCCCGCGGGGCGGCTCGCGACCACCGTCGTCGGCGTCGCGGTCGACTACGTCTCGCCGCGCGGCAGCGTCGTCATGGCGCGGCCGACCTACGAGCGCTGGTGGCACGACGCGACCGTCACCCGCTTCCACGTGACGCTCGCGCCCGGCGCCGACGCGGCCGCGGTGCGGCGCGCGATCGCCGAGGGACCGGGCGCCGCCCAGGGCCTCAAGGTGCTGACCCAGCGCGAGCTGTACGCCTACCATCAGGACGCGGTCCGGCGCGCGTTCCGCTTCACCACGGCGCTCGAGATCCTGCCGCTGGTGGTGGCGGCGCTCGGGCTCGCCGAGGCGCTGCTCGCGGTCGCGCTCGACCGGCGTCGCGAGCTGGCGCTGCTGCGCGCGGCCGGCGCGACGCGCGGGCAGCTGGCGCGCGGGGTGGTCGCGGAGGCCCTCGGCGTCGGCGTGCTCGGGCTCGCCGGGGGCGTCGTGATGGGCGTGGTGCTGGCGCTGCTGTGGGTGCGGGTCAACTTCACGCAGCAGCTCGGGTGGGACCTCGACCTGCACCTCGCCACCGGCCAGCTGCCGCTGGCGGCGCTGGCGGCGCTCGGGGTGAGCCTCGTCGCCGGCTTCCTGCCGGCACGTCGCATCGCCCGCCTGCCGGTGGCGGCGGCGCTGCGCGGGGAATGACGTCGGCGCCGATGCCGGACGGCACCGGCGGCGATTGACACCTCCCAGCGGCGGTCCGTAGCTCACCCCCCCATGCGCTCCCTCCTCGCCGCCGGCCTCCTCGCCGCCCTCGCCACCACCGCGGCCGCCGGGCTGGTGCCGCAGCAGCGCGGCAACGCCTGCGACGCCGCCTGGGAGATCGACGGCGTCGATCCGGCGCCTGGATCCCGCCGCCGCGCCGCCTGGATCGCGACCTGCACGGACGGCGATCCGTTCTGCGACCGCGATGCCACGACCAACGGCGTCTGCGTCGTCGCGGTGCGCGCCTGCGCGCAGCCTTCCCTGGAGGGCTGCACGGCGACGCCCGTCCGGCGGCTGCGGGTGCCGAAGGCGACGGCGGCGCGGCTGCCGGACCTCGTGCTGCCGGACCCGCGAGCCGGCGCGGCCTGCGGAGCGTGGAGCACGCTCGAGACCGTCGCCACCGAGGCCGGCGAGACCGGCGCCCTGGTCCTCGACACGCGCCGTCGTGGGCGGCGCGGCAAGAGCCGCGTGGTGATGCGCTGTCGCCCGGCCGGCGACCGTCCGCTGCCCTGTCCGCAGCGCGCCGCCGGCAAGCCGTCGCGCGCCACGCTCACCTGGCGCGGCGCAGGCAGCGACCTCGACCTCGGACCTAGCGGCGAGGCCCACAACTTCCCCTTCCTCGAGGGACGCGGCCTCGACCTCTGCCTCGGCGCCTGCGACGGCGACGCGACCTGCCGGGTCCGAGCGATCGACGCCGAGCAGCTCTCGGCGCCGCTCCCGCTGCTCGCGAACGGCGTGCCGGTGTGCCTGAATCCGCGCCTGGCCGCGGTACCCGACGGGACGCTCGACCTCGCGCACGGCGCGCTGGCGCTGAACGTGACGCTCGCCGCGGACGTGCACGTCTTGCAGGGGCTGGGCCAGGTGTGCCCGCGCTGCAGCGGCGACGGCACCGTCGGCTCGGCGGGGCTCTGCCAGGGCGGGCCGAACCAGGGCAAGCCATGCGTGGTCGACGCGCTCACGACCGTCCCCGGCACCTTGGGAGACCCGCTCTATCAGCTCTCGCAGGACTGCCCGCCGAGCGGAGAGCCGGCCCGCACGCTCGACCTGCCGCTCGTGCTCTCGACCGGCGAGCGCCGGCTCGACGGCTCGAAGCCGTGCCCGGGCCAGACGATGGACGACTCCTGCCACGGCACGGGAACCTGCACCGTCGACTGCGCGGACACGCCCGCTCCCAAGGGCGGCATCAACCAGACCTGCTGCTCCGACAACCCGATCCTACCCTGCTTCCCCAGCGCGCCGGACGCGAGCGGCGCGCTGGCGCGCACCGGTACTCCAGCCGCCCTCGTGCCGCCGGACCCGGCCCTGCCCAGGAGCGGTGACGGCGTGCTCGCCCACGTTGGCTGTATGCCGCGCACGACCGACTCCACCGTGGACATCCTCACCGGTTTCCCCGGCCCCACCGCCTGGCTACTGCCCTTCCGCCTGACGCTGCAGGGCGCCGACTGACCCGAGGGTGGACACCCGGCCGGCGGGGATGCTTTCACCCGGCGCCATGTCCGCGATCGACGTCGCCGCCCTCGGCGAGGACGTGCCGCTCCTCGAGGGCCTCCGCACCTGTCGCGCGCTGCGGCGCCTCCGGTCCGACCCGGTGCCCCCCGCGCTGATCCGCAAGGTGTGCGAGGCCGGCACCTTCGCGCCGAGCGGCGGCAACCGCCAGCCGTGGGTCTTCGTCGCCGTCACCGACGCCGCGCGGCGGCGCTGGGTGGCCGAGCGCTACCGCCCGCTCTTCCACCAGTACATCGCGCCCGCGCTCGCGGCGGCGAAGGACGCCGCCTATCCCGAGGCGAAGCGCCGCAACATGCGGGCCGCGATCCATCTCGCCGACCATCTGCACGAGGCGCCCGTACATCTCTTCGTCGCCGGCTGGACGCGGCGTGGGGCGCCGCAGCTCCAGGCGCTGTTCCCCGCGGTGCAGAACGTCTTGCTCGCGTGTCGCGCCGTCGGCCTCGGGGCGTCGCTGACGCAGGTGCACCTCGCCGTCGGCCGCGAGGTCGACGCCTTCCTCGGGCTGCCCGAGGGCTGCCCGTCGTGCGCGTTGATCCCGATCGGGTGGCCGATCGGCCGCCATGCGCGCCCGCAGCGACGGCCGGTCGACGGCTGCCTCTTCTGGGACCGCTACACGCCGCCGGCGTGAGGGCTCGGCAGCGCGTGCACGCCGCGCGGAGGTCGACGGCGTCGGCTGCCGACCGGCGCGCTCAGCCGCGGTCGAGGTTGCCGACGGTGAACATGCTCTCGCTGACGCCCTCGTCGTACTTGACGTCGGTGATCTTGAAGACGGTGCGGGTGTCGGCGGGCAGGTTCGAGACCTCGGATTCGACGGCCATGTCGTAGCTGCCGAAGCGCTGGTAGCGCTTCGGCACCACGCGCTTCACGACCTTATCGGCGTCCTCGTAGACGTCCATGCGCCACAGGTAGAGGTCGTCGGTGCCGAACCAGAGCCGGTACTTGGTGTAGGCGAACTCCTCGTTCTTCGGCACGAGCTCGACCACGTGGCAGACCTTGCCGTCGACGGTCTCCTCGCCGGCCAGCGTCGCGGTGGCCTCGTCGTCGTTCCACTGCTGGATGCGGACCATGAGCTCGAGGTCGCGATACGACAGGTCGGCGCCGAAGAAGTTCTCGTCGCGCTGGCCCTCGGCGATGCGGCGGGTGCGGCGGGTGGTCGGCGCCCACAGCCACTGCTGATCGCGCTCGCCGCGCGGCGAGAGGTGGAGGAAGCGCGTGCCCTTCACGTCGGCCGGGGCGGTGAAGGAGATGAAGGTGCGGTGCTCGCCGCGCGGATCGGTCTGCTCGGTGATCTCCATCTCGCGCGTGCGCACCATCGAGCCCTTGTCGTAGGTGTCCATGGCGGCGCGCGCCTTGCGGTCCTTCCAGGTGGAGAAGCCGTGCTGCTGCTCGGCCTGGGTGAGGACCTCACGCCCGGTGAGCGCGACGGCCTGGGTGGTGACGAGAGCGACGGCGGTGACGGCGAGCGCGAGGGTGTGCACGGCGCGGGACTAGCACCGGCGGGCGCAGGGCACCAAACGGACGCGCCCTGCGGCGCCTCGCCCTGCCGCGAGCGCTTCGCTACCAACGGCCGCCATGCCGATCGAGCCCCGCCTCCGTCCCCTCCTCGCCGTCGCCCGCATGACCGATCGCCACGACCCGTCGGTGCCGATGTCGGTCCGCCGCCGCCGGCTGGCCGCGCGTGCGGCGGGACTGGGCGGCGTGGTCATGCGCCGCGGGCCCGCGCCGGCCCACGTCGTGCACCATCAGGTGCCGGTGGCCGGCGGCGCCGTCACGGTGCGCGTCTACGTCCCGCACGGCGTCGGCCCCCATCCCCTCTACGTCTTCCTGCACGGCGGCGGCTGGTGCGTCGGCACGCTCGACGAGCGCGATCCGCGCTGCCGCGCGGTGTCGGCCGGGGCACGCTGCATCGTCGCGTCGGTCGACTACCGCCTGGCGCCCGAGAACCGGTTCCCGACGCCGCTCGAGGACTGCTGGGCGGCGCTCTGCTGGCTGGTCGACAACGCCGCCCGCCTGGGCGCCGACCCGCGGCGGGTGGCGATCGGCGGCGAGTCGGCCGGCGCGAACCTGGCGGCCGTGTGCGCGCTCCGCGCGCGCGACCGCGGCGGCCCCCGGCTCTGCCATCAGTGGCTCGACGTCCCGGCGACCGACGCCACGCTCGCGCAGGAGGGCCACCGCAACGTCGCCGACGGCTACCTCCTCGACGCCGTGCTCATCGACGAGTTCCTCGCCGAGTACCTCGGGCCGGACGGCAGCCGCACCGATCCGCGCGTGTCGCCGCTGCTGGCGGCGTCGCACGCCGCCCTGCCCCCGGCGTGGATCATGAGCGCCGAGTACGACCGCCTGCGCGGCGACGCCGCCGCCTACGCGGACGCGCTGCGCGCGGCCGGGGTGGCCGTGCGGCACACGCGGCTGGCGGGCCACGTGCACATGTCGTTCGCATTCACGCGCCTGCTGCCGTCGGCGGCGGCGTACGAGGCGGCGGCGATCGCCGCGCTGGCGGCGGCGTTCGCGCAGGAGTGACCTTGGGCGCAGGGGCACAGCCCGCGAGCCTCCCATGCTTCGCGCCACCAGCGAGTACGCTTGCCCGGTTTGCAATCGACTTGCTAGCCTTACCGGCGATGTGCAGCGTGCTTTCCGCATGGTGGATCGGTTGACCGCGGCGCCGCCCGCCAGCTCGCTCTCGTGGGCGGGCATCGTTGCGGTCGAACGGCTGGATGCGGTCGGCACTCCCCGCCATACCATCCCGCCAGTTTGCCCCTGGCATGCTGCCCGCAGGTCCGCACGCTGATGGGACGTCGGCGCAAAGGTAGCGGGATCGGGGTCGCCGGTATCATCGCCATTGGTGCTGTGGCTGCGATAGCCGCAGCCGTCGAATGGATCGGGCGGCATCCTGAGGTGCTCTTGCTCGCGCTGGCCGGCGCAGGTGGAGCGCTGGCGATCCACAACCGAAGCGCCAAGAACCGCGCTGATGCTGACGTGCGCTCGTTACGTGCCATGCAGGAGGCGAACGCTCGGCGGATACTCGACGACTGCCTGTCGTTGTGCCGGAATAGCGCCAAAGCTTCGACGCGTACGAGCCGCGCGGCACTCGGTATCCGGCAGGTCGAAGAGCTCCAGAGGCTGGGATCACTCGACGAAGCCGACACGTCCCGCCTCCTTCGGTACTTCCATGCAGTAGCGCGGTCCGCTCAGGCGCTCGAAGCGTTCGCGAAAGGCATCGGAGACGGGACGACCCGGACACGATGGAAGCGACTCGCAGAGGCTCGCGCCCTGGCTCGGGAGGCTGGTCTCACGGACGAGATACTGCGCGACGCCGAAGCCCTGCATCCGGCGACCGCGGCGCCGCTGGTGGTCGCAGACGTCCTGCACGACGACGCCATCGATCGTACGCCACACGACGACGAAGACGTGACGCTCGCCCCATCTGCACCAGCGATCGAGCGGTCACGGGTTGCCTTGACGAGCTCGGTGGGCGCACCGAGTGTCATACGGCGTCCGACGTCGGCCGCGAATGCTCGATGGGTGCAACCCGGCGAGACGGTAGAGATAGCAGAACGGCGCATCACGGCGGGAATGTTGTGGATCGGTACCGGATTGGCCGCGGTGAACACGCACGGCCACGAGCCTGCCCTGATCGACCCCAGCCTACCCGTCGACGAGAGTGCGGCCGACGTCTCGGGCGACGGCATGCCCTACTCACCCTCCTACGCCGGCATCGATCCCCAGTGCCGAGCCGCGTATCTCGCGTGGCTTGCGAACGGGAGATGCTCTTCCGAGTTCGATGTCGGCTACGTGTTCCTGTTCTACTATGGCCTCGAACGGCGACTCCTCCACGAGGATCGAGCCGAGGTTGTCGGTACAGATGAAGTCGCTGCCATCAGGGAGGAGATCGAGCGCCTCCTGACGTTGTACCCACGTGGCTCGTTCCCCTCCTACGCACAGGGGCTTCTCAACTACATCGATGCGCGGTGGAACGTGGTGACACCCACGGGCACCGTGCCAAGCCGTCCAAACGGTGCCGAGATCCCCGTACGCATTCGCGCTGCCCTCGGACAAGCCGCGCTCGAGGGCAAACCGATCCCATCCGATCTGGCGCTCGCCTGGCTTCGATCCCATCCCGCACCGGGGCTGGGGCGATCGTTCATCGTGTGCGCACCCGAGTTCGATGCGCTGTTCCAGCGCAGATACACCGACCACTTCGGCAGCGGCCTCATCATCAAGCCCAACCGCGCTCGCATTGTAGCGCGATACGGGCCGGCGAGCGCGTCCTTCGGGGGACGTGAAGCGCGCGCACAGCTCGCGCTCCCTGACCCGACGCAGGTGAGTGCGCCTTGGACTCAGCTGCACTCGATCGCCAGCGGCTGCTGCGACGATCTCGACCCGTTCCGGCGCCTTGTCTCGCGGCGTCCCGACGCTCGCAACGCCCCTGAGGCATTCATCTCCCTCCCGACCGACCTGCACCACGCTGCACCGAGCGCACTGGCTCCGCTGCGGTCCTGGGCGGGCTCGACCTCCGCAGCAGCGCAGTTCGCCACAGCCGAAGCGGCGATTCTCATACGACTGTGGTGCGAGGCTGGAGGGCAAGCGGAGCGATCCCGACCGATGTCCGTGGCGGTGGCACAGCTTCTCGACCGCTGGGACATCGGCATCGAGCCCGATACCCGCTTCGGCGGGCCTCCACTCGCAGCGGACGGTAGCGTCGTCCTCTTTCGCAACCCCCGTCCTCGCTCCGACGCCTCCAGCGATGGATATGCCGCGGTCGCGGTCGTGAGCCAGCTCTGCGCGGTCTTCGCCATGGCGGACGGGCATCTGCACCCCGACGAGGCTCGCGCCGTCGAGGATCATCTCGCCGCAGCTCCGGACCTGGACGACAGTGAGCGACGACGGCTCGTCGCTCACTTCCATTGGAGCCTCGCAAAGCCCCCATCGATGACGACACTCGGTCGTCGGCTCCGCGAGCTTCCACCGGATGCGCGTGAAGGCATCCGGGTTCTCCTCATTCGGCTGGTTTCCAGCGACGCCCGAGTCCACCCCGCCGACGTGAAGCTCCTCGCGCGCGTCTACAAAGCGCTCGATATGGACCCGGGGCGCGTCCACGCCGACATCCATGCGGCGATGGCCGGGGATGGGACCGTCCACGATGGACCTCACGTGGTTCGTCCCGCAGGAACAGAAAGACGGTTTCAGATCCCTCCGGAGCCGTCACCCCAACGCGGCATCGTTCTCGACCAGGCCCGCGTGGACCAGCGCGTCGCTGAGTCCGTCCGGGTCGCACAGATGCTGGGCGCCATCTTCGCCGACGACCCTGCGCCGCCCACCGTCGCTCCGCCCGAAGCCGGAATCGCCGGGCTGGACCCCACTCACTCGGCGCTCCTTCGAAAGCTGAGAGGGACCGCTTCACTCTCGCGTGCCGCGTTCGAAGCACTTGCTACCGATGCCGCGCTCCTTCCGGACGGCGCGATCGAGACGTTGAACGAGGCTGCATTCGAGATCGCGGATGCTCCGCTCTGCGAAGGTGACGATCCCATCGACCTGGACGCACACGTCCTCGAGGTAATGCTCCGATGACCCACACCCCATCCATGCGGCCGCGCGATCGTGACGCCGTGATCCAGTCCATGCGCGCGGGTGTCGTCCCGCGTCGCGGGCAGCATCTGATTCAGGTCGGCCGCGCCGCCGAGCTCGCCGCACTCGTCGCCGACATCGACCGCGTCGCGGGAGAGGGTGCCACGATACGGCTCGTCATCGGCGACTATGGCTCCGGAAAGACCTTCTTCCTCCATCTCGTTCGGGCGATCGCACTCCAGAAGAGGCTCGTCGCAATCCATGCCGATCTTTCCCCCGAGCGACGACTACACTCCACGGGTGGACACGCACGAAGCCTTTACTCGGAGCTGATGCGCAACATGGCGACTCGTTCGGCACCAGACGGCGGAGCCCTTCCCAGCGTCGTCGAGCGGTTCGTCACGACCGCCCTCCAAGAGGCCTCGGCGCGGTCAGCCGACCCCGCGGCCGTGATGCGAGAACGGCTGGGCAGCCTGACCGAGATGGTGGGAGGATACGACTTCGCCCACGTGCTCGAATGCTACTGGCGCGGCCATGACACCGGAAACGATGCCCTGAAGAACGATGCGATCCGCTGGCTGCGTGGCGAGTTCACCGCACGTACGGACGCACGCAGGGCGCTCGGCGTACGGACCATAGTAGACGACGAGAACGTCTACGATCAGCTGAAGCTCTTAGGCCGTTTCGTCCGTCTCGCCGGCTACGGCGGAATGCTGATCTGCCTCGACGAGATGGTGAACCTCTACAAGCTGGGCAGCGGTCAGGCGCGGACGTCAAACTACGAGCAGATCCTTCGTATCCTGAACGACACGCTGCAGGGCATCGCGACGGGCATCGGCTTCGTCCTCTGCGGTACGCCCGAGTTCCTCTCCGATACGCGGCGCGGCCTCTACAGCTACGCCGCGCTCCAATCTCGGCTTTCGGACAATCGGTTCGCAACCGACGGACGCCGCGATCTGACCGGACCTGTGATCCGCCTCGGGAACCTGACGCCAGAGGACCTATACGTCCTTCTCGGCAAGGTTCGTCATGTCTATGCCGGAGGCGATTCCACCCGCTATTTGATTCCAGACGAAGCCCTCACCAAATTCATGGAGCACTGCAGCACCCGCATCGGGGAGGCCTACTTTCGTACCCCACGCACGACCATCCGCGAGTTCGTCAACCTCCTCGCCGTTCTGGAACAGAACCCCAACGCCTCCTGGAAGGACCTAATCGGCGATCTAGAGTTAGGCCCAGATACGAACCCCGACTTGGCCCCGCTCGACGGCGAGCTCGATGAACGCGCGCAGCAGGGCGATGGCGAGTTCACGACCTTCAAACTCTGATCCGTTGGCGCCGAACCGCTCTACAGCCTTCGACCTCCTCGCGGAGCTGGTGCGCCGCTGGGTGTGGCAACAGCAGTGGACGGAGCTACGCGATGCTCAGGAAAGAGCAATTGCCCCAATCCTCGGCGGTCGCGAGGATGTGATCGTCGCAGCGGCAACTGCAGCCGGGAAGACCGAAGCCGCCTTCCTTCCGATCTGCTCCGCCCTGTCCCGCAACTCCGATGGAGGAATACACGCCCTCTACATCGGACCGCTGAAGGCGCTGATCAACGATCAGTTCGGGCGTCTCGAGAGCCTGTGCCGCGATCTCCAAATACCCGTCCATCGCTGGCACGGCGACGTGTCACAGGCGGCCCGGCGACGCTTGCTCCAGAGTCCAGCGGGAATCCTCCTCATCACACCGGAGTCGCTGGAGGCACAGTTCATCCTGCGTGGCCCCCGGCTACGGTCGCTCTTCGCGCCGCTCCGGTGGGTCGTGGTCGACGAGTTACACGCGTTCATCGGCACAGAACGCGGGCGCCAGCTGCAGTCCCTCCTCCACCGCCTGGAGCTCGTTCGCGGCGCACACGTGCCGAGAGTCGCGCTCAGCGCGACTCTCGGCGACCTTGCATTGGCTGCCGATTTCCTGAGACCGCGCCATGGCAAGCACGTCGTACAGATCGTCGCGAACTCGGACACGCGCGAGCTACGCGTACAGATCCGGGGCTATCGCCGCGCC
Organism: bacterium; assembly: GCA_026129405.1. Taxonomy (NCBI): domain Bacteria; species bacterium. Next base: position 240,457 of record JAHCID010000006.1, read on the forward strand.
GACGACGAGTCCGAGGACGCGGATCTCGCCGTTGCACGACACCTCTTTCGTGCACTTCGCGGGTCGGACAACCTAGTATTCGCCAACTCGCGATCGAACGTCGAGAAGTTCGCGGATGTGCTTCGGCGACTGAGCGAGCACGAGCGCGTCCCCAACGAATTCCTGCCGCACCACGGCAGCCTTTCGAAGGCGCTACGCGAAGACGTCGAGGCCGCGCTCAAAGACCGGACTCTTCCGCTGACTGCGGTATGCACGAACACCCTGGAACTCGGGATCGACATCGGCTCCGTCGCGAGCGTTGCCCAGCTCGGTCCACCCGCGTCCGTTGCCGCCACCCGCCAACGCGTCGGGAGGTCCGGACGTCGCGGAGAGCCAGCCGTGCTGCGCATCTACGTGCAGGAGCCGGCCTTCGAGCCGACGATCGACGTCGAAGCGGCCCTACGTGTGCAGCTGCTCCAGGCGATCGCCGTGATCGAGCTGCTGGTCGACGGTTGGTGCGAGGCTCCCCGATCCGGTGCGCTCCACCTGTCGACACTCGTCCAACAGATCCTCTCGCTCGTGGCGCAATGCGGCGGCGTGAGAGCCGACGATGCGTTCCGCGTCCTCTGTAGTGGCGGGCCTTTCGGGACCGTAGGATCCGATGCGTTTGCCGCTCTCCTTCGGGGCTTGGGTGCGAGGGATATCCTCACGCAGACACACGACGGCACACTCACTTTCGGCTTGACGGGAGAGCGGATGGTCGGTCGATGGGACTTCTACGCGGCCTTCTCGACGCCAGACGAGTATCGGATCGTCGCGGGGAATCAGACCCTGGGGACTCTCCCGATACTGCACCCGATCAAGGAGAAGGATCTACTCATCTTCGCCGGACGGCGCTGGCGCGTCGTCTCGGTCGACGTGAGCACTTCGACGCTCTTTGTCGTACCCGCGCCTGGCGGAAGGATTCCGCCCTTCGACGGCGATGGACCGCCGATCGACTCAACCCTCCGGCGACGCATGCGTTCCGTCTACGAACGCGCCGACGTCCCAGCCTTCCTAGACCTTCCCGCGAGGGATTTGCTGTCCGAAGGCCGGACTACCTTCGTGAGGCTCGGGCTTCTCGACCGCGACGTCGTGATCGACGGACAGGACCTCGTCCTTTTTCCGTGGAGCGGCGACCTCGTTCACGACACGCTCGCGCTACTGTTGGCGAGCTCCGGGTTTCGGGCGCGGGGCTCGCGGGCAGCCGTCCGAGTGGAAGGCATGACGTTGGCTAAGTTGCGCCAGTGGCAGACGACAGCGCTTCGGTCGCCGCCACCGTCGGCGATGGATCTGGCTTCGGCAGTTCCCAACAAGCTTCGCGAGAAGCACGATCACCTACTCCCAGAACGCCTGCTTCTCGCGGACTATGCGACGACGTGCATCGACGTCGACGGGGCCATGGCAAGCCTCCGTACGCTGCGAATTCCTCTCGAGACGGACGCACTGCCGAGCACATCGTGAGCCGGCGCCATCCTCGCGACTCCCACTGCGGCTGCCGCAGCTGGTCGAGCCGCCCCACCTCACAGAACGTCTGATCGCCGCCCGAGTAAGGCGCGTAGCGCCACTCCCCCTCGCCTTGTCCGCCCCACCCCCCGCTGGTAAGCCTCGCGGCATGCCCGGCCCGCACGACGAGGCGCTCGAGGCCTTCGCGACGCACCTGCGGGCCGAGCGCCACGTCTCCCCACACACGCTGCGTGCCTATCTCGGCGACGTCCGCGCCTTCCTCGACGCCGCCGGCATCCAGGATCTCCGTCGCGTGCGCGCCGACACCATCCGGCACTGGCTGCGCACGCTCGACGGCGACGTCGCCCGCAGCTCGCTCGCGCGCAAGCTGGCCGCGGTGCGCGGCTTCTTCCGCTTCCTGCGCCGCACGGACCGTCTGCCCGCCGACCCCAGCGTCGGCATCGCGACGCCGAAGGTCCGCCGCCGGCTGCCGACGCACCTCGGCCTCGACGAGGTCGACCGCCTGCTCACGACCCCGCCCGGCGACGCCGTCCTCGGGCTGCGCGACCGCGCCATCCTCGAGCTGCTCTACTCCTCGGGCCTGCGCGTCTCGGAGTGCACCGGCCTCGACTGGAGCGCCGTCGACCTCGAGGCCGGCGCCGTGCGCGTGCTCGGTAAGGGCCGCAAGGAACGCGTCGTGCCGGTCGGCCGGCCGGCCCTGAAGGCGTTGCGCTCGTGGCGAACGGCGGCCGCGCAGGCCGGTCTGCCGGCGACCGGCGCCGTCTTCACGAACGCGCGCGGCGGACGGCTCACCAGCCGCAGCGTCGCGCGCCTGACGGCGCGCTGGGTGGAGGCCGCCGGCGCGACCGCCGGCGCCAGCCCGCACGCGTTGCGCCACACCTTCGCCACGCACCTCCTCGGCGGCGGCGCCGATCTGCGCGCCATCCAGGAGCTGCTCGGCCACGCCAGCCTCTCCACCACGCAACGCTACACCCACGTCGACCTCCGCCAGCTGATGGACGCCTATGACCGTGCGCACCCCCGAGCTTGAGTGGCACCGCACCACGATCCTCTCCGTCCGCTGCCGCGGCACCGTGGTGCTCGGCGGCGACGGCCAGGTGACGGTCGGGCAGACGGTGCTGAAGCGCAACGCGCGCAAGGTGCGCCGCCTGCACGGCGACAAGGTGCTGGCGGGCTTCGCCGGCGCCGGCGCCGACGCGCTGACGCTGTTCGAGCGCTTCGAGGCGAAGCTCCAGCACGTCGGCGGCAATCTGCGGCGCGCGGCGGTCGAGCTCGCGAAGGACTGGCGCACCGACCGCATGCTGCGCCGGCTGGAGGCGCTGCTCGTCGTCGCCGATCGCGAGTCGTCGCTCATCATCTCCGGCACCGGCGACGTCATCGAGCCCGACGACGGCGTCTGCGCCATCGGCTCGGGCGGCAACTACGCGCTCGCCGCAGCGCGCGCGCTGGTGACGCACACGACGCTCGACGCGCGCACGATCGTCACCGAGTCGCTGAAGCTCGCCGCCGACATCTGCGTCTACACCAACGCCGAGCTCACCATCGAGGAGCTCGCCGACGCCGCCCCGCCGCCCGCCTGATCGTCATGGCCAACTTCACGCCCCGCGAAGTCGTCTCCGAGCTCGACCGCTACATCGTCGGACAGCGCGCCGCGAAGCGCGCCGTCGCGATCGCGCTGCGCAACCGCTGGCGCCGCCTGCAGGTGCCCGAGCCGCTGCGCGACGAGATCGCGCCGAAGAACATCATCATGATCGGCCCCACCGGGGTCGGGAAGACCGAGATCTCGCGCCGCCTCGCGAAGCTCGCGCAGGCGCCGTTCATCAAGGTCGAGGCCTCGAAGTTCACCGAGGTGGGCTACGTGGGGCGCGACGTCGAATCGATCGTGCGCGACCTCACCGAGCTCGCCATCAACATGGTGCGCGAGGAGGAGAAGGCGAAGGTGCAGACGCGCGCCCGCGAGCAGGCCGAAGAGCGGCTGCTCGACCTCCTGCTGCCGCCCCCGCCGCCGCGGACGGCGATGGGTCCCGGCGCCAGCGACGTCAGCGACACGCGCGAGAAGCTGCGCCGCATGCTGCGCGAGGGTGCGCTCGACGAGCGCACCCTCGAGGTCGAGACCACGCGTCCGGCCGGCCCCGCCTTCGAGATCATGACCCCGCAGGGCATGGAGGACATCGAGTCGAGCGTGCGCGACATGCTCCAGAACCTCATGCCGAAGAAGCCCAAGCGCGCGAAGCTGAAGGTGCCGGAGGCGCTCGAGGTGCTGACGCAGGAGGAGGCGACGCGCCTCCTCGACGCCGAGGCGGTGACACGCGAGGCGCTCCGCCGCGTCGAGCAGTCCGGCATCGTCTTCCTCGACGAGATCGACAAGATCGCCGGCCGCGAGGGGCTGCACGGGCCCGACGTGTCGCGCGAGGGCGTGCAGCGCGATCTCCTGCCCATCGTCGAGGGCTCGACGGTCAACACCAAGCACGGCCCGGTGCGCACCGACCACATCCTCTTCATCGCCTCGGGCGCCTTCCACATCGCGAAGCCGTCCGACCTGATCCCCGAGTTCCAGGGCCGCTTCCCCATCCGCGTGGAGCTCGAGGCGCTCACGCAGGACGACTTCATCCGCATCCTGACGGAGCCCGAGAACGCCCTCACCCGCCAGTACACGGCGCTGCTCGCCACCGAGGGCGTGACGCTCTCGTTCGGCGACGACGCGGTCGCCGAGATCGCGCGCATCGCCGCCGACGTCAACGCGCGCACCGAGAACATCGGCGCCCGCCGCCTCCATACGGTGCTCGAGCGGCTCCTCGATCAGGTGTCCTTCGACGCGCCCGATCTGCAGGGCCGTACGGTCGCGGTCGACGCGAACCTGGTGCGCGAGCGGCTGGCGCCGATCCTCGCCGATCAGGACCTCTCGCGCTTCATTCTCTAGGCCCGGCGCGGGTTGTACGCCCGAAACCGAGCAGGCATAAACGCCCGGTGACGCCCGTCGACAAGGCCGAGATCCTCATCGAGGCTCTCCCCTACATCCGGCGCTTCGCCGGCAAGGTGCTCGTCGTCAAGTACGGCGGGCACGCGATGGAGAACGAGGAGCTGAAGGACTCGTTCGCCGAGGACGTCGCGCTGCTCAAGTACGTCGGCATGCACCCCGTCGTCGTCCACGGCGGCGGGCCGCAGATCGACGCGGCGGTGAAGCAGGCCGGCATCACGCCGCGTTTCGTGCGCGGCATGCGCGTCACCGACGAGGCCACGATGGCGATCGTCGAGCAGGTCTTGGCGGGCACGATCAGCGGCGAGATCGTCGCGGCGCTCAACCGGCACGGCGCGAAGGCCGTCGGCCTGTCGGGGAAGGACGGCGAGCTGGTCGTCGCGCGCAAGCGCACCGTGGGGGAAGACCTCGGGCTCGTCGGCGACGTCGTCGGCGTCAACCCGGAAGTCGTCCAGGCCCTCGGCGCCTTCGTGCCGGTGATCGCGCCCACCGCCGCCGACGAGCACGGGCAGACCTACAACATCAACGCCGACGTGGTGGCGGGCAAGATCGCCGAGGCGCTACGCGCCGAGAAGCTGATCCTCCTCACCGACATCGCCGGCGTGAAGGGCCGCGACGGCGAGCTCGTTTCCACGCTCAGCGTCGACGAGGCGCGCGAGCTGATCGCCGACGGCACCATCGGCGCCGGCATGATCCCGAAGATCGAGTGCTGCATCTCGGCGCTCCAGCAAGGCGTCAGGCAGGCACACGTGATCGACGGCCGCGTGAAGCACGCGCTGCTGCTCGAGGTGCTGACGAACCAGGGCGTCGGCACGCAGGTCGTGAGCGACTCCGCCCGGCGCGCACGCCGCAAGCTGGCACGGGCCTGACCCCGCGAGAGCAGGCAGCGAGATGACCAGCGAGCAGATCATCGCCCGCAATCGCGCGTTCGAGATCGGTCTCTACGCGCGCTTCCCGGTGGCGTTCGTCCGCGGCGACGGCGCGCGCCTGTGGGACGCCGACGGCCGGTCGTACCTCGACTTCTTCGCCGGCCTCGCCGTCAACAACCTCGGCCACTGCCACCCGGCGGTGGTCGAGGCCATCCGGCACCAGGCCGGCCAGCTCCTCCACGTCTCGAACCTCTACCACAGCGCGCCCGTCGGCGAGCTGGCCGAGCTGCTCTGCACGCACACGTTCGCGGCGCGCGCCTTCCTCTGCAACAGCGGCGCGGAGGCGAACGAGGCGGCGATGAAGCTCGCGCGGCGCTGGGGCTCGGACGACGGCGGCGGGCGCTACGAGATCCTCGCCACCGTCGGCTCGTTCCACGGCCGCACGTTCGGCACGCTCACGGCGACGGGCCAGGAGAAGTACCACCAGGGCTTCCGCCCGCTCCTGCCCGGCATCCGCCTGGTGCCGTTCGACGACCTCGCGGCCACCGAGGCGGCGATCGCCCCCGAGACGGTCGCGATCCTCGTCGAGCCGATCCAGGGCGAGGGCGGCGTCGTCGTGCCGGGCCCCGAGTACCTGCGTGGGCTGCGCGCGCTCTGCGACCGGCGCAAGCTGCTCCTCATCCTCGACGAGATCCAGACCGGCCTCGGCCGCACCGGCACCCTCTTCGCGCACGAGCAGGCGGGCATCGTGCCGGACATCATGTCGGTGGCGAAGGCGCTCGGCGGCGGCGTCCCGATCGGCGCCATGCTGACGACCGCGACGCTCGCGTCGGTCTTCACGCCGGGCTCCCACGGCACGACCTTCGGCGGCAACCTCCTCGCCTGCGCGGCGGCGGCCGCCGCGGTGCGCGAGCTCGCCAAGCCCTCGCTGCTGGAGCACGTGCGGACGATCGGCGCGCGCTTCCAGGCCGGGCTCGCGCGCCTGGCGGCGCGGCACCCGCGCATCACCGCGGTCCGCGGCACCGGCCTCATGTGGGGCGCCATCCTCGACGGCCCCGGCCGCGACGTCGTCGAGCGCGCGCTCGATCGCGGCCTCCTCATCAACTGCACGGCGGACCGGGTGCTGCGCTTCCTGCCGCCGCTCGTGCTCACCGAGGCGGAGATGGACGAAGGCATGGCGATCCTCGACGAGGCGCTCGCGGCATGAAGCGCGATCTCCTGCGCATCGCGGACCTCACCACCGCCGAGATCGAGCACGTGCTCGGCCTCGCCGGCCGGCTGAAGGCCGAGCTGCGCGCCGGCACGCCGCACCCGCGCCTGGCCGGCCGCACCATGGCGATGATCTTCGAGAAGCCGAGCCTGCGCACCCGCGTCACCTTCGAGGTGGGCATGGTGCAGCTCGGCGGCGCCGCGATCCACCTCGCCCCCGGCGACATCAAGCTCGGCGAGCGCGAGACGCCCGGCGACATCGCGCGCAACCTCGAGCGCTGGGTCGACCTCGTCATGGCCCGCGTCTTCTCCCACGACACGGTGCACGACCTCGCCGCGGCGGCGCGCATCCCCGTCGTCAACGGCCTCTCCGACCTGCACCACCCCTGCCAGGTGCTCTCCGACTGCTTCACGCTGCTCGAGCACCGCGGCCGCATCGCCGGCACGCGCGTCGTCTTCGTCGGCGACGGCAACAACATGGTGCACTCCTGGATGGACGCCGCCGCCCGCCTCGGCTTCGACTTCGTCCTCGCCTGCCCCCCCGGCTACGAGCCCGACCCTGCGATCACCGCCGACGGCGGCAGGCGCGTCACCGTCACGCACGACGTCGACGCCGCCGTCCGCGCCGCCGACGTCCTCTACACCGACGTGTGGACGAGCATGGGCCAGGAGAGCGAAGCGGCCGCCCGCCGCCGCGCCTTCAAGAGCTTCCAGCTGAACGACCGCATCGTCGCCCTGGCGAAGCCCGACGCGCTCGTCATGCACTGCCTCCCCGCGCACCGCGGCGAGGAGATCACCGAGAGCGTGCTGGACGGCCCGCGCAGCGTGGTGTTCGACCAGGCGGAGAACCGCCTGCACGTGCAGAAGGCGATCATGGTCTGGCTCGCCGGCGCGGGGTGAGACGCTCGGTCGCGCCCGTGGACGATCGCGCGCGGCACGGGCACGGCCGGCGCCATCGCACGGCCCCGGCGCCGCGGCGACCCTAGTGCAGCGCCTCGACCTCGCCCACCACCGCCAGCGCCCCGTCCTCCACCCGTGCCCGGAACGACACCTCGCTCGGGCAGTCCGGGCCGAGCTGCGCGCGCAGCTCGCACACCGGCGCGATGGCCCAGAAGTTCGCCAGCGTCGCGGGGACGACGCCGGGGTCGTGGCCCGGGCGGGCGACGGCGAGACCGCCGGGGCACGGGGCGACGAGGGCGTCGGCCCACGAGATGAACGTGCGGCCGCGCGGGGCGAGCAGCGTGACGCCGCGGCCGTCGACGACGATGCCGCGGGCGCGCGACGCGCCCCAGGCGACGACGCGCTCGAGCGCCGCCACGAGGAGGCCGACGCCGAGCCCGTTCATACCGGCCGCGACGACGCAGACGGCGAGCGCCGGCGCCCAGGCCCACCAGGCGAGCGAGCGCGGCGGCGGGTCGAGGCGTGACGACAGCCGGACCGGGCCGGCGTCGGTGCGGGCCCACAGCTCGGCGGCGACGCTGGGCACGATGCGCGCGAGGACGGGGCCCCAGGCGCCGGCGGCGCGCACCTCGGGCAGCGGTAGGCGCAGCGTCCCCTCGGGGTGCGCGAGCACGAGGGCGTGCCGCTCCTGTGTCACGCCGTTGACCTCGCTCCACGGCACGCGGCGCACGTGGCGGCCCGGACCGAGCGCGCTCACCTCGAGGTCGTCGAGATGATAGCGGCGCGCCGCCTCGAGCGGCGACGGCAGATGGCGCGCGAGCAGCCATCCCACCAGCAGGACCGGGACGACCACCCCGGCGGGACCGAGGCCGTCGGTCGCCAGCGTCGCGAGGATCGCGCTGCCGAGGGCCCAGCAGCTCCACGCGACGCCGATCCCGGCCGGCGCGCCCCGGAAGAGGAGCCAGAGATGTGTCTCACCGTGCTTCGCCATCACCATCGCATCACCCGCACACCCGTCTCCCAGGGTGTTTCGGTCGACGGCGCCGCGCGCTTGAACGCGTCTCGCGCGGTGGTTCACCCGGGACCCGTGTGCTAGGGAACCGCGCCATGTCCCAGGCTCCGCGTCGCATCGTGCTCGCTTACTCGGGCGGGCTCGACACCTCGGTCATCCTGCGTTGGCTCGTCGACACCTACCAGGCCGAGGTGATCGCGTTCTGCGCCGACCTGGGACAGGCGGAGGAGATCGAGGGGCTCGACGCGCGCGCCCGCGGCACCGGCGCGGTCAAGTGCATCGTCGAGGACCTGCGCGAGGAGTTCGTGCGCGACTTCGTCTTCCCGATGTTCCGCGCCGGCGCGATCTACGAGAGCCAGTATCTCCTCGGCACCTCGATCGCGCGCCCGCTGATCGCCAAGCGCCACGCCGAGATCGCGCGTGCCGAGGGCGCCGACAGCGTCGCCCACGGCGCCACCGGCAAGGGCAACGACCAGGTGCGCTTCGAGCTCACGTTCGCGGCGCTGGCGCCCGAGCTCACGATCATCGCCCCGTGGCGCGAGTGGGACATGAAGGGCCGCGCCGACCTCATCGCCTACGCCGAGCAGCGCCGGATCCCGATCACGGTGACCGCCGAGAAGCCCTACTCGAGCGACCGCAACCTCCTCCACGTGAGCTACGAGGGCGGCATCCTCGAGGATCCGTGGCGGGCGCCCTACGACGACATGTTCCAGCTGACGGTCGCGCCCGAGGCGGCGCCGGACCGGGCCGAGGAGGTCGAGATCGACCTCGAGGCGGGCGTCCCGGTGGCGGTGAACGGCGAGCGGCTCGGCCCGGCGGCCCTGCTCCAGCGCCTCAACGAGATCGGCGGGCGCCACGGCGTCGGACGCGTCGACCTGGTCGAGAACCGCTACGTCGGCCTCAAGTCGCGCGGCGTCTACGAGACGCCCGGCGGCACGCTGCTGCGCCAGGCGTTCCAGGCCGTCGAGTCGCTGACGCTCGACCGCGAGGTGCTGCATCTCCGCGACACGCTCGTGCCGCGCTACGCCGACATGATCTACAACGGCTACTGGTTCGCGCCCGAGCGCGAGATGCTGCAGACGGCGATCGACGAGGCCGCGCGCGCCGTCACCGGCGCCGCCCGCCTGAAGCTCTACAAGGGCTCGCTGCGCACCACCGGCCGCAAGGCGCCGCGCTCGCTCTACGATCCGAAGCTGGCGAGCTTCGACGAGGCCGGCGGCTACCGGCAGGCCGACGCGGGCGGCTTCATCCGTCTGAACGGCCTGCGGCTGCGCATCCGGGCGCTCGTCGAGCGCGGCGCACGATGACGAAGCGCGCCGCCCGCACGCGGCGGGCGTCCGCCGGCGCCAAGGCCTGGGCCGGGCGCTTCGACGAGCCCACGGCGCAGATCGTCGAGGAGTTCACGAGCTCGCTCGCGATCGATCGCCGGCTCTGGCCCCATGACCTCGACGGCAGCGTCGCGCACGTGCAGACGCTGGTGCGCGCGAAGCTGCTGACGCCGGCCGAGGGGAGCCGCCTGCGCCGCGGCCTCGAGCGCATCCGCACCGAGCTCGAGGACGGCGCCTTTCGCTTCAAGCGAAGCGACGAAGACGTCCACATGGCGATCGAGCGGCGCCTGACGGAGCTGGTGGGTCCCGTCGGCGGCAAGCTCCACACCGGCCGCAGCCGCAACGACCAGGTCGCGCTCGACCTGCGACTGTGGCTGCGCACCGAATGCGACCGTCAGGACGCCGCGCTCGCCGCCCTGCAGAAGGCGCTCGCCACCGTCGCCCGCAAGCACGGCGAGGCCGTCATGCCGGGCTACACGCACCTCCAGCGCGCGCAGCCGGTGCTGCTCGCGCACCACCTCCTCGCCTACCACGAGATGCTCGACCGCGACCGCGGCCGCTTCCGCGACTGCCGCGCGCGCGCCGACGAGATGCCGCTCGGCGCGGGAGCGCTCGCCGGCGCCGGCTTCGCGCTCGACCGCGCCTACACGGCGAAGCTCCTCGGCTTCGCCGGCGTCAGCCGCAACAGCCTCGACGCCGTCTCCGACCGCGACGCCGCCGTCGAGTTCCTCGCCGCCGCGGCGCTGACCGCCGTGCATCTGAGCCGTCTCGCGGAAGAGATCGTCCTCTGGGCCACCGACGAGTTCGGCTTCGTGCGCCTGCCCGACGCCTTCGCCACCGGCAGCTCGATGATGCCGCAGAAGAAGAACCCCGACGTCGCCGAGCTGGTGCGCGGCCGCACCGGGCGCATGATCGGCGCGCTGGTGGCGCTGCTGACGACGCTGAAGGGCCTGCCGCTCGCCTACAATCGCGACCTGCAGGAGGACAAGGGCCTCCTCTTCGACGCCGCCGCGACGCTCGCCGACGCGCTGCGCGTGCTCGCGGCCATGCTGCCCGCGCTGACCTTCGACCGCGCGCGCATGGCCGCCGCGTCGGACGGCCTGCTGCTCGCGACCGACCTCGCCGACCTGCTGGTCGAGCGCGGCGTGCCCTTTCGCCAGGCGCACGAGATGGTCGGCGGCCTCGTGCGCCACTGCCTGCGTACGGGCACCGCGCTGCGCGACCTCGACCCCGAGACGCTGCGCGCACACGCGCCGCTCCTCGACGTCGCCGTGGTGCGCACGCTGACGCCGGCGACGTCGGTTGCCCGCCGGCGGGCGCTCGGCGGCACGGCGCCCGTGCAGGTCCGGCGCGCGCTCGCGCGGGCGGTGTCGGAGCGGCGGCGATGAGAGCGCGGCCGTCGCACGCCCTGCTCGCGATCGCGTTGGCGGGGATCGTCGTCGCCGCCTGCGGCCAGAAGGCCAACCCGAAGCCGCCCGAGCTGGTGCACCCGGGCGTACCGTCGTCGCTGACGGCGGCCTCGACGCCGGACGGCGTCCAGCTCACCTGGCGCCGGCCGCTGCGCTACTCGGGCGGCGACCGCATGAACGACCTCGACTACTTCGCGGTCGAGCGCGCTCCCGACTCGGGCGGACCGTTCACCGAGGTGACGCAGGTGCCCGTGACCGACCGCGACCGCTTCCGCAAGCAGCGCCGGATCACCTGGACCGACGGCTCCGCGCAGGCGGGCACGCACTACTACTACCGCGTCAGCGCGGTCACCCTGGACGACTATCGGAGCAAGCCCGCCGGCCCGCTCGGCATCACCTTCGATCCGCGCGCGTCGCCGAAGAAGGTCGTCGAGGCGCCGGACGTCGTCGAGACGCCCCAGCCGCCCCCGGTGATCGACTTCGAGGACGAGGACGAAGGCGGCGAGCCGGCCTACTCCCCCGGCCTCGGTGCCGTGCCCGGTGCCATCGTGCCGGCGGAGCCCGAGACGGAGGCGGAGGAGGTCGACTCCGACGACACGCTCGATGCGGCCGACGGCGTGCCCACCGACGACCCGGACGAGCTACCCGCCGAGTGAGAGAGAGCGCGCGCCTTTGCCCATCCGGCAGCGGCGGATATAACGGCCACGCGCCATGGCCACGCTCGCCTTCTCGAAGCTGCACGGCACCGCCAACGACTTCGTCTACGTCGATGCCCGCGAGGGTCTGCCCGCCGACCCCGCCGCGCTGGCGCCGAAGCTCTGCGACCGCCATCGCGGCATCGGCGCCGACGGGCTGATCCTGCTCCTGCCTGCGGGCGACGCCGACGCGGACTGCCGCATGCGCATCTACAACGCCGACGGCAGCACGGCGGAGATGTGCGGCAACGGCATCCGCGGCTTCGCGAAGTACGTGTGGGACCGCGGCATCGTCCGCAAGAGCCCGATGCGCGTCGCCACCGACGCCGGCGTGCTCGCCGTCGTGCCCGAGGTGGTGGGCGACCGCGTCGTGCGCGTCGCCGTCGACATGGGCCGGCCCGAGTGGGACGGCCGCCGCATCCCCGTCGACGCCGACGGCGAGATCCTCGAGCGGCCGCTCGAGGTCGCGGGCCGCACCTGGGAGGTCACCTGCGTCTCGATGGGCAACCCGCACTGCGTGGTGTTCGTCGACGACGTCGCCGCGCTCGACCTGCCGGCGATCGGGCCGCAGTTCGAGCACCACCCGTTCTTCCCCCGCCGGGTCAACACCGAGTTCATCCAGGTGGTGGGCCGCGAGCGTCTCATCATGCGCGTCTGGGAGCGCGGCGCGGCCGAGACCATGGCCTGCGGCACCGGGGCGTGCGCCGCCGCCGTTGCGGCCGCCCGCACCGGCCGCGCGGACCGGCACGTCGCGGTGACGCTGCCCGGCGGCGAGCTCGAGATCGTCTGGCAGGACGACGACCACGTGTGCATGACCGGCGACGCCGTCGCCGTCTTCGACGGCCGTATCGAGGTGTAGGACAATGATCACGGGCTGCCTCACGGCGCTGATCACCCCCTTCCGCAACGGCGAGATCGACCTCGAGGCGCTGGGCAAGCTCGTCGAGTCCCAGATCGCAGCCGGCGTGCACGGGCTCGTCCCCTGCGGCTCCACGGGCGAGTCGGCGACGCTCAGCCACGAGGAGCACATCACCGTCGTGCGCGAGGTCGTCCGGCTGGCACGCGGGCGCGTCCCGGTGGTCGCGGGCACGGGCTCGAACTCGACCCACGAGGCCATCCGCCTGACGCGCGCAGCCGAGGAGGCGGGCGCCCAGGCCGCGCTGCTCATCTCGCCGTACTACAACCGCCCCACGCAGGACGGCATCTACCAGCACTACGCCGCGGTCGCCGAAGCGACGCGGCTGCCGATCCTGGTCTACAACATCCCGGTCCGGACGGCGTCGAACATCCTGCCCGAGACCATCGTGCGGCTGTCGCGCATCCCGAACGTCGCGGGCGTGAAGGAGTCGAGCGGCTCGTTGGCGCAGGCGATCGAGATCGCCGCCGGCGCCGGCCCCGACTTCGCCATCTACGCCGGCGACGACATCCTGACCCTACCGATCATGGCAGCGGGCGGCGTCGGCGTGATCTCCGTCACCGCCAACCTGGCGCCGCGGCGAATGGTCGAGCTGACGGACGCGCTGGCGGCCGGCGATCTCGCCCGCGCACGTATGCTGCTCGCGGGGCTGCTCTCGCTCATCCAGAGCACCTCGCTCGAGGTGAACCCGATCCCGGTGAAGACGGCGCTCGCGCTCATGGGGCAGTGCCGGGACGAGTTCCGCATGCCGCTCACACCGATGACGAGCCCGAACCGCACGCGCCTCGAAGCCGTCCTGCGCGACCATGGCCTCCTCTGAGCCGGTCGGCATCGTCGTCTGCGGCGCCGCCGGCCGCATGGGACGTCTGCTCGTCGCCCTCGGCAGCCAGGACCCGAGCCTGCGCGTCGCGGGCGCCGTCGAAGCCCCCGCCCATGCGCTGCTCGGCAGCGATGCCGGCGCCGTCGCGGGCGTGGGACCGCTCGGCATCGCCCTCGTCGACGCGCTCGCGCCGGTGTGCCGCCCGGAGCACGTGATCGTCGACTTCACCGGCGTCCCGGCGGCGACGCTGGCGAACGCGCGGCTCGCCGCCGAGCGCGGCGCCGGCCTCGTGGTCGGCACGACCGGCTTCACCGCGGCGGAAGACGCCGAGCTGCGCGGGCTCGCGACGCGCACGCGGTCGGTCGTGGCGGCGAACTTCAGCGTCGGCGTCACCGTGCTGCTCGCGCTCGTGGCCCAGGCGGCGACGCTGCTCGACGGCAGCTTCGAGAGCGAGATCGTCGAGCTGCACCACGACCGCAAGAAGGACGCGCCGAGCGGCACCGCCCTCGCGCTCGGCCGCGCCGTCGCCGCCGCCCGCGGACAGGACTTCGCGAGCGCGGCCGTCCTCGCCCGCGAGGGCCAGGTCGGCGCCCGGCGCCCAGACGAGATCGGCATCGTCGCGCTGCGTGCCGGCGACGCCGTCGGCGACCACACCGTTCTCTTCGGCGGCCTCGGCGAGCGGGTGGAGCTGATCCACCGGGCGCAGAGCCGCGAATGTCTCGTACGCGGCGCGCTCCGCGCCGCCGCCTGGGTCGGTCATCGGCCGCCCGGGCTCTATGGCATGCGCGACGTCCTCGGCCTGCCGGCCTGACCGTTTGCACGCGAGCCGGACGCATCGCGCCCGCTCCACGACCGAGCACGCAGCCGCCGCGACGGCTGAGCCCAAGAGCCATGGAGTTGAAGCATGCCGGGGTGTTACCGCCCGGGCATGCGGCTCGTCCTCGCCCCTGCCCTCGCCTTCCTGGCCCTCGTCGCCGGCGCCGCTGCGGCGCAGGACGCCTGTCTCTCCGGCGCCACCGTGCTCGAGGACCAGCGTCAGATCGCCACCCTCCGCGCCGCCGCCGAGAGCACCTGTCCGTGCGCCGCCGCCGCGACCGCCAACGCCTGGAAGCGCTGCACGAAGAGCGCGCTGAACGGGGCGCTCGCCGCCGGCACGCTGCGCCAGGAGTGCAAGAAGACGATGCGGGCGCTGCTGAAGGGCAGCACCTGCGGCTCGCGCCGCATCGCCTGCGGCCGCGTCTCGCGCAACGGCGACCCCAGCTGCAAGCTGACGCGGCCGAACGCCTGCACCAGCCGCAAGAAGTTCGACGCCACCGCCTGCACCGCGCAGACCACCTGCGCCGACGTCATCGACTGGAGCGCGGGCACCTGCGACGACGTGCGCGCGCCGGGTCCGTACGCGCCCGGCTTCCAGTACGTCACGATCGTGAAGGACTCGGCGGCGAGCCCCGGCACCCCGCGCGTCCTCCAGACCGCGGTCTGGTATCCGGCCGTGGCCGGCAGCGGGCCGATCGACCCCACCACCGGCGGCGTGCCCGGTGCCCCCGCGGACGGCTCGGGCGGCCCCTACCCGGTCATCCTCTTCTCGCACGGCTCCTGCGGCTACGAGACGCAGAGCACCTTCCTCACGCCGCTGCTGGCCAGCCGCGGCTTCGTCGTCATCGCCCCGCCGCACGTCGGCAACACCGCGCGCGAGTTCCCGCAGTGCGGCCTGCCCGCGGCGCAGGTGGCGTCCGCGCAGGAGCGCCCGCGCGACATGATCGCCGCGCTCGACAAGCTGCTCGTCCTGAACGGCAGCCCCGGCTCGGCCCTCCTCGGCCTGGTCGACGGCGAGCACGTCGGCATGATGGGCCACTCGTTCGGCGGCCTCACCTCGTACCTCGTCGCCAACGCCGAGCCGCGTGTCGACGCGGCGGTGGCGCTGGCGCCGGCCGCCGGCGCGGCGTTCCGCATGCCGGTGCCGTCGCTGACGATGCTGGGCGCGATCGACAGCGTGGTATCGAACCCGAACGCGCGCGCCGCCTGGGCGAGCTCGGTCGAGCCGAAGTGGCTCGTCGAGGTGGAGGACGCCGGCCACTACGCCTTCTCGGACCTCTGCTTCCCGTCGGCCGACTGCAACCCGCCGACGACGCGCGCGCAGGACGAGGCGCACGCGCTCGCGCTGCGCTACATCGTGCCGTTCCTCGAGATCTACGTCGCCGGCAACGAGCGCTTCCGCCCCCTGCTCGCGACGCCCGTCCCCGGCGTCGCCTACACCCAGGCGGCCCCCTGATCTCCCTGCTCCGGCCCGCGTCGGGCGCCCCCCGCCCACGTCTACGGCCGGACGACCCACGCCGGCCCGGTGTCCCCCGTGGCGCCGGGCCGGCGGCGGGCGATTCCCGCGAGCCGCTCGTAACCGATGTTTGATAAACACCGGTTCTTCGGTTACAAGCGCCGGCCAGCGGAGCCTCGCCGGTGACGAACGCGGCAAATCCCCAGAGATCACGGCTTCTTAGGGTACGCCGGCCGCGAGGTACGGAGGACGGCGCAGAGCGCTAGTCGGACGCGCTCCCCGACGATCCCATGCCCCATCGCGTCCACATCGGAATCGGTTCGAACCTGGGCGATCGGCGGGCGAACGCGTTGGAGGCGATGGAGCGGGTGTCGCAGCTGCCGGACACCCGTGTGGTGCGGGCGTCGTCGCTCTACGAGAGCGAGCCGCTCGGCGACGCGAAGACCTGGTTCGTCAACAGCGTCATCGAGATCGAGACCGACCTCCAGCCCGACGCCCTCCTGAAGCGTCTGAAGGCGATCGAGGAGGCGATGGGCCGCAAACGGGTCAAGGGTAAGAAGTGGGGCTCGCGCATCATCGACCTCGACATCCTGCTCTGGGACACCGACGTCGTCGCCAAGCGCACGCTCAAGATCCCCCACCCCGAGATGCACAAGCGGCGCTTCGTGCTGCTGCCGCTGGCGGAGCTCGCGCCGCACGTCGTGCATCCGCAGCTCGGCCAGAGCATCTCCGCGCTGCTCGCCACCGTGAAGGACCCGAAGCGGGTCACGCTGCTGCCGCGTGCGTGAGCCCCGCGCGGGCCGGCGTCTCGGCGGCCTCGCGCTGGCGCTCGTCGTCGCCGCCGCTGCGACGGCCGCGGAGAGGCGCGGGCCCGTCCTCGAGGTGACCGACGGCGACACCATCGTCGTCCGGCTGGACGGCCGCCGCGAGCGCGTGCGCCTGATCGGCATCGACTCCCCGGAGCTGCACGCGTCCGACAAGCTCGGGCGCGATGCCGCGCGCAGCGGTCGCAGCCGCGCCGCCATCCAGGCCGACGGTGCGCGCGCCGCGGCGTTCGCCCGCGAGCTGCTCCAGGGCCGCACCGTCCGCCTGGAGCTCGACGTCGAGCCGCGCGATCGCTACGGACGCCTGCTCGCGTGGGTCTGGCTGCCGGACGACACGCTCGCCAACGTCGCCATCGTGCGCGCCGGCTTCGCCCGGCTGCTGACGATTCCGCCGAACGTGCGTCACACCGAGGCGCTGCGCGCCGCCGAGGGCGAGGCGCGCGCGCGCGGGCGCGGGTTGTGGGCGGCGAACGCCGACACGCCCGCACCGGCGCAGGCCGGGCGCGCGCCCGACGCCGGCGGGCGCTGCCCGCGCGACCACCCGGTGAAAGGCAACCACGGCCGGCGCGACGGGCGCTGCATCGCGCATCGTCCAGGGGAGGCGTCGTACGCCCGCACGCGTGCGGAGCGCTGCTATCGCGACCTCGCCGAAGCGCGCGCCGGCGGCTGCCGTCCCGCCGCGCGCTGAGTCGCGGACGCACACGACGCTGGGTGCGCCGCAGCGTCGTGTTACTGCGCCGTTGCGTACCGCGATTGCCTTGACGCGCCGCGTACCCGGGCCTACAGTCGATCCGTCTGCTCGGCCAAGGACCCCGTGTCCCGCCTACCTTCCATCTACTTCGAGAAGCTCCTCGAGAGCTCGCCGGACATCATCGTTGCCGTCGATCGCGAGGGGACGATCGTCTTCTACAACGATGGTGCGCGCAGCACGCTCGGCTACTCGCCCGAGGAGGTGCTCGGCGCCCACGTGACGCGCCTGTATCCCTCGCTCGACGAGGCCAGACGCGTGATGACGGCGATGCGCGCGGGCTTCGGCGGCGAGCCGGGACGCGGGCGCAACGTCGAGACGACGTTCGTCACGAAGAGCGGCACGACCATGCCGGTGGCGATCTCCGGCTCGTTGATCCGCGACGAGCACGGCGAGGTCCGCGGCTCGATCGGCTTCGCGAAGGACCTGCGCGAGATCCACCTGCACCACCGCCTGGAGACGCTCGAGCAGGTGGCCGTCAGCCTGGCGCACGAGATCAACAACCCGCTCGAGGTCATCGTCAACAACCTGAACCTTCTCGAGCAGCACATCGCGCGCGTCAGCTCCGACGAGGACTTCGTCGTCGAGAGCGAGCGCCTCGAATCGACCCACACGGCGATCGCGCGCATCCACGCCATCCTGAACCGCCTGAGCGACCTCGCGCACGGCACCGAGTACCAGACGCGCGACTATCTGCCCGGCACCAAGATGACCGATCTCAGCGGCGCGACGCCGGCGCAGGCGGACCGGCGCGGGACGCCCGATCCCGAGCTGCGCGGCATCCGCATCCTGGTGGTCGACGACGACCTCGGCGTCTGCCAGTCGCTGCGCGACCTCCTGACGCAGGAGGGCTGCGACGTGCTGGTCGCCGTGGGCGGCCGCGAGGCGCTCGCCAAGCTCGACACCGAGCCCGTCGACCTCGTGCTGAGCGACGTCGTCATGCCCGACCTCGACGGCTACGAGCTGTTCCAGGAGGTGCGCGCGCGGCATCCCGGCCTGCCGGTCGTCCTCATGACGGCGTTCCACTACGACAAGGATCACGTCATCAAGCGCAGCAAGCTCGCCGGGCTCGAGGACGTGCTCTACAAGAAGCCGATCGACCTCCCGAAGCTGCGCACGATGATCAAGCGCCACGCGCGGCCGCCCGAGGCACTCGACGCGTGACCCCCGCGGGCGCCGGCACCGCCGCCACGGCGGCGTTCGCACGCGCCCACGGCTCGCTGCCTCCGGCCCACTGGCGCCCGCTGGGTCCGTGGACGGTGTCGTCGCTCGGCATCGGCACGTCCCTCGGCGCGCCCGACGACGACACCGACGTCCGGGTCGTCGCGGCCGTCGTCGCCGCCGTGCGCGGCGGGCTCAACGTCGTCGACACGGCGATCGACTACCGGGCGCAGCATGGCGAGCGCGCCGTCGGCCGCGCGCTGCGTGTGCTCGCCGCCGAGCACGGCGTCGCCCGCGACCGGCTCGTCGTCTGCACGAAGGGCGGCTTCCTCCCCTTCGACGACTTCGTCCCGCCCGACCCGCAGGCCTGGTTCGAGGACGCGTACGTCCGCCCGGGCCGGCTCGCGGCGGGCGAGATCGTCGCCGGCCACGCGCTCGATCCCGCCTGGATCGGCGATCAGCTGACCCACAGCCTCGCGAACCTCGGGCTCGCCGCGATCGACGTCTACTACGTCCACGACCCCGAGACGCAGCTTCGCGCCCGTCCCCGCGCCGACGTCCTCGCCCGCCTCGAGGTCGTGTTCGCACGGCTCGAGGCCGAGGCGGACGCCGGCCGCATCGGCTGCTACGGCGTCGCCACCTGGGACGGCCTGCGCCGGCCGCCCGCGGATCCGGCGCACCTGCCGCTCGGCACGCTGGTCGCGGCGGCCGAGCGCGTGGCCGGACGCGGCCACCGCTTCCGCGTCGTGCAGGCGCCGCTCAGCGTCGCGATGCCGGAGGCCCTCACGACCCCGACGCAGGACGTCGGCGGGCGCGTCTGCACGCTTCTCGAGGCGGCCGAGCGCCTCGGCCTCGCGGTGGTCGCGAGCGCGCCGCTCCAGGCGGGCCAGCTGACGCGCCGGCTGCCGGGCGCGCTCGGCCGTGCCCTCCCGGGTCTCGACACGTTCGCGCAGCGCGCGCTCCAGTTCACGCGTTCGGCGCCGGGCGTGGCGACCGCCCTCGTGGGCATGAAGGACCTTGCGCATGTGCGCGAGAATCTGGCGGTCGCCGCGGTTCCTCCGGCCCCGGCGGGTGTGGACTCCCTCGTCGGGCGAGGCTAGACAAACCCGGTGGCGATCCGGATCACGCGCGTCTACACGCGCCGCGGCGACACGGGGGAGACCGACCTCGTGGGCGGCGTGCGTGCGCCCAAGGACGGCCCCCGGATCGACGCCTACGGCACGATCGACGAGCTCAACGCGACCCTCGGCGTCGTGCGGGCGTTCAACGCCGCCGAGCTCGACCGCCATCCTGCATGCGGCGAGCTCGATGCGATCCTGCGTCGCCTCCAGAACGAGCTCTTCGACCTCGGCAGCGAGCTCGCGACGCCCCCCGAGGCCTTCCAGGAGGGCATGTTCAAGGTCGCGGCCGAGCAGGTGACGGCGCTCGAGACCTGCATGGACCGCTGCCAGGAAGACCTCGCGCCGCTGCACTCCTTCGTCCTTCCCGGCGGCGGCCGCACGAGCGCGCTGCTGCACACGGCGCGGACGGTGTGCCGGCGCGCCGAGCGCGACGTCCTGCGGCTGATGCGTCACGAGACGGTCGGCGAGCTGCCCCTCGCCTACCTGAACCGGCTGTCCGATCTGCTGTTCGTGCTCTCGCGCTGGATCGGACACCACCTCGGCGAGGCCGAGTACCTCTGGGAGCGGCCGCTGGCGCGCGAGGCGGCGCTGGAAGCCGCGCGCCGCAAGCCCGCGGCGCCGTGACGGGACGGGCGTGATGGCGCAGCAGATCTGGTTCAAGCAGCTCGAGCTCGGCCCGATGCAGAACTACGTCTACCTGCTCGGCGACCCCGAGACGCGCGAGGCCGCGGTCATCGACGCGGCGTGGGACATCGACGCGATCGTCGCCGCCGCCGAGGCCGACGGGTACCGGATCACGCACGACCTGGTGACGCACTTCCACCCCGACCACCTCGGCGGCAACCTCATGGGCCACAACATCACCGGCGCCGCCGAGCTGACCGCGCGCGTGCCGGCGAAGATCGTCGTCCACAGGGAAGAGCTGCCGTTCGTGCCCCGCGTCACCGGGCTGTCGGAGTCCGACTGCACGGCGGCCTCGGGCGGCGACGTGATCGAGATCGGCAACCTGCGCGTGACCCTGCTCCACACGCCCGGCCACACGCCGGGCTCGCAGTGCTTCCTCGTCGGCAACGCGGTGGTGTCGGGCGACACGCTGTTCATCGGCTCGTGCGGCCGTGTCGACCTGCCCGGCTCCAACGCCGAGGACATGTACCGCAGCATCCACGAGGTGCTCGGCGCCCTGCCCGACGGCACCATCCTCTTTCCCGGCCACAACTACGCCCCGAAGACGCACTCCACGATCGGCGAGGAGAAGCGCACGAACTTCGCGATGCGCCTCACCAGCATGAAGGACTTCCTCGCCCTCATGAGCCCGCTGCGCGTCTGAACGCCGCAGCCCCCCGGAGACCGTTCGCATGAAGGAGCTGTACCAGCTCGGAGAGACGCCCCCGCTCGGCACCGTGCCGGCGAAGATGCTGGCCCAGGTGATCCGCCAGGATCGCTTCGGGCCGCCCACGAAGGCGTTCCAGATCGAGGAGATCGCGACCCCCTCCGAGCTCGCGCCCGACGAGGTGCTGGTCTGGGTGATGGCCGCCGGCATCAACTACAACAACGTCTGGGCCGGCCTCGGCTCGCCGATCGACGTCATCAAGGGCCACCAGCGCGACAAGGAATGGCCCGACGAGACGCCCTTCCACATCGGCGGCAGCGACGCGTCGGGCATCGTGTGGAAGGTCGGCAGCGCGGTGACGAACGTGCAGGTCGGCGACGAGGTCGTGATCCACTGCGGCATGTGGAAGGCCGACTGTGCCGCCGTGACGAACGGCACCGACCCGATGTTCGACCCGAGCTTCCGCATCTGGGGCTACGAGCGCAGCTGGGGCAGCTTCGCCCAGTTCACGCGCGTCCAGGGCCATCAGTGTCTGCCGCGGCCGAAGCACCTCTCGTGGGACGCGGCCGCCGCCTACATGCTGGTCGGCGCGACCGCGTACCGCATGCTGATGAGCTGGCCGCCGCATGCGGTGCAGCCCGGCGACGCGGTGCTCGTCTGGGGCGGCGCCGGCGGCCTCGGCTGCCAGGCGATCCAGATCGCCAAGGCGGCTGGCGGCGTCCCGATCGCGGTCATCTCGAGCGACGACAAGATCGATTTCTGCAGGAAGCTCGGTGCCAGGGGGACCATCAACCGCAAGGGCTTCAAGCACTGGGGGATGCTCCCCCACTGGAAGGACGAGGCCGCCTACGGCGAGTGGCTGAAGGGCGCCCGCGCCTTCGGCAGCGCGATCTGGGAAGCGCTCGGCGAGCGCAAGAGCCCGCGCCTCGTCTTCGAGCACCCCGGCGAGGACACCGTGCCGACGTCGATCTTCGTCTGCGACACGGGCGGCATGGTCGTCATCTGCGCCGGCACGACGGGCTACAACGCCACGCTCGACCTGCGCTACCACTGGATGCGGCAGAAGCGCTTCCAGGGATCGCACTTCGCGAACGACGACGACGCGACGAAACTCAACCAGCTGGTGCTGGACGGCAAGGTCGACCCCTGCCTGTCCGAGACGTTCACCTTCGCGCAGATCCCGCACGTCCACCAGCTCATGTACGAGAACCGCCATCCGCACGGGAACATGGCGTGCCTGGTGAACGCCACCACGCCCGGGCAGATGGAACTGGCTGGCTGAGGAGCGGACATGGCGGTCCAAGGCGTCTACACGACCATCTATTACGTCGACGACTGGGACGCGGCGGTGTCCTTCTACCGCGAGGTCCTGGGGCTCAAGTCCCTGCACATCGAGCGCGGCTGGGCCGAGTTCGCCGCGGGGAAGGACGGCACCATCGCGATCCACCAGCGCGACCCGAAGAAGAAGGCCAACACGCAGCTGACGCACGCGTCGCTGATCGTGCGCGACATCGAGAAGACGCTGGTCGAGCTCGAGGCCGGCGGCGCGACCATCGTCGAGCCGATCCGGCGCGAGGAGTTCGGCGCGCTCGCCACCGTCACCGACCCCAGCGGCAACCTGATCGGCCTCTACGAGCCGCCGGACGACCGCGACTAGGTCATGCTCGACGACGAGGACATCCGGCGGATCGTCCAGGCCGTCCGCGCCGTGCTGAACGCGGAGCAGTCGGTCACGGGCGAGATCGCCGACCGCTGGCACGGCGGACAGCTCGTCCTCCGGCCCGGCAAGGCGGGCACCCAGGAGAAGAGCCTCAAGCTCGACGACTTCTTCCGCAAGATCATCGCCGTCCGCGACCGGCTGCGCGTCCTCGAGCAGCGCATCAACGCCCATCCCCGGCTCACCGACGAGGACAAGCTCCAGCTCCAGGACTACGTGACACGCTGCTACGGCAGCCTCACCACGTTCAACGTCCTCTTTGCCGAGCCGGCCGACCGCTTCGTCGGCAGCGGCAGCCGCGAGGAGTAGCGCCGCGCGGGCTGCGGCCCGCGCGGCATCCCGCGAGCGGCGGCTCAGCCCGCGAGCACGCGCCGCCACGACGGCTCGTCGTCGACCACGGCGGCCCCGAGGCGCGCGCACAGCGCGCCGTGCCACGGCCGTCGCGCCGCCGACGACGGGCGCGTGCCCGCCGGCGCCCCCGTCGCGCACCGCCGCGAGCACGCGGCGCAGCCGCGCCGCGCCCGGGTCGACGACGCAGGCGAGCGCGATCACCGCCGGCCGCAGCGTCGTCGCGACGTGCAGCAGGTGGTCGACCGGCGTACGCGCCCCGAGGAACGTCACCCGGTAGCCCGCGTGGCGGAAGCGGAGCGCGGCGCCGAGGAGCCCGAGGTCGTGCTCCTCGTCGGGCAGACAGGCGCAGAGGACGTGGCCGCGGCTGCCGCTCGGCGAGGAGCGCAAAAGCGCCAGCAGCCGCCCGCGGATCGCCAGCGTCACGAGCCGCTCCTCGGTGAGCCCGGGCGTGCCCTGCATGCTGCGCTCCCCGACACGGGCCTCGAGACGAACGACCAGCTGCTCGTAGAGCTGGAGCGGCGAGAGCACGGCGAGGGCCTCGTCGAGCACGCGCTCGAGCGCGTCCTGATCGAGCGCCGCCGCCGCGCCGAGGATCGCCGCCGCGAAACGGTCCACCGTCGAGCGCTCGCCCACGGCGGCGCCGCGTTCCGCGGCCGCGATCTCGCCGCGCAGCTGCGGCACCAGCGCTGCCGCCTCGCGGATCGCCATGCCGTCGCGGGTGAGGTCGCGCAGGCGGAGGAGCAGCGCGACGTCGTCCTCGGTGTAGACCCGGTAGCCGGTGCTGGTGCGCTGCGGCGTCGGCACGCCGTAGCGCCGCTCCCAGGCGCGGATCACCTCCTCGCTGAGGCCGGTGCGCTCGGCCACGACGCCGATGCGGTAGACGCGCGTCACGGCGCCTCCCGCAGGCCGCGGGCTGCGTCCCACCGCTCCACCACCGAGCGCCGCCCGCGCAGCAGCGGCGTGAAATCGGCGAGCGTGGCCGTGTCGCCGACCTCGGCCACGGCGGCGGCGAGCCGCGTCGCGAGCTCGGCCAGCGGCGCGGGATCGTGCGCCTCGCCCACCGCCAGCAGCAGGTCGGGGAGCTCGTGCTCGAAGAAGCGATAGCGGATCGCGACCGGCAGGCAGCGGGCGCCGGCGCGGCGTGCGAGCACCTCGACGCCACGCTCGAGCGGCTGGAGCGCGCCCGTCCACGGCCGCAGCACGCCTTCGGGAAAGACGACCACGGCACGCCCGGGACGACGCAGCAGGCCGACGGCGTAGCGCAGCGTCTCGATCGCCGCCTGCGCGTCGCCGCGGCGCACGGAGAACGCACCGAGCCGCCGCAGGAAGCGGTACCGGGCCAGGTTCGCCTCCTCCATCATGCAGTAGGCGTCCCAACCGCCGGCGCGGCACAGCAGGTGGCAGGCGAAGCCGTCCCAGAAGCTGGTGTGATTGGCGTAGACGACGAGGCGCGCATCGGCCGGCGGCAGCGCGCCGCGCAGCCAGACGCCGCGGAACGCCCGCCGTACCTTGCACCCGACGTACGCCGCGACCAGCGCGGCCAGCGGACCGTCCTTGGCCGCGCGGATCACGGCGTCACCCGCCGCACGCCGAAGCCCTCGAGCAGTGCCAGCCCGACCGCGACGAGCGCGTTGGTGACGAGGAAGAACAGCGCCTCCTCGAGCGGCACCACGCCGTCGACCGTGACCCCGAGGGTGCGGCCCTCGCCGAACGTCCAGACCCCGGTGCCGATGGCGATGCGGTCGGCGAGCACGAGCCACGCCGTCACGACCACGACCGGCAGACCGATGGCGCGCAGCACGCGCCCCGTGTCCTGCCGGTAACGCCAGCGCAGCAGGACGAGCTGCCCGATCAGCACCGGCACCGCCCAGAGCACGAGGTGCAGGAGATAGCTCCAGCGTCCCATCAGCGCGCTCCGGCGCGCCCGAGCGCCCGAGCCAGCCGCGCCTGCACCCAGACGCCGGTGAGCAGGGTCTGGAGGCCAAAGAACGCGTACTCCTCCACCGGCAGGTACCAGAGGTGCGGGCCCCAGACGCGCTGCGGATCGAATCCCCAGAGGCCCATGGCGACGGCTGCGTTGTCCCACGCCGTCGTGGACGCGTAGACGATGACCAGCAGCAGCGCCATCGCCGCCCAGCCGCGGCGGTGCAGCGCCCAGCCGTGGCGCCAGAGCACCGCGAGCAGCGGCGGCACGACGAAGAGGAAGAGGAAGCCGCCGTAGGTCATGGCGTCACCGGCTCCATGCGCCCGCCGCGCGCGAGGCGGAACGTACGCCCGCGCCACGTGACGGTGCGGGCCACGAGCGCGCGCACGAAAGCGACCAGCAGCAGCGCCTCGCCGAGCGGCCAGCCGAGCGCGCCGCGCGGCTCGAGACGCCAGGCGAGCAGCGTGCGGACGCCGGCGCACGTCCCGACCGCGAGCCAGGCGATCGGGCTCGCCGCGAGAGCCGCGCCGAGGACGAGCGGCAGCGTCGGCGTGAACAGGAGCGGCACCGTCAGCGCCAGCGCCGGACGGTGCGCGCGCAGCACCTGCATCCAGCGCACGAAGCGCGCCAGCGCCGGCGCCGCCGGCGCGTGCGACGCCTGCGGTACGCGCGCCCGCGGCGCCACCAGGGCGACCGGCAGCGCCCGTGCGTGCAGCCACGCGGCCAGCTCCAGGTCTTCGCCGACGCGGTCGCGCAGCGGCGGCAGGCCGTCCAGCGCCGCCGGCGACAGCGCCATCGCCTTGCCGCAGATGGCGTGCGCGCCGACGGCCATGGCGTCGAGCGCCGCGAACGAGAGCTGCGTATGGCAGAGGAGCGCCCGCACGGCGCGCGGAACGAGCCCCGCTGCGGGCTCCGGGGCGGGTGCGGCGGTGGCGAGCGCCGCGCCGCCCGCGACGGCGGCGGCGAGCGCCTGCACGAGCACGGCGTCGACGGCGACGTCGGCGTCGATCGCGAGGACGACGCGCTCGCCGGGAGCGAGCGCCGCCAGGGCCGCGAGCAGATGGCCCACCTTGCGGTTCGGCGTCGCGGGATCGGAGGCGAGCCACTCGACCCCCGGCGGCAGCGCCGGGCGCGCCGGCGAGATCACGACGTGCGCCAGCGGACCCGGGTACGCGAGCGGCGTCGCGAGCGCCGTCAGCTCCGCCGCGCTCGGCACGTCGGCGGGACGCAGAAGCAGTACCGGCGGGGCCGCCGGCACCGGCGGCGGCGGCGAGCGCCACCCGAGACGCACGAGCGTCACGACGCTGAAGCCGGCGGCGAGGAGCGCCCATGCGACCACGATCGCCGTCACGCCGCCCGCTCCCGGCGCATGCGGAAGTAGGCCATCCAGCGGATGCGACGCTGCTGGAAGCGGCGGAAGTCGGCGACCTCGGCGATGCCGCCGCTCGCCGCGCCCCGCGCCTCGAGCCGCGCGTAGAACGGCGACGACTCGAGCAGGTGCGCCGGCACCAGCACGCGGTCGCCGACCGCGAGCCGCTGCGGCACGGCGAGCCCCCAGCGCGTGCGGCGCTGCGGCGGCTCGGCCGGCGGGGTGCGCGCGTCGGTGACGCCGTCGCTGCCGGCGTCGACGACGATCGTGTGTGCCGGCGCCGGCAGGTGATAGGCGATCGTGGTGCGGCGCGCGCCGTGCACGCGCGCCCAGGTCCACCCGGGCAGGTCGCCGCCGAGCGGCTCCTCGCCGTGGTTGCCGTCGTGGTAGCCGAGGCCGTCGGCGTGAAGGCCGAGCCCGGGCACCGTCAGGCGCGCGCGGGCGCGCGGCATCGCCGCCTGCCAGTGATGACGCCGGCGGGCGTCGAGCGCGATCGCCGGGCCGGCGTCCGTGTCGGGATGCAGGCGCAGGGACAGGCGCAGCGGCGTGCCCCATGGCGCCGTGCGCTCGTCGACGGTGATGGCGACGCCGCCGTCCGTCCAGCACCACGTCGAGCGCCCGATGCGCAGGTGGACGGGACCGGCCTCGGCGCCCTCCCACTCCGTGAACGCCCAGGCCACGCGGCGGCCGTCACGGTAGACGGCGCAGTTGACCGCGGTGTGGTCGAGCGGGGCAGCGCCCCGGCGCGCGGCGACGGCGTAGCGAGGCGAGAACAGCGCGCCCAGCATGAAGATGCAGACCACCGTTACCGGCCCGGCCTGGACGTCGGCGTAGAGCCAGCGATACGCGCCGCTGCGCGCGGGCAGCGGCGGCGGGCCGCTCGCGGTCGGCAGCGGTCTCACGCCGCCACCCCGAGGTGCGCGAGCGCCAGGCCGGCCGCGAAACGTCCCGAGCGCATGACGAGCGGCACGCCGCCCCCCGGATGCGTGCCGCCGCCGGCGAAGAAGACGCCCGGCACCGGGCCGCGCATCGGCGGGCGCCGGAACGCGCCGAACCGGCCGCGCGGCAGATAGCCGTAGAGCGAGCCGCGCGGTGCACCCTGGCGCGCGAAGTCCACGGGCGTGCGCTCCGCGAGCACCGTCGCGCCGTCGAGGAGGTCTGCGCCCCACTCGCGCGCGAGGCGCGCGAGGCAGCGGGCGCGTACCGCCGCCGCCTGCGGCCAGGCTTCGGGGACGGGGCCGGCCGGCAGCGGCGGCGCGTTCGCCATGACGTAGAGGCCGTCGCGGCCCGGCGCCGCCATGGCGGCGTCGGTCGCGACGGGATGGCAGACGTAGACGGTCGGATCGGCCGCGACCTCGCCGGCGGCGAGGGCGCGGAACTCGCCGGCGTAGTCGGCAGCGAAGGCCACCGTGTGGTGCGGCAACGCCAGGCGCCGCGGCAGGCCGAGACAGAGCACGTAGCCGGACATCGCCAGCCGTCCACGCGGCTCGGGACCGAGCGGGTCGGCGTTCACGACCACGACGTCGGCGGGCTCCTCGTGCCCCGCCGGCCCGGCGCGCAGCGCGCCCGCCGTGCCGCCCCATCCTGCCCGGACGTCGCACACGACGCGCACGCCGAGCCGGCGCAGCGCCGCCCCGAGCGCGTCGACGAGCGCACCCATGCCGCCGCCCACGTGGTGCACGCCCTGGGCGAGCTCCAGGTGCGGGATCATCGCGAACGCCGCGCTCACCTCGTCCGGTGCGGCGCCGACGTAGGTCGCGAAGCGGCCTGCGAACTGGCGCAGCGCCGGCGCGCGCAGGTGCCGGGCCGCGAGACCGGCGAGCGTGCCCATGCGCATGCCGCGCACGATCGCGCCGGGCCCGCGCCGCGCGACGCGGCGGAAGAAGTCGGCGACCCCGCCGAACGGCGCTTCGAGATACGGCTCGCCCGCGACGCGCCAGAGCGTCGCCGCCTCGGCGTAGAAGGCGCGCAGCCCGTCGCCGTCGGCCGGCTCGATCGCCGCCGCCTCGGCGGCGGTGTCGTCGAGCCGATCCCAGGCACGGAAGCGGCCCCCGTCGGCGAAGCGGTACTCGCAGTGGAGCCGCAGCGGCGTGATCGGCGGCAGGAGGTCCGACGCCCCGAGCGCCGCGAACACGTCGCGCACGACGTCCGGCATGGTGAGCAGCGTCGGCCCGGTATCGAGGACGAGCCCCTCGGCGCGCAGGCGTTGCGCCTTGCCCCCGAGCGTCGCCCCGGCCTCCCACAGCGTGACCTCGAGCCCGGCCCGCGCCAGGAGCCCCGCCGCGACCAGGCCGCCGAAGCCGCCGCCCACGACGGCGGCGCGCCGCCGCGTCACGCCGGCGCCTCGCGCAGGCCGAGCGCCGCGGCGGCGAGCACCAGCTTGCGCCCACCCGAGACGACGGCGCGCCGCCGGAAGACGTCGTAGTCCTGGGCCTCGATGGCGCGCAGGATGTCGCCGTAGACCGCAGCCATGAGCCGCACCGTGAGCCGCGAGCGGGCCCCGTCGAGCAGCGGGATGCCGCGCCGGGCCTCGGCGTAGAGCGCCCGCGCCCGCGCCACCTGGGCCTGCATGCAGGCGCGGAAGCGGGCGTCGACGCGCCCGGCGCGGAGGTCCGCCTCCGACAGCCCGGCGGCGGCGAGGTCCGCCTGCGGCAGATAGATGCGGTCGCGGGCGAGATCCTCGCCGACGTCGCGCAGGATGTTCGTCAGCTGCATGGCGTGGCCGAGCGCGGCCGCCGGCGCGAGCGCAGCCGGATCCCGGTATCCGAGCAGCGGCGCCATCATGAGGCCGACGGTGCCGGCGACGAGGTAGCAGTAGCGGTCGAGGGCGGCCGCGGTAGCGTAGCGGTGCACCGTGAGGTCCATCGCGACGCCGTCGATCAGATCCTGGAGCGGCGCCTCGGGAATCGCGAAGCGGCGGATCGTGTCGCGCAGCGCCGCGGTCTCGGCGACGTCGAACGGCGCCGGCACCGCGCCGGCGCCCGGGCCGCACACCGCCCGCACCAGCGCCCGCGCGGCCTCGAGCCGCGGCACGAGTGCCGCCGGCGGCGCGCTCGGCTCGTCGACGAGGTCGTCGAGCCGGCGGCAGAACGCGTAGAGCGCGAGCGCGCCGCGGCGCCGCGCGCCGCCGAGCGCCCAGGACGCGAAGTGGAAGCTCTTCGCGTGGGTGCGGGTGAGCGCGTGCGCGCGCCGATAGCCGTCGCGGACGAGGAGGTCGTTCATGCCGCGGTGCCGGTCGCCGCCCGGCTGCCCACCTCGGCGACGGCGGGCGCCGGTTGCGCGCCGGCGTGGGCGCGGATGCGCTCGACGACCAGCCGGGCCGAGAGCATCACCATCGGCAGCCCGGTGCCGGGCTGCGTCGACGCACCGACGAAGAAGAGGTTGCGCACGGTCGGGTCCTGGTTCTTCGGCCGGAACGGACCGACCTGGAAGAAGTCGTGCGAGAGCCCGAACGCGGAGCCGAGCTCGAGGTTCAGCT
Organism: bacterium; assembly: GCA_026129405.1. Classification (NCBI taxonomy): domain Bacteria; species bacterium. Next base: position 270,372 of record JAHCID010000006.1, read on the forward strand.
CGGCGGCCCAGTCGTCGGGCGTGCGACGGTGCTCGACGACGACGTGACGCTCGACGTCGTCACAGCCGATCTCGGCGAGCCGCTGGAACACCTTGGCGCGCAGGCGCGGCCCCTCGACCGCCCAGTCGAGCGAGCGATGGCGGTGCGGCACGGGCACGAGGACGTACACCGCGTCGCCGCCGGCGACGGCACAGGCGGGATCGGTGCGCGACGGGACGTTCACGTAGAAGCTCGGATCGTCCGGCACGCGGAAGCGGCGGAAGATGTCGTCGAACGAGCCGCGGTAGTCACGCCCGAAGAAGACGTTGTGATGCAGCAGCTCCGGCAGGCGGCGCGACACGCCCAGGTAGAGCATGAAGGCGCTCGACGTGTAGCGCAGGCGCTCGGCGCGCGGCAGGCGCGTCGTCGCCGGGTCGAGGAGGTTGCGGTACGCCCACGGCAGGTCGGCGTTGCAGAGGACGACGTCGGCTGCGACGTGGCGCCCGTCCGCGAGCACGACGCCCGTGGCACGCGTCCCCTCGCAGGCGATGCGCGCGACCGGCGTGCGGTAGTGGATCGTGACGCCGAGCTCGGTACACAGCCGCTCGAGCGCGAGCGGCAGCCGGTACATGCCGCCCTTCGGGTACCAGATGCCCATCCCGAGCTCGGTGTACGGCAGGAGGCCGTAGACCGCGGGCGCGTCGTAGGGCGAGATGCCGAGGTACATCGTCTGGAAGCTGAGGGCGGCGCGCAGGCGCTCGTCGCGGAAGAAGCGGCTGACCTCGGCGTACATCTTGCGATGCGCGCGCACGCGCAGCACCTGGCGCAGGTTGCCCGGGGTCAGGAACTGGCCCAGATGATCGAAGTTGCGTCCGACGAAGCGGTCGACGGAGGTACGGTATTGGATCTGTCCCTGCGCCAGGAACTCGAGATAGCGCTGCGAGCTGCCCGGCTCGATGCGCTCCAGCTCCTGCGCCATCGCGGTGAGCTCGGTCGTGAACGTGACCGCCGAGCCGTCGCGGAAGTGGATGCGGTAGTTGGGATCGCAACGGTGCAGCGTCAGGTAGTCGGCGAGCCGCCGCCCGCAGACCGCGAACGTCTCCTCGAGAACCTCCGGCATGAGCAGCAGCGTCGGCCCGGTGTCGAAGGCGAAGCCGCGGTCGGCGATGCGCCCGCAACGCCCGCCCGGCCCCGCGCCCTGCTCGTAGACCGTCACCGCGAAGCCCTCCGCGGCGAGACGAGCCGCCGCCGACAGGCCGCCCACGCCGGCGCCGACGAGCGCGATGCGGGTTCTCCGGGTCGATGCCATGCGTCCTCCTCGTGTCACGGGTCAGACGGCGCGCGCCGCCAGCATGCCGATCAGCTCGTCCAGGAGCGCGCGCACCGCGGCATCCACGGGGAGCGCGCGCAGGGTGCGCGCCGCCGCGCGCGAGGCGTGGACGATCACGCGCTCGGCGGCGGCCCGCCCGCCGTGCGCCTCGACCAGCGCGAGCAGCCGCGCGCGGCCGGCGGGATCGTCGAGGCCGCCGCTCCACAGGCGATCGAGGTCCGCCCGCACCGGCGCGGGCGCGCGGGCATAGGCGGCGACGATCGGATACGTCGGCTTGCCCGCCACGAGATCGTCGAGCACGGGCTTGCCGGTGCACGCCGGCTCGCCGAAGAGCCCGAGGAGATCGTCGCGGATCTGGAAGGCGACGCCCACCTGCCGGCCGACGCGCTCGAGGCCGCGCAGCACGGCGGGCTCCGCCGCGGCCAGGCGCGCGCCGCCCACGAGCGGCGCGACGAAGCCGTAGCGCGCGGTCTTGAGCAGCCCGACCCGCAGCGTCTGGAACAGCGTGACCTCGGCGAGCGGCGTGCGTGCCAGCGCGAGGTCGAGGAACTGTCCCGCGGCCGTCGAGCGGCAGACGCCGAGCCAGTAGCGCGCCACCTCGCCCGCCCGCGGCAGCGCGCTCTCGAGCATCGCCTCCAGGGCGCGTGCGAAGAGGTGGTCGCCGACGACGACGGCGAGGTCCTCGCCGCGCCGGCCGTCGGCCAGACAGCGATGCAGCGCCGGCCCGCCGCGGCGGATGGCGGCCCCGTCGGCGACGTCGTCGTGGATCAGGAGGAAGGTATGCAGCAGCTCCAGGCTGGCCGCGAAGCGCCAGACGCCGTCGGGCACGGCGGCCAGCCCGCGCGCCGCGCCCCAGCCGAGGACGACGAGCGCCGGCCGCAGGCGCTTGGCGGGCCGCGCCGCGAAGGCGCGCGCTTCGCCCAGGGCGGCGGACCAGCGCGGGTCGATGCCGGCCTCGTCGGGCAGCACCAGGAGATCGTCGAGATCGCGCTCGACGCGCTCGCGGGCATGCGACAGCCACGCGATCGCCGCAACGTCGGCGGCGCGGCCGGGGCGCGGGCTCGGAGCGTCCATGCAGTGCGGGTTCTAGCCTATGTCCAGGTTGCGTCAAAGATTCGTCTAGGTTCTATGCGGGGCGTGCAGCGGCCCCTCTCGCGCGGTCTCCTCGTGGCGCTTCTCGTCCTCGGCACCTCCCTCGCCCGCGCCACCGACGTCGTCCCTCGCGACGCCGAGCTGGAGCGCACGGACGGCGGCACGGTAGCGATCCGCGTGTACCGCGGAAAGCCCGCGGTGCTCTTCTACGAGGATCGACGCTCGACGGAGCTGAACGCCGAGGTGAAGGCGGCGCTCTGGGAGCAGGGGCGCGCCGCCGGCCGCACCGACGCCGTGTACGTCGTGGCCATCGCCAACATCCAGGCCTACGACTTCTTCCCGGCCAAGGACTTCGCCGTCGCCTTCATCCGGCGGCTCGAGGGCAAGATCGGCATCCCGATCCTGCTCGACGCGCGCGGCGTCCTCTCGCAGCCGCCGTGGGACCTGCCGTCCGCGGGGGGCTCGGTGGTGCTGCTCGACGCCGACGGCCGCGTCGTCTGGCAGCACACCGGCGCGCTCGGCCCGGAGCGCACGCAAACGCTGCTCGCACGGGTCGCGTCGCTGCTGCCTTCGACGCCCACCGGCGACGCGCCGTGAGCGCACGGCGGGCGGGGCCTCCCTGCCCCGCCCGCCGGCGTCTCACAGCTTCGAGAGCACCGACTCGGCGGACGACGCGTTCAGGCCGGGGCCGGGCTCGAGGAGCAGCTCGGCCACCTTCCCGTCCTTCACGATCATGGCGTAGCGCTTCGAGCGCTGCCCCATGCCGAAGCCCGAGCCGTCCATCTCGAGGCCGACGGCGCGGGTGAACTCGCCGTTGCCGTCGGCGAGCATGCGCACCTTGCCGGGCGCGCCCTGCTCCTTGCCCCAGGCGCCCATCACGAAGGCGTCGTTCACCGCTACGCAGACGACCTCGTCGACGCCCTTGCCGCGGAGATCGCTCGCCTTCTCGACGAAGCCCGGCAGATGCTTCATCGAGCAGGTCGGGGTGAACGCCCCGGGCACCGCGAAGAGCACCACGGTCTTGCCCTGGCTGAGCTCGCGCAGCGACACGTCCTTCGGCCCGCCGTCGCCCATCTCCTTCAGCTTCACGTCGGGCAGCGCGTCTCCCACATTGATCGCCATCGTCGTCTCTCCTTCCACGCAGGTTCGCTCGTCGGTTCCGTTTCACGGGCCGGGCGTCCGGCGGCTCGAGGTCAGCGGCGGGTTGTACTCCCCGCCCGACGCTCCAGGCAACGCGCGGTGCCCGCATCCCACCCCCCGCAGTTTGACCCGCCGGGGCGTGCGCGCCAATCTCCCTCGCACCATGGCGCACGACCCGCGCGGCCGCAGCCGCGTCCTCTACGACGGGCCGGACCGGGCCCCCGCCCGCTCCTATCTGAAGGCGATCGGCCTCAGCGACGACGACATCCGCAAGCCGATCATCGGCGTCGCGAGCACCTGGATCGAGACGATGCCGTGCAACTTCGGCCTGCGCGAGCTGGCCGTCCACGTGAAGAACGGCATCCGCGCCGCCGGCGGCACGCCCATGGAGTTCAACACCGTCGCCATCAGCGACGGCATCACCATGGGCACCGAGGGCATGAAGACGTCCCTCGTCAGCCGCGAGGTCATCGCCGATTCGATCGAGCTGGTGACGCGCGGGCACATGTTCGACGGGCTCGTCGTCCTCGTCGGCTGCGACAAGACGATTCCGGGCGGCGCCATGGGCCTCCTGCGCATGGACGTCCCGGGGCTCGTGCTCTACGGCGGGTCGATCCAGCCGGGCTGCTTCCGCGAGCAGACGGTCACCGTGCTGAACCTCTTCGAGGCGGTCGGCGCCCACGCCGCCGGCAAGATCAGCGACGCCGACCTGAAGGCCCTCGAGGACGTCGCCTGTCCGGGACCCGGCGCCTGCGGCGGCCAGTTCACCGCGAACACCATGGCGATGGCGCTCGAGTTCCTGGGCCTCTCGCCGATGGGCACGGCCAGCGTCGCCGCCACCGACCCGGCGAAGTCGCGCGTCGCCGAGGAATGCGGCCGCCTCGTCATGGACCTCGTGCGGCGCGGCGTACGCCCGCGCAGCATCGTCACCCGCGCCGCGCTCGAAAACGCGATCGCCGGCGTCGCCGCCTCCGGCGGCTCGACCAACGCCGTCCTGCACCTGCTCGCGATCGCGCGCGAGACCGGCGTCCCGCTGCACATCGACGACTTCGACGTCGTCAGCCGGCGCACGCCGCTGTGGGCCGACATGCAGCCCGGCGGCCGCTTCACCGCGGTCGAGCTCGGCCGCGCCGGCGGCACCGGCATCGTCGCGCAGCGCCTCGTCGCCGCGGGACTCGCCGACGGCTCCGCCGCGACCGTCTCCGGGCGCACCTTCGGCGAGGAGGCGGTGCGCGCCCACGAGACCGCAGGCCAGGAAGTCGTCACCGCGCAGCAGAAGCCGCTCAAGCCCCACGGCGGCCTCGTCATCCTGCACGGGACGCTCGCGCCCGACGGCTGCGTCATCAAGGTCGCCGGCCACGAGCGCCGCCAGCACCGCGGTCCCGCGCGCGTCTTCGAGCGCGAAGAGGACGCGATGGCGGCCGTGCTCCACGGCAAGATCGATCCCGGCGACGTGGTCGTGATCCGCTACGAGGGCCCGCGCGGCGGGCCCGGCATGCGCGAGATGCTCGGCGTCACCGCCGCCATCATGGGCGCCGGGCTCGGCGAGAGCGTGGCCCTGCTCACCGACGGCCGCTTCAGCGGCGCCACCCGCGGCCTCATGGCGGGCCACGTCGCGCCCGAGGCCTTCGTCGGCGGACCGATCGCGGCGGTCGAGGAAGGCGACGTCATCAGCTTCGACGTCGACGCCCGCCGTCTCGACCTCGACGTCCCGGAGTCCGTCGTGCGCGAGCGGCTGGCGCGCTGGCAGGCGCCGGCCCCGCGCTATACCCACGGCGTACTCGCGAAGTATGCGGCCCTCGTCTCGTCGGCGGCCGAGGGCGCGATCACGACTCCGAACCCGCGCTGAGCAGACGTCGCCGAGCTCCCGCACCGCAGGCGACCGGACGGTGGTGATGGGCGATGGCCCGGCGCCACACCCGAGGTCGCGGGTGACTCGCCTGCTCGCGGCCGCGGTGCGGCTCGACGCCGCGGCGGTGCACGGCGCCGACGATCCCGACAGCTGGGTGGCGCACCGCTCAGCCATCGACGATCCGCTCGTTGTCCGGGCCTCCGCCCGGCGCCTTGCTCGTTCATGCTTCCATGCAAGCGCGCCCCGGGTGCGTGCCTCTAGCTAGTCAGCATCAGCGCAGATGCGCCCTTGGAGCACACCAGCCATCCTGATTGCGACGTCCGCAGGCCATCTACCCCCCATGGGAGGCGCCACTCACTACTGGACGGGATGCGCCGCCTCCATCCACCCGTGCATGCTCGGACGCAGACACGCATCGGGCATCCGCGTCCGCATCCGTTCCGAGGCCGCGCGCATGCCGCAAGGAGGGATCCGCCATGCATCGACTTCGTCGCCAGCCCCTCACAGGGCTCGTCGCGGTATCGGGTGTGCTGCTGGGACTCGCCGTCGCTGCCCCTGCCGGGGCGCAGAACCTGGTCGGCGGCCAGGCCCTCGGCCTCTACGCCAACGCCTCCGGCTTCCCGACGATCGACGAAAGCCCACACGTCGTCCTGCCGACGAGCGGCGGGAACGCCCAGGCCAGCCTGATCTCGATCGTCGCCCCCGGCCTCGCCAGCACCGGCACGCTCACCGCGAAAACCAGCGGGACGATCGGCCTCGCGAGCGCCTTGAGCGCGACCGAGGGCAGCGTCGAGCAGCTGAATCTCCTCGGCGGCCTGATCCGCGCCGACGCGCTCGTCGCGCGCTCGACCTGCACCGGCAACGGGAGCACGGCGACATGCGCCGCAACCGGGACGACGTTCACCAACCTGCGCATCAACGGCACGCTCATCGCCGCCAACGTAGCGCCGAACTCGTTCATCTCGATCCCCGGCGTGGCCACCGTGGTCGTGAACGAGCAGGTGACCACCGGCAACGGCACGACGACGGCCGGCCTCACGGTCAACATGCTCCACGTGACGCTGCTGAACGGCCTCGGCGAGATCGTCGTCGCTTCCGCTCACAGCGACGTCGATTTCCGCCCACTCGCCGACACCTGCCTTTGCCCGACGGCGAACAACACGGTGAGCGGCGACGCGTTCGGCACCGAAGTCGACGTGCTCACCGTGCAGAGCACGCGGAACCCGCGCGCCGTCCTCTCGGCACGAGGCGGCACCGCCAGCGCCCAGGTGCTGAGCGCGAGCGTCAGCAGCGTGCTCAGCACCGGGACGGCGCGCGCGAGCACGAGCGGCACCGTCACCCCGACGAACGCGAGCAGCCAGAGCACTGCCGCCGTGGAGCAGCTATCGCTCCTCGGCGGCCTCATCACCGCCAACGCCGTACAGGCACAGGCGACGTGCACCGGCAACGGCACCAGCGCCACGTGCAACGCGGCGGGCACCACGTTCGTGACCCTGTCGGTGCTGGGTCTGCCAATCGCGCTCAATACGCCGCCCAACACGGTCATCGCGCTGCCGCTCCTCGGCAGCGTGACGATCAACGAGCAGACCATCGCCGGCAACGGGACGACGACGCGCTCGCTCCGGGTGGCCGTGCTCCACGTACGCATCACGAACATCCTCGCGCTCCTCGGACTCGGCGACATCGTCGTCGCGTCGGCGCAGGCGGGCGTCGACTTCACGACCTCCCCGGCCTGCCCGAACCCGTGCAGCGACGGCAACGTCTGCAACGGCATCGAGGTGTGCGACCCGGTCCTCGGCTGCCGCCCCGGCACGCCGCTCGACTGTAGCGACGGCAGCGTCTGCAACGGCCTCGAGACCTGCGATCCCACGGCCGGCTGCCGGCCCGGCACGCCGCTCGTCTGCGACGACGGCAACGGCTGCACCGGGCTCGAGACCTGCGATCCCGTCGGCGGCTGCCAGCCCGGCTCGCCGCTCGCCTGCGGCGACGACAACCCGTGCAACGGCTCGGAGACCTGCGACCCGGTGCTCGGCTGCCGGCCCGGTCAGCCCATCGTCTGCCCCACCGGCACCACCTGCTCGCCGGCGACGGGCGCCTGCATCCCGATCGACGGCTGCGACCCGGCGCTGTGCGACGACGGCGACCTCTGCAACGGCCTCGAGGCATGCGATCCGCAGCTCGGCTGCGTCCCGGGCGCACCGCCCTACAGCGCGGCCACGACCTTCAAGTTCAAGGACGGCGGCGTCGCCAAGGGTGACGTGGGCGTGAACGGGTCGCACGGCCGGCTGACGTTCGGTCGTGCGGTGTTCATGCCGAACGCGACCGCCGTCGAGGGCGCGTTCGTGAAGCTCGGCAACGCGGCGAGCGTCTTCGACGTGCGTGCCACGACGCTCAAGGTCGGCAAGCAGGTCAGCATCCGCGGCAGCACGGACTTCCCCGACCTGCCTCTCGCCGATCCGTACTGCCCGGTGGCGGCGACGCCGGCCTGCGGCGGAGACGACGTCACCGTCCTGCAGGGCATGACCGGCGGGCCGCTCCCGCCCGGAACCTACGGGCGCGTGAAGATCGGCAACGGCGGCGTCCTCGTCCTCCAGCCCGGGACCTTCACCTTCTGCTCGCTCACGGCCGGGCGCACGGTGGCGATCCGGGTCACGGGCGCGACGGCCTCGAGCGTACGCGTCGTCGGCCCGATGCGGCTCAGCAACAACAGCCATTTCGCGCCCGACAGCGGCACGCCGCTGCCGAGCCTCACGGTCTACGGCCACTCGCTGCGCGCCAGCGCGGGCGGCTCGATCACGGCCTCGATCTCGTCACCGCAGGCCCTGCTGACGCTCGGTCGCGGCGCGATGGTGCGGGGCACGTTCTGCACCCAGGCGTTCCGCACGGACGCCAACACGCTCCTGGAGTGCCGCCTCTGAGGCGCGCGGGCGGGCGGGCGCCCCGACGGCACCGCCCGCCCCCATCAGACGAACGGCCGGGCCGCCGCCTGCGCGACGGTCCGGCCGTTCGTGGACGGGGACGCGCTGCTCAGGCGCCGAGGAGACCGCGGGCGATCACCTTCAGCTCGAGAATCGGCTTCACGCCCTCGAAGATCGGCAGCACGGTCGCATCGACGACGTGGCGCGAGATCGGGAACTCCTCGGCGTAGCCCCAGCCGCCGTGGATCAGCTGGCCCTCCTGCGTCACCCACACGGCGACGTCGGACGCGAACAGCTTCGCCATCGCCGGCTCGATGCTGACCGTCTCGTCGGCGTCCATCAGGCGCGCCGCCATGTAGGTGAGCTGGCGACCCGCCGCGAGGTGCGTCGCCATGCGACCGAGCTTGTACTGCGTCAGCTGGTAGTCGCCGATCGGCTTGCCGAACTGCTTGCGCTCGGCCGCGTAGCTGGCGGTGGTCTCGAGCGCCGCCTGCGACAGCCCGCTCGCACGCCCGCCGGTCTGCAGGCGCCCGGCGGCGAAGCCCGCCATCTGGAGATAGAAGCCCTTGCCCTCGCCCGCCGCCTCGCCCACCTGATTCTCCGCCGGGACGAAGTAGCGATCGAACGCGAGCGTGAACGAGTGCATGCCGCGGTAGCCGGGGGTGCGATCGGCCTTGCCGTGCAGCGTCCCGCCGCCCGGCTGCGTCATCGTGAACTCGTGGCCGGGGAACGGATCCTTCGGCACCACGAAGAGCGAGAGTCCCTTCGCACCCGCCTTCGGATCGGGATTCGTGCGCGCGAGCAGCGCCAGCACGTTGGCGCGGCCGGCGAACGTGCACCACGCCTTGGCGCCGTTGATGAACCACCCCGACCTGCCGTCCTGCTCGCCGCGCTCGGCGCGGCAACGTACCGAGGCGACGTCGGAGCCGGTGTCGGGCTCGGTGACCGAGATGCCGACCATGAGCTCGCCCGCGGCGACCGGCGGCAGCCAGGTCTTCTTCTGCGCCTCGGTGCCGCCCTTCAAGAGCGCCTTGGTCAGGATCTCCGGCCGCGTGATGAGGCTGCCCGCGGCCGCGAGCGACGCCGTCGACAGCTCCTCGGTGATCACGATCATGGGCAGGTTGCCCATGCCCTGGCCGCCGTACTCCTCGGGCACCGACATGCCGAAGTAGCCGAGCTCGCGCATGGCGCCGATGATCGACTCGGGCACGAGATCGTCGGTGCGGTGGATGTGCTCGGCGAGCGGCGCGACCTCTTTGCGGGCGAACGCGCGTGCGGACTCGCGGGCCATCTCGGCGATGTCGCCGTCGATCCAGCCGTCGTCGGCGCCGCGGGTACGCAGCACCTCGGCTCCGATGGCGCGCAAGCGCGACTCGTGCTGGGCGGCGCGGATCGCAGCCCGCACGGCGGGTGCGCCGAGGGTGCGGCCGAGGACGTCGTCCGCGACGCCGAAGTCGTCGGCCTGAGCCTCGAGCAGGCCCCGCAGCTTCGCCGCGACCTCGCCGGCGAACGCCGCCGCCATCCGCTCGGCCTGCTCGCCGCCCCGCCCCGCCGCGCGCGCCTGGGCCGCGTACTCGGCGAGCGCCTCGGCCGCCCGCACCTCGGTGGCTGCATAGGCCAGGCGCTCCGCATGCACCTGATGATCGTCGATACCCTTGCCGCCGTCGGTCGTGCGACGCCCGATCTCGAGGGCCGTGTCGACCGTCGTGCGGAGGGCGTCGAGGATGGTCTGCGTTTCGCTGGACATGCCGGCATGTAGCATCCGGCGCCTCGCAAAGACCAGTGGCGACGCGGCCCCGCGCGGTGCGGCATTTGACGCCCGCGACCCGGATGTCGTAGCTCCCCGCGGACTTGCGCGCCGTACCCGACGGCCGCGCCACCCAAGGGGGAAGAGTAGCATGGAGATCCGCACCGTCGGCGTCCTCGGCGCCGGCCAGATGGGCCTCGGCATCGCGCAGGCCGCCGCCAAGGCGGGCTTCGACACCATCATGGTGAAGGCGACGCCCGGCAGCCTCGACGCCCAGCGCGGCAAGGTCGAGAAGCAGCTCGCGAAGGAGCTGGAGAAGGGCAAGCTCACGGCCGCCGACCACGGCGCGCTGCTCGAGCGCCTCAAGTGGAGCACGCACCTCCACGACCTCGCGAGCGCCGACATCGTCGTCGAGTCGATCGTCGAGGAGCTGCCGGTGAAGCGCGACCACTTCGAGCGCCTCGAGGACATCGCCAAGGAGACGACGATCTTCGCGACCAACACGTCGACGCTGACCGTCGCCGACCTCGCCGCCGCCACGCGCCGGCCCGACAAGGTCGTGGGCCTGCACTTCTTCAATCCGGTGCACGCGATGAAGCTGGTCGAGGTGGCGCCGTCGCTGCGCACGTCGCAGGAGACGGTCGATACCTGCGTCGCGTTCGCGAAGAAGCTCGGCAAGCTGCCGGTCGTGGTGCAGGACTCGACCGGCTACATCGTGAATCGGCTGCTCGTCCCCTACATGGTCGACGCCGTCCGCTGCCTCGAGCGTGGGCTCGGCTCGATCGCCGACATCGACGCCGCGATGATGAACGGCGCGAACCATCCGATGGGCCCGCTCGCCCTCGCCGACTTCATCGGGCTCGACATCGTCTTCCACATGTCGAGCCTGCTCCAGGACGAGTACAAGGAAACACGGCTCGCCCCGCCGCCGCTGCTGCGCCGCATGGTCCTCGCGGGCTTCCTCGGCCGCAAGAGCGGCAAGGGCTTCTACGACTACGCGACGACGCCGCCCCAGGCGCACGACGCGCTCGTCGCCCGTACCCGCTGAGCCCGACGGCCGCGCGCGCCGTCGGCCGGCGCGCGCGGCCGCACACGTTCGTCCTTGACAGCGCGCCTGCGGGCGCGCGACCGTCCGGACGCGCCGACCCGAGCACACGGGCTCCGGCGCGGGGGGACAGATGGCGCAGACGATCCTCGACGCGGCGGCCGCGGCCGCCGAGGGGGACGACTGGGACCAGGCGACCGCGCGCGCGCTCGTGGCGGCGCTCCATGCCCGCCATGCCGAGGGCGACAGCTACGCGTGCCACCTCGCCGCCGTCGCGCTCGCCGCGTACTGCAAGCTGGTCCGGATCATCGTGCCCCAGCAGACGTTGTGGACGGTGAATCCGTACCGCCGCTGCGACTTCCGCTGCGGCTACTGTAGCGTCTTCGCGCAGGGCGCGGCCGCGCCGGTGCTCCTCGGCGAGCCGTTGCGCCGGCAGCTGCGGCGCGAGCTCGCCCTCGTCCCGCGCGACCATCACCTCGCACTCTCGTCGATGTGCGACGCCTACGTGCCGGCCGAAGCCCGTCACGGCGTCGCGCGCATCGCGATCGAGGAGCTGCTCGCCGACGACCGCTGCGTGCACGTCGTCACCAAAGGCACCGTCGTCCGGCGCGACGTCGACCTGCTGCGCCGTGCGCGCTGTGCGAAGGTCGAGGTGTCGATGTGCACGCTCGATCCCGTGCACGCCGCCCGGCTGGAGCCGGGCGCCGCGCCGCCGGCCGAGCGGCTCGCGCTCGCCCGCGAGCTCGCCGACGCCGGGCTCGACGTCGGCATCAGCCTCGCACCGTGGATTCCCGGGATCACCGACGTCGCGGCGGTCGTACGTGCCGTCGGCCCCGCGCGCCGGGTGACGATCTCGCCGCTCAAATGCAACGCCGGCGGCGGCCGCATGTGGTTCGCCGGACGTCCCTGGCTCCAGGAGGACGTCAACCGGCGCTACGTCGCCGAGCGCGAGCGCTTCCACGGCCACGCGATGCTGCGCTGGGAGGCGCCCTGGCGCTTCGGCGACCACTACCGCGACGTCTACCGGCCGATGGAGTTCGTGCTCGACGGCGACCAGCTGCGCTCGCCCGAGCCGCCCCCCGATCGCGTGACGCGCACCTTCGCCTGGCTCGCGCGCCGCCGCGTGTGGACGCACGCGGCACGCGGGCTCGCCGCCGCCGACCGCGCCACCGGCGGACGTCTCCGCGTCGGGCGCCAGCCGCACCTGCTGCTCACGACGTACGGCCGCCGCTCCGGCCGATCCCGCACGGTGCTCCTCTGGTACGTCGAGGTCCCCGGCGGCTGGGCCGTCGTCGCCGCGAACGGCGGGGCCGACCGGCACCCGCACTGGTGGCGCAACCTGTGCGCGCGCCCCGAGGCCATGGTCCGCGTCGGGCGCAAGCGGGCTTCCATCCGCGCCCGTGCGGCGTACAAGCATGAGCTGCGTCCGCTCTGGACGGCGCTGCATGCCGCCAACCCGCTCTACCGGCGATTCCTGGCCCTCACCGCCCGCGGCCTCCCGGTCGTGGTGCTGGAGCGCGTGACGGGATGCGGTGCCGGCTCGGCCTGATCCTCGGCGTCCTCCTGGTGACGCCGCCGTACGGCGTCCCGCCGCCGTGGGGCAGCACGAGCGTCGGCTGCAACGATCCGGGCCACCTCTCCGAGTGCGCGCCGCTCTCCATGTGGCGCGTGCGCGGCAGCTACCCGGACGTCGTGGCCTGCCGGCGCGAGCGCGACGCGCGCATCGCCGCCGCGACCGACGACGTGGCCTGGGCCGAGCTCGAGCATTCCCGCTGTCTGCCCGAAGAGCGCGTGCGCCGCGGCGGCGCGCTCCTCCCGGGCGAGTGACGCACCGTCGCCGGCCTCACGGCGCCGCGAGCACGGCCACGACGACATCGATGCGCACGGCGAGACCGCGATCCGACGCATGCCCCGCGCCCCCGCCGTAGCTGCGTATGGCGTTCATGCCGAGGACGCGGCCCGCGGCATCGAGCAGCGGGCCGCCGCTGCTGCCCGCGGCGAGGCGGGCGTCGTGGACGATCATGGTGTCGAGCACGCCGTGCACCGTGCCCGTCGAACGCATGACCACCCGCCGGCCGCCCGCGAAGCCGAGCGCGGCGACGGGCTCGCCGTGACGCACGCCGGACGCCCGCAACGGCAGCGGCGGACGCGCGAGCGGGGAGCGCAGGATCGCGACGTCGCGCCCGCGGTCGAGCCGCACCACCTGCCCGACGGCCTCGACGTCGCCATCCAGGACGAGCGTCGCCGTGCGCCGCTCGCCGACGACGTGCGCGCTCGTCGCCACCAGCCCCGGGCCGACGAAGAACCCGGAGCCGACGGTCGTCGGCGTCTCCACCCGCACGACCGACGCGCCGCTCCCGCTCGCAACGCCGGTCCCGCCGCGTCGCCACGGCGCACACGCCGCCAGCGCCGCGCAGGCGAGCAGCACGGCGACTCGGCCGCGGGCGCGACGCCGCGGGTGCGACGCGTCCCGACGCATGCCGTCCCCTATCCTGCCGCCCCGGCGCGGCACCAGCCGCACACGACCGTTGACTCCGGGCGCCGCCGCTCCTATTGCCGCCGCGCCATGATCGTCCGGCGGCCCCGCGTCACGCTCGACGCCGATCGCGCCCGCCTCGCCGTGCGCGTCGAGAGCGAGAGCGCCGCGTTCGCGACACGCGATCTCCACCTGGCGGTGCCGCGCGCGCAGGCGGACTGGCTCGACGCCTCGGGGACGCCCTGGCTACCGATGCTCCTGCTCCTCGCCGGCACGCTGCGCGAGCGCCTCGTCCTCGAGGCGCCGGTGTCGCCGCGGCTGCTCGCCGCCGCGCCCGACGTCGCGCGCCAGTGCGGCGCGTGGTGGGACCTTGGCGCCGCTCGCGTCGAGGCCGACGCCGCCGCGCCGGACGGCGCACCGACCGGCACCGAGACGCTGTGCTGCTTCACCCGCGGCGTCGACTCCTGGTACGCCGCCGAACGCCTCGCCCGCGACGGCGAGGCGGCGACGCGCACGCACCTCCTCTACGTTCCCGACTTCGACCGGCACTACACGCCGCCGCGCCGGCGCGAAGCCGTCCGGCGCACGCGCGAGGCGGCCGCACGGCTCGGACTGCCGCTGATCGTCGTGCTCGAGCACGACCTGCGCGAGCTGCTCGACCCGTTCGTCATCTGGGACTTCACCCACGGCGGCGCGCTGGCGGGGACCGCGCTCGCCCTCGGCAACGCCGTCGCCACCTTCGTGATCCCCGGCACGCACGACCATGCCCACCGGCCGGCGCACGGCAGCCATCCCGACCTCGACCCACGCTGGTCCACCGAGCGCACGACCGTCGTCTACGACGCCGCCGACGTGCCCCGCACCGCGAAGGTGCAGGCCGTCGCCGCGTCGCCGATCGCGCTGCCGCGCCTCAAGGTCTGCTGGGAGGCCGACGTCGACGACAACTGCGGCCGCTGCCGCAAGTGCCTGCGCACCATGCTCGCGCTCGCCTTCGCCGGCCGCCTCGAGGGCGCGCCGTTCGCAGCCCCGCTCACCCTCGAAGCGTTCGGCGCGCTGCCGCCGCCGCGCCGCGAGCAGCGCCGCATGCTGTTCACCGAGCTGTACGACGCCGTTCCCGACGATCCCGCCTGGGACGCCTGGCGCGAGGCGCTGCAGGCGCGTCTCTCCTGGTGGCATCCCGACGCGCCCCTGCCGCTGCCGCTGCCGGAGGGCACGACCGTGCGCGTCGAGACGCCGCCGGGAACGGCCCGCACGCTCGCCGCCACCGCCGCCCGCGGCCTTCTCCCGGGCGAGCTCGTCGCGCGCGACCCGACTGCGCCCGCCACGCATCGCCTCGAGGTGACGTGGACGGCGCCGGCGCGGGGATCCGTCGCCCTCCCCTGGCGCCCGCCGGCGGCGGCGCGCGAGCGCCTGCTCGCGACATGCCGCGCCGAGACCGCGCGCCCCGTGCCGTGGTGCCTGCTCGAGCCGCCCGGCCCCGGCAGCAGCGAGGTGATCGTCGCACTCACGCGGGCGTGGGGGCCGGGCGTCGTGTGGACGCCGCATCGCGCCCTCCCGGGCACCGACCACGGCGTCCCCGCGGCGGAGGCCGCGGCGATCCAGCAGCGCGCCCGGGTGCGCGCCTGGCGCGGCGACGGCGCGGCGCTCGATCCGTTCCGGGTGCTCGCCGCGCTCGCCCACGGCTGCCTGCCGCTCCAATGCGTCGCCCCCGACGAGTGGGCGACGCTGGTGCCGGCGCTGCCGCGCGGGCTCGATGCCTTCGTGCTGGCGCTCGACCCGGACGGCCTCGCCCCGCTCGACGCCGCCGCACGCCTCGAGCGCGGCCTCGCGGTGATCCTCGCCGGCTCGCTCGAGCGCGACCTCCACGCCGCGCTCGCGGCGCTCGGCCTCGCCTGAGCGCGCCTACCTGCCGATCGACGACGCCTTCGCGGCCTTCTTGATCTCGACCACGTCGGCCTTCAACAGGTAGCCGGCCTTCATCGCCTTGCGTGCCGCGCGCACCACGGCCTTCACGTACTGCGTGTGGCTCGGGTAGAGGCTCGCGAGGGTCGCAGCGTCGAAGGGCACCGTCGTGCCGAAGAGGCCGCAGAACGCGTTGCCCGTCTGCCCGAGGCCCGAGAGCGCAGCGATCGGCACGTCGACCTGCGGCGTGCGGATGCCGCCGAGCGCGTTGCCGAGCGCGTCGCGCTCGATCACCGGCGGCGTGCCCGGCGTCACCGTGAGCCGCGGCGCGCTCGCGCCGCGCACCTTGCCCGTCCGCACCCAGCGGGCGAGCCGCCACAGGGCCGCGTTGAGGACGTAGTGCTGCGGCCCGGCGTTGATCGGCGAGTTGCAGGTGAAGATGCCGAAGATCGACGTCACCGGCGGATCGTAAGTGGTGTCGGCCGCGCCGCGCCCGGCGTCGCCGGGACCGACGGCGAGGCCGTAGGTGTCGTCGTGCGCCGTCCCCGCCACCTCCCAGAGCCGCACCTTGCCGGCGTCGGGCTGGCGGTCGGCGAAGTAGCCGAGCGACACCAGGTCGGTCTCGGTCTGGAAGATCATCGTCGGCACGTCGACGTCGTCGCGCACGTGCACCGACGCCGGCGCGGCGATCGCGGCCTGCGGCGCCTGGGAGAGCGCGGCGCTGCCACCGCCGCGGCTGTGGATGAGGAAGCCGTCGTAGATGCGCGCGGTCGGATGCACCGCGTTGACGTAGGTCGTCAGGCGAAACGCCGACTGCGACTCGCCGACGGCGATGATGCGGCGCGGCCGCAGCGGCCCGAGCGGCGGCGGCCCGCTCGGGCTGCGCAGCGCGGCGGCGACCTGCGAGTAGATGTCGTACGAGAAGCTGTCGCCCGGATGGCTGAGCGGGGCGTAGCGCTGCGGGTTCACCGTCTTGAGCGCGAGGCTCAGGCCGAGCGGACCGCCCGTCCCCGCCACGCCCTGGAACTGCGCCGACACGCCGACCCAGGCGTAGCCGTCGCGCCGCAGCAGCGTCTGCACGAACGTCCAGTCGGGTGCGGCGTCGAGGCCCCCCGAGACGTTCAGCCACTCGACGACGACGGTGCCGTTGAACTTCCGCTTGTCCACCGGCCGGCGCACGAGGATGCGGGTGGTGTACGGCGCGGTCGGCCCGTCCGCCGCCGCGACCCACCTGCCGTCGGTCGCGAGCGGCTCCCTCGCGGTGAACGCGCGCGCCGTTCCCGAGAGGAAGTACTCCTCCTCGACCCAGCCCAGGCCGGAAAGATCGAGCGTCGAGGGCGGCGTGATGAACGCGCTGCCCGGGGACGAGATCGGCCCGCTGATCGTCGGCGCGGGAACCTCAGCCGACGCGGCGCTCGCGGCGAGCAGCAGACCGCCGAGGGCGGTGCACACGAGGGAGCGGCATCGGTCGTGCCAGCGGGCGGACATGGTCGAGCGGCTACCACCTGCGGCCGCGGGTTGTCACGCCCCGCGAGCCGATCGGCCATGCCTGCCTCATCGGCCCGATCGCGGTTGACCCTCCGCAACGCGGCGTGTTACCGACCCTCGGTTCCACAGCCCGAGGAGGCCCATGCGGTTCTACGAGTACGAGGCCAAGCAGCTCTTCGCGAAGCACGGCATCCCGCTGCTCAAGGGACGCGTCGCGAAGACCGCGGCGGAGGCGAAGGAGATCGCCGCCGAGATCGGCAAGCCGGTCGTCATCAAGTCGCAGGTGCTCACCGGCGGCCGCATGAAGGCCGGCGGCGTCAAGTTCGCGGACGACCCGGACACCGCCGCGAAGCACGCCGAGGACATCCTTCGGCTCGTCATCAACGGGCAGGTCGCGCGCGGCGTCCTCGTCGAGGAGCGCGTCCCGGTCGTGCAGGAGTACTTCGCCGCCGTCACCTGGGACGGCCGCAGGAAGCTCCCGGTGCTGATCTTCAGCGACATGGGCGGGATCGACATCGAGGAGGTCGCGGAGAAGCACCCCGACCACGTGTCGCACGTCCACGTCTCCACCCTGCTCCCCTTCAGCGCCTACAAGGCGAAGGAGGCGATCGGCGGCACGGGACTCTCGGGAGACGTGCTGAACAAGCTCACGCCGATCCTCGCGACGCTCGTCGAGCTGTTCATGCGCTACGACCTGACGCTCGCCGAGATCAACCCGATCGGACGCACCGAAGACGGCCGCATCCTCGTCCTCGACGGCCACATCGACCTCGAGGGCGACGCGCGCGACAAGCACGCGAAGGTCATCGCCGAGCTCGGCATCGGCAAGGAGGAGACGCGCGAGGCGCGCCCGCCGACCGAGTTCGAGATCAAGGGGGCCGAGGTCGACGCCTCGGACCACCGCGGCGTCGCCGGCAACGTGAAGGAGTTCGACGGCGACCTGGGCCTCGTGATCGGCGCCGGCGGCGGCTCGCTGACGCTGTTCGACGCCATCCGCAAGCACGGCGGCAAGCCGGCGAACTACTGCGAGATCGGCGGCAACCCGAGCGTCAAGAAGGCGAAGGAGCTGACGAAGCTCATCCTCTCGAAGCCGGGCGTGAAGAAGATCGCCGTGATGATGAACGTGGTCTCGAACACGCGCGTCGACATCGTCGCCCGCGGCGTCATCAAGGGCTGCGTCGAGGCGGGCCGCAATCCCGCCGACACCATCGCGATCTTCCGCATCCCGGGCGCATGGGAGGACGACGGCTTCAAGATCCTGGAGAAGTACGGCGTCGAGTACTGCGATCGCTCGGTGTCGATGTACGAAGCGGCCGGACGCGCCGTGAAGAAGATGGCGAGCTGAGCGATGTCGATCCTCATCAACAAGGACACCACGGTCATCATCCAGGGCATCACCGGCCGCGAGGCGGTGAACCTGACGCGCGAAGGCCTCGACTACGGCACCAAGATCATCGGCGGCGTGACGCCGGGTCGCGCCGGCCGCGACGTCTACGGCGTCCCCGTCTACGACTGCGTGCGCGACATCACGAAGCAGCACCAGGTCGACGCGTCGATCGTCACCGTGCCGCCGAAGTTCACGCAGGACGCCGTCTTCGAGGCCATCGAGGCCGGCGTGAAGCTCGTCGTCATCGTCACCGAGCGCATCCCGCGCTTCGAGGTAGCGCAGATGGTCGAGCTCGCGAAGCTGCGCGGCGCCCGCATCATCGGGCCGAACTGCCTCGGCGTGCTCTCGCCCGACGAGGCCAAGGTCGGCGGCCTCGGCGGCCCCGCGGTGAACGTCCGCCGCGCTTTCAAGAAAGGCACGATCGGCGTGATGTCGCGCTCGGGCGGCATGACCACCGAGATCGCCAACACGCTCTCCGCCGCCGGATTCGGCCAGTCGACCTGCGTGTCGATCGGCGGCGACGCCGTCATCGGCTCGACCTACGCCGAGCTGATGCCGCTCTTCGAGGCCGACCCGGAGACGAAGGCCATCGCCATCTACTCCGAGCCCGGCGGCCGCATGGAGGCCGAGCTGGCCGACTGGGTGAAGGAGCACAAGTCGCGCCTGCCCATCGTCGCGTTCATGGCCGGCCGCTTCATGGACGAGATGCCCGGCATGCGCTTCGGCCACGCCGGCACCATCGTCGAAGGCAAGGCCGACACGACGGCCGACAAGATCGAGCGCATGCGCGCCGCCGGCATCGGCGTCGCCGAGCGCATCGAGGAGATTCCGGGGCTGATCGAGGAAGGCCTCGCCAAGGTGGGGGCCTGACCGATGCCCGGCATGTTCATCGACGTGAAGCTCGACCCGAAGGTGCAGGCCGATCCGGCCATGGCGAAGAAGCTGACCGAGGTCTGCCCGGTCAACATCTTCAAGGTCGGCGCGAACGGCCACTGCGAGATCGTCGACGACAACCTCGACGAGTGCACGCTGTGCGACCTGTGCGTGAAGGCCGCGCCGGCGGGCGCGGTGACGATCGTCAAGCTGTACGAGGGGTGAGCGCCGCGGCGGTCGGCAGGCTCTCGGCACCGTCGAGGTCGCGCCGAACGGCCGGTCGTCCTGCAGGGGCGAGTCACCATCCCGGTCGAGATCCGCGAACGCTTGGGGCTCTTGCCCAACAGCGAGGTGGAATTCACCGTCGAGGGCACGGCGGTGCGGATCAGGAAGGCCCGGGGCGGGCGCCAGCCAGGGCGGGGTCGCAGCATCGTCGAGCACCTGCGGGGCAAGGCGACCAGCGGCCTCACGACCGAGCAGATCATGGCGCTCACGCGTGGCGGGAAGTAGTGCCCGTCCTGGTCGACAGCAACGTGCTGCTCGACGTCCTGACGGAGGATCCGCGCTGGTCGCCGTGGTCCATGGACGCGCTCGCCGAGCAAGGCGATCGGGACGTCCTGGCGATCAGTCCCATCATCTACGCCGAAGTGTCGGTCGGCTTCCGGCGGATCGAAGAGGTCGACGCCGAGCTCCCGCGGGTGACGTTCCATCGTCTCGCCCTCCCCTGGGAGGCCGCGTTCCTCGCGGGCAAGTGCTTCGTCGCCTACCGCAAGCGCCGGGGGGTCCGGACATCGCCATTGCCGGACTTCTACATCGGTGCGCACGCCAGCGTGTCGGGTCTGAAGCTGCTCACGCGTGACGCCCCTCGCTACCGGACCTGTTTCCCGAAGCTGACACTGATCGCTCCCTCCTGAGCCCCGCGCGTCGAGAGTCCCCCGCGATCGAGATCCCGTGTGGGGGACACGCCGGCCGCTCGATCACGGACCCCTGCGGCTCGCGAGCCGCGCCGTCATCGCGTGACCCGCACCCGGCGCGAGCGTCACGGCGTCGTCGGCGACGTTCGCCGTCTCCACGCACAGCATCGTCCGCCATGCGTCGGCGCCGAGGTCCGCCATCGCCGCGGCCTTCGCGGCCCAGGGATTCCACACGACCGTGCTCGCCGAGCCGTGCTTCTCCACCACCAGCCGCCGAGCGAGGATCGGGTCGTCGACCACGCAGGCGGCCGTGGTTCCGAGGTACATGCAGTCCGTCGGCCCGGTGATCCGCAGCGGTGCATCGTCCTCGACGTGACGGCGCAGGCCCGCGTTCTTGTCGACGCAGGTCGCGCCGGCCAACCCGGACACCGTGACGGCACCGACGTCCCCCACCCGCAGGTAGGTGTGCAGCGCGGCTTCGAACACGAACGGTGTCCCGCCCCGGTTCTCGACCTCGAGCGTCATCGCGAGCTGCGTCCCGACGGTCACGCGGTGACGAAGCGCGAAGGCATGCGGCCACGCTGCGCGCGTGTCCGCGTCGTCCTCGAGCAGCAGCACCACCGTCACCGCGCCGTCCGGCTCGCGTCCCACCGACTCCACCGCCCACGCGGCCGTGCGCGCGAAGCCGTGCTCCGGGCCGGGACCACCGTCGCGCCGCGGTCCGAACCATGGGAAGATCACCGGCACGCCGCCGCGGATCGCGCGGCCGGGCATGAATTGCGCGTTCGGGCTGAGGAAGAGGACGGGCTCGCTCCCGATCGGCCGCCAGTGCGTCACGTGACCGCCCTGCAGGTGCACGCGGCCCGCGGCGAGCGGTCCGGTCACGACCGCACGCGCCTGCCCGCCGGGGCCGACGTCGAAGCGCAGCGCGTCCGCGATCGCGAAGCGGTCGTTCAGCGCGTCGGGCGTGACGGTCGTCGTCATGGGAGCAGTGTGCCAATGCGCGCCGGGAATCGCGACCGGGCCGACGCCCCGTCGCCGTCGGTTGCGCCCGCCGGATCGCGGCGCGACAATCGCGGCATGGGCAGAGCGCGAGCCAACCGGGACCGCTTCGTGCGGATCGGTGCGGCGATGGCCGAGAAGAAGTCGGAGCAACGTCGCGATGCCCTCCGAACGCCGGCGGCCGAGCGCGTCGCGGCCGGCTTCCTCCTCGGAGCCGCCCCGCGGACGCCGGGCATCGAGCGCGCGCTCGACCGGCGTGCCGAGCAGCAGATCGGGCTCGCCGAGGCGCGGCGGCGGCTCGGGATGCGGCGTGGCTGACGACCCGCTCGCACTGCTGCGTGACGCCGGCGCCGCGTGCGCGGAGGCGGCGATCCGCCACGCCGTGATCGGTGCCGTGGCGCGCAACGCCTGGGCGACCCCCCGTGCGACGGCGGACCTGGATCTCGCAGCGATCGTTCCGGACCGGGCGGCTTGCGATCGCCTGGTCGCCGCGCTGGCCGCTCGCGGCATCGCCGTGCGCCGGACGGCGGGCGACGCCGCCGACGACGTCCCCGATCTGCTCCGCCTGGAGCGCCCGACGGGCATCGTGCGTCGCCTCGACATCCTGCCGGCGAAGACGCCCTTCGAGGTCGAGGCGGTGACCCTGGCGGTTCTCGCCGATCTTGGGTGCTCCGCGCGCGTCGTCACCCCGGAGCATCTGATCGTCTACAAGCTGATCGCCGGTCGGCCGCACGATCTCGAGGACATCGTCGAAGTGATCCGCACGCGTGAGCTCGACGGCCGGCCGATCGACGAGGGGCTCGTGCGCCGTTGGGCCACGGAGTGGGACATCGTCGAGCGGCTCGAGGACGTGCTCGGGCGCGACCGGGCCTGAGCTGCAGGGCGACGCACGAGCCCGACTCGGGTCGGGCAGCGGGGCTCGCGCCGCGTCTTCCCGGTTGCGTCCCGCGCCCCACGCCCACTATTGAGCGCGGCGATGCGACGCCCTGCGCGCTGGCGCACGATCGCGTTGACGCTCGCGTTCGCCGGCGTCGCCGCCGCGGCCGCCGCCACGGTGTCGACCGGCGGGACGGCGCGATCCTGGTGGACGGCAGCATCCACCGCCTGCCGGCTCGCGGGACCCCCCAGATCACGGGCGCCGTGTTCCAGGAAGGGTCCTGCGTGGTGGACCTCGGGCTCCACTACCCGGGCGTGATCGGCAAGGTGCGCGCCCTCTCGACGCGGCTTCGCTTCCCGTTCGCGCCGGGGTCGCTCGCCGCTGCTCGACAGGTGGTCGCGCACTACGGCAGCGGCCTTCGTGCCGAGCCCGACTTCTTCCACGGCCGTGGCGACGGCAGCGACCCCGAAGACCTCAGCCGCTGCTCGAGCTGCGGTTTCGAAACCATGCCTACGTCTTGCACTGCCCGCAGTGCGGAAGCGCGCTCCAGTCGCGCCGCTTCGGCATCGTCCTGACGATCTGCGGCGCATTCGTCGCCGTCGTCATGGGACTCGTGCTGACCTACGCGATGCCGCTGCTGCTCGCCCCCGGCCGCCGCATCGGCGGTACGGCGTTCAGCGGGACGCCGGCGCAAGCGACGGCGATTCTGGTCTTCCTCGGGACGGTCTTCGCGTTCGGCGTGGCGACGCTCGGCACCGCCTTTCCAGCTTGGCGGTCGCTGGACTTGGCGACGAGCTGGACACCGGCGCCACGCGCGGCGGCGCCCTGCTTCCGCCGCGACGCTCGCGCCCCGGAGTCCGTGGGCGCCGCGCGACCTCTCCACGCAACGGCCGACGCTTCGACGCGGCCGGCGTCTCCGCCGTGCGACTCGCGCTCCTGGTTCGCGCCCGGGGGCAGAATGTCGGCGACGCACTGAGCGGCGCAGCGAACCATGGACGCCCCTTCGCATTGACGGTCCCCGCGCCGGCCTCGTACACGACCATTCGTGGGACTCCATCGCCGTGCCGCTCCCGTCGTCCTCGCCCTTTCCTTCCTGGCGCCCTTCGCCGCTCCGGCGCAGGGCGCCGCATCGCCGGAGCAGAAATGCCAGGCGGCGACGGCGAGCGTCGGCCGCGCGCTGCTCGCCCGCTCGCTGGCGTCCGCCGGCCGCTGTCGCCAGGCGATCGGCCGCGGCACGCTGGCGCCGGACACGGATTGTCTCGCCCGGGTCCGCGGCAGTGCCGCGGCCCGCGTGACCAGGCGCCTCACCCGGAAGTGTACGGACGCGACCGCCCGCAACCTCGCGCCCGGCGGCGAGTGCGACGGCGTGACCACGATCGCTGCCCTGGTCGCCTGCCTGCGCACGACCCACGAGACCGAGGCGGCCACGCTCATGGGCGTCGCGGACGCCGGCCGGCCGACCGCGTCCGCACGCGCGCGGCGGTGCCAGCGCAAGACGTCGGCGGTCGCGGCCACGACCGCGCTCACGCGACTGCGTCTGCTCCAGCGCTGCAAGCTGCGCCCGCCGCAGGATCTCGCGCCGGGAACGGCGTGCAGCGCGCACCCGGCGACCGCGACGCGGCTGGAGGCGGCGCGACGCGCCGGCCTGCGCAAGATTACCGCGGCCTGCGACGACGCGCCCTACCTCGGCCCGCCCTGCGCCGGCGGCGGGAGCGTCGCCGCCGCGGCGGAGTGCGTGCTCGCGGCGGCCGAGGCGGCCAGCGCCGGCGCCCTCGCCGCGGAGTTCCCGCACGAGGGATTCTGCGGCGACGCGACGGTCGCGGTGGAGGCGCGCCTCGACGAGCTGCTGGCGCAGATGACGCTCGAGGAGAAGCTCGGGCTCATGCACGGGACCGGCGCCATGGTCGGCGGCGTGTGGCAGGTGGCCGGGGTGCCGCGCCTCGGCGTGCCCGCGCTGGGGCTGGTGGACGGGCCGCGCGGGGTGAGCGCCGCCACCGGCCGCAGCACCACGTTCCCGGTCGGCATGGCGCGTGGCGCCACCTGGGACCCGGCGCTGGAGGCCCGGGTCGGCGAGGTCATGGGAACCGAGGCACGGGCGCGCGGCGCCGGCGTGCTGCTCGCGCCGACGATCAACATGCTCCGCCATCCCCGTTGGGGACGGGCGCAGGAGACCTACAGCGAAGACACGCATCTGCTGTCGCGCATGGGCGTCGGCTTCGTCCGGGGCGTCCAGCGCCGCGCCATCGCCAACCCGAAGCACTTCGCGGCCAACAGCATCGAGGACACCCGCTTCAACGTGAACGTCGTCCTCGACGCCCGCACGCTGCGCGAGATCTACCTGCCGCACTTCCGCAGCGCCGTCCGCGAGGGCAACGCCGGATCGGTGATGACCGCCTACAACAAGGTGAACGGCGCCTACTGCGCCGAGAATGCCCCACTGCTCCGCGACGTCCTGAAGGGCGACTGGGCCTTCCAGGGCTTCGTCGAGTCCGACTGGGTGCTGGGAACACGCAGCACGCTGGCGTCGCTCGACGCCGGCCTCGACATCGAGATGCCGGGCGACACCTATTTCGGCGCGCCGCTGGCCAACGCCGTCGCGAAGGGCCAGGCGTCGCCGGCCAGCATCGACGCCGCCGTCCGGCGCGTGCTCCGCGCCGAGGTCTGCTTCCGGCTCGACACCGACCCGCCCCGGGTGGACCCGGCGCGCGTGGAGACCGCGGAGCACGGGGCGACGGCCCTCGAGGTCGCGCGCAAGGGCATCGTGCTGCTGAAGAACGCCGGCGCCCTGCCCATCGCGCGCGCGCAGGCGACCTCGATCGTGGTGGTCGGCGATCTCGCCGACGTCGCCAACCTCGGCGATACCGGCAGCAGCGCCGCGCTGCCGACGGTCGCGATCACTCCGCTCGCCGGGATCACCGCGGCCGCCGGCGAGGTCACCGTCTCGCACGTGGCATCGGGCGCGCTGTCGCCCGACGATCAGACACGGATCGCCGCAGCCGACGCCGTCGTCGTCGTCGCCGGCCTCACCGCCGCCGACGAGGGCGAGGGCCTGATCTCCGGCGGCGACCGCGATTCGCTCGCGCTGCCGGCCGGACAGGACGCGCTCATCGCGGCGGCGGCGGCACTGAACCCGCGCACCATCGTCGTCCTCGAGGGCAGCGGTGCGCTCACCATGCCGTGGCTGGACGACGTCGGGGCCGTCCTCATGGCGTGGTATCCGGGCCAGGCGGGCGGCACCGCCATCGCCGAGATCCTGTTCGGCGACGTCGTTCCGTCGGGCAAGCTGCCGGCCAGCTTCCCGCGCGCCGAGGCCGACCTGCCGCCCTTCGACAACGTCGGCCTCACCGTGCCGTACGGCTACTTCCACGGCTATCGCTGGCTCGACCGCACCGAGGTCGCGCCGCTCTTCCCCTTCGGCTTCGGCCTCTCGTACACCTCC
This sequence comes from bacterium, assembly GCA_026129405.1. Taxonomy (NCBI): domain Bacteria; species bacterium. The sequence continues at coordinate 295,833 of JAHCID010000006.1, forward strand.
TTCGCGTACGCCAACCTCACCGTCTCCTCCCCGACGCTCGCGCCCTACGGCCGGCTGCGGGTGACGGCCGACGTCACCAACACCGGCACGCTGGCCGGCGACGAGGTGGCGCAGCTCTACGTCGGCTACCGCGGCTCGGCCGTCGAGCGCGCGGTGCACGACCTGAAGGGCTTCGCGCGCGTGACCCTCGCCCCCGGCGAGACCCGCACCGTGGCCTTCGATCTGCGCGCCGCGGACCTCGCCTACTGGGACGGCGCCGCGGGCGCGTGGGTGCTCGAGCCGATCACCTACGAGGTGCGGGTCGGCTCGTCGTCACGCGACCTGCCGCTCGAAGGGGCGGTGACGGTGGCGCCGTAGCGCGTCCGTCCGCGCGCGACGCTCGCATCGCGACTTCCTCGGCCGCATCGCCGCCCGCCGGGTCGCGCGCGCCGGCGCTCAGCGCAGATCCCGTCCGAGCACGTCGACGATGCGCCCGGCCGCATGGCCGTCGCCGTACGGCGAGACGCCGCGCGCCATCGCGCGGTACGCGTTGGCGTCGGTGAGCAGCGTGGCGACCGCCTCGACGATCCGCTCGCGCACCGGACCGACGAGCCGTACGACGCCCGCGTCGACCGCCTCCGGGCGCTCGGTCTCGTTGCGCAGCACGAGGACCGGCTTGCCGAGCGCCGGCGCCTCCTCCTGCACCCCGCCCGAGTCGGTCACGACCAGGTACGCCGCCGACATGGCCGCGACGAAGGGCTCGTAGTCGAGCGGCGCCACGAGGCGGATGCGGGGATGTCCACCGAGGATGCGCTCCGCCGGCTCCTTGACGTTGGGGTTCGGGTGCACCGGGTAGAGCACCGCCAGGTCGGTGAAGTGGTCGGCCAGCTCGCGCACGGCCGCGAACACCGCCTCCATCGGCGCGCCGAAGTTCTCGCGCCGATGTGCGGTCATCAGGAGCAGACGCTTGCCGGCCGCGAACCCGAGGTCGACGCCGCGCGCACGCGGGGCGACGCTGAGGAGCGCGTCGATCACGGTGTTGCCGGTGACGTGCACCGTCGCCGGGTCGATGCCCTCGCGCAGCAGGTTCGCGCGCGCGGTTGCGGTCGGCGCGAAGTGCCAGCGTGTCACCCGGCTCGCGAGCACGCGGTTCGCCTCCTCCGGGAACGGGTAGCCGAGGTCGCCGGTGCGCAGCCCGGCCTCGACGTGGCCGAACGGGATGCGCCGATAGAACGCCACCAGCGCGGCGCAGAGCACCGTCGTCGTGTCGCCCTGCGCCAGCACGGCGTCGGGCCGCGCGCGCGCGAAGGCGGCGTCGAGGCCGGTGATCAGCTGCGCGGTCAGCGCGGGGAGCTGCTGGTTCGGCCGCATGACGTTCAGGTCGTCGTCGGCGCGGATGCCGAAGAGCTGCATCACCTGATCGAGCATCTCGCGGTGCTGCGCGGTCACGAGGACGTAGGGACGCGCCCAGCGCTCGCGGCGGAGCGCCTCGATCACCGGCGCCATCTTGATCGCCTCGGGGCGCGTGCCCACCACGCAGACGATCCTCTGCTGCCCATCTCGCTCGTCCGTCATCGGTCCCCCGTTCTCCGTGATCGCGGCCGCGCTCCGCGCCCGGCCGTGCAGCGCCCGACGAAGTCCCGGTACGCCGCGTACGCCCGCCCCGCCGCCGCGCCGCCGAACGGGCTCAGGTAGTCCGGCACGCTGAACCCGACGACGGGTCCGGTCGCCTCGCGCCAGGCGATCCCGAGCTGGCGCTCGACGCGGCCGAGCGGTGCCGGCACGGCGGCGAACGCCGTCCCGGCCTCGGGGCTCGTCGCGTCGAACAGCTCGACCACCACGCCGAGGCGCTTGCCGTGCGGGTCGAGCGCCGCGCGCAGTCGCGGCAGGTACGCGGGCAGATCGTCGAGCCCGAGCTTGCGGGCACCGATGCCGTCCTGGAACAGCAGCAGCGTGAGCGGCGCCCGCGCCGCGACCGTGCCCCAGAGCGCGGCCACCTGCCCGGGCGTTCCCCAGCCCTGCGCGAACCCCGAGACCGCGATCCCGGCGCCGGGCGCGAGCGGCGCCAGCTCGCGGCCGAGCGTCGCCAGGTAGTCGGCGACGAGCGCGGTGCGCTCGGCGTCGAGCCAGTTCCGGTCGTCCACCTCGTCGGGCACGTACCAGCCCGCGAACGACGGCCGGCCGGCGACCGCCGGCGCGAGCGCCCGCGCCACGGCGAGGTTCGCGAGCCGGCGGCGCGCGAGGAAGACGTCGACCTCGTTCGCCGGCCGCGCGCGATCGATGCCCGCCCACCAGCCGGCGTCGTGCGCGAGCCCGAGCCAGACGCGCATGCCGTGCTGCTCGGCGAGCGCGAGCAGCAGGTCGACCATCGGCACGTCGTCCGCACGCGGCGGATCCTGGGCGTAGAACGCCACGCCGTCGGCCAGGGTCCACTGCACGAAGACCTGCGCGACGCCGACCGCCGCCATGTCGGCGAACAGACGCTCCCAGTCCGCCCGCGGGCGCAGGGCGTCGGCCCGCGTGAGCTGGAGGAACGAGCCGTCGATGCCCCGGCACGCGGCAGCGGTACCGGCGGACGCCTCCGTGACGGGCTGCGCGAGCCCCGCGAGGAGCAGCACGATCGCGAGGACGCGCGCGACGATCCGCTCCACGTCAGAACCTCACGATCGCGGTCAGCGACAGGGTCAGGTCGCGGCCGTCGCTGTTGTAGGCGTCGTAGCCGATCCGCGGCAGCAGCTCCGCGCTCGACTGCCAGTCGTGGTACGTGTCGGCGCGGAACAGCCAGCGCAGCACGACGCCGAGCCCGAAATCGACCTCCTGGAGATCGCGCCCGTCGCCCACCTGGAAGCGGCCGCGGCCGTAGAGATGCGGCGTCACCATGGTGCGGTCGCCGTAGACGTTGAACGTCATGCCCTGCCGGGCCTCGGTGTAGAGGAACCAGTCGCGCGGTCCCTCCATGGTCCGCGCCACGTCGGCGTAGAGCGTCGTGTACCACCAGCGCGCCACGCCGGGCTGCATGGCGTAGCCGTGCTGCCAGCCGAGCGTGCCGCGCAGGAGGACGTTGTCCTGCGCTTCGTCGCCGACGCCGAACAGCCGCTCGGCGCTGAGGTAGCCGTCGACCAGCGACAGCGGCTTGTAGCGCACGCCGAGCGTGACGACCGTGGTCTTGCCGCGCGGCTCGATGGAGTTCACCTCCTGCTCGAACAGGGTGCGCGAGATGACCTCGAAGACGCGGCCGTCGCGGTAGCCGATCACCGGCGGGCGAACCGCGAGCTCGGCGCCGCCCTGCGATTTGCTGGCGCCCGCCGACAACGGCGCCACCGCGCCCACCTCACAGTTCCGGGTCCCGAAGCAGATCGACGTGTAGGCGAGCAGCGAGAAGCGCCGCGACAGCTCGCTGACCTCCCGGCGCATCGCCAGGCGGCGGGCGTCGAGGTCGGCGCGCTCGGCGGCGTCGTGCACCGGGTAGAGCGGCGTGTTGTCGATCGCCTGCTCGAGGAGCGCGATCGCGTCGTCGTTGCGGACCTGCTTGACGCGCACGTAGGCGAGGTCCTCGTACAGCGCCAGCTGGTCGCCGTCGGCGTCGAGCGATCGCGCCAGCTCCCGGCCCGCGTCGTCCCAGCGCCCGACGGCCTGGTAGGCGTAGCCGAGCGTCGCGGCGTGCTCCGGCACGAACGGGCCGCTCGCGAGCGAGCGCTCGAGCGGCGGGATCGCCCGCTCGGGCTCGCCCTGGTCGAGATAGACGAGGCCGAGCTCGTACTCGCGGCCGGGCGTGGGCTCCTGCGCCAGCGCCTCCTCGAGGTCGCCTGCCGCCGCGCGCAGGAGCTCGTCGCGACGCGGCGTCGTCTCCGCCTCGCCGGCGGGCAGGCGCGCGGCGCGTGCCCGCGCGATCGCGGCACGCTCGCTGAACCACACGGCGGATCCATCCGCGGACAGCGATCGTGGATCGAGGGTTGCGAGCGTGGCCGCGGCCGCGTCGAGATCGCCGTCCTGACGCTGCTCGCGTGCGAGCGGGAGCACCAGGGCGGGCTCGAACGCGATCGCCTGCGCCGCGGTCCACGCCGCGGCGGCGCCGCGATGCTGCCCGAGCTCGGCGCGCAGGTAGCCGAGCGTCGCGAGGGCGGTGCGCCGCTCGTCCGATGCGAGGAGCGGCGCCGCGTCGAGCGCGCGTTCGATCTCCTCGACGGCGAGGCCGGGCTTCCCGAGCTTCGCGTAGGCGTAGCCCGCCCCGAGCGCGCTCCGCGGGTCGGGACGCTCGCGCCACGCCGCGCGGTAGGCCGCGAGGGCACCCGTGGCGTCGCCGCCGGCGAGCAGCAGATCGCCGCGTGCCTGCTCGACCGCGAAGCCGTCGCGACCGAGGCGGCGGGCGAGCTCGAGGCTCGCGAGCGCCGCCTCGCGCCGGCCGAGCTCAAGCTCGAGGTAGCCGCGCTCCTCG